>CAJUSM010000004.1:0-28573 GCA_910588935.1 uncultured Oscillospiraceae bacterium
TTTCTCACGGCATCTGAGAGCTGCGGTTTTTCTTCTCTTGCTTACCTTTATCTCCCCGGCTGCACACTCCCAGATTTTCCTTTGGGGCACACCAGCTAAGAGGCCACTGTAAGCACAATGGCCTCTGTGGATTCCTCCCGCAAAAAAGATAGCCATATCGGGAAAATTGTGCTATAATGGGCTCAAGCGCAAAAGTTCCAAAAAGCTCCGGCGCGGGCCATCATGCTGCCAGCCCCGGAACAACGGGAGCGCCATAAAAAATTGTAAGACCGCGCCGGCCGGCGCAATGGAGGGTTTTTACTATGGTTACCAGAATCTTTGTGGAAAAAAAGCAAGGCTTTCAGGTGGAGGCCGCCCATCTTTTGGCCGACCTAAAGGAAAATTTAGGGCTCGCCGCCCTGGAAGAGGTGCGCATTCTCAACCGCTACGATGTGGATGGCCTAACGCCAGACCAATTCTATGCCGCGGCCAGAACCATCCTCTCCGAGCCCAACCAGGACAATGTCTATCCCCAAGATTTCTCCCTGCCCGAAGAGTACCAGGTGTTTGCCATGGAGTATCTTCCCGGCCAATACGACCAGCGGGCGGACTCCGCGGCCCAGTGTGTTCAGCTGCTTACCCAAGGGGAACGGCCCCAGGTGGCCACTGCCAAGATCATTGGCCTGAAAGGCCCTCTTTCTCCAAAAGAGCTGAACCAGGTAAAGGCCTACCTAATCAACCCGGTGGAGTCTCGGGAGGCAAGCCTCGCCATGCCACACTCCCTGGCCCTTACCGCGCCCCCTCCGGCAAACGTGGCAAGGGTGGCGGGCTTTACCGGCTGGAGCAAAGAGGAGATGGAGGCGTATTTCCATTCTATGGGCTTTGCCATGACCCTGGACGATCTCCTGTTCTGCCGGGACTATTTCCGGGACCAGGAGCATCGGGATCCCTCCGTTACCGAGCTGCGGGTAATTGATACCTACTGGAGCGACCACTGCCGGCACACCACCTTCCTTACCCGGCTCAACCATATTGAAATCGACCAGGGCCCCTTAAGCCAGGCCATTGAAAAGGCCTTGGCCGATTACCTGGCTCTGCGGGACGAGCTTTACGGCCAAACCGACCGGCCGGTCTCGCTGATGGATATGGCCACCATTGGCGGGAAATATCTGCGAAAAAAAGGCCTAGTGCCCGATTTGGACATCAGCGACGAGATCAACGCCTGCTCCATAGAGGCCCCCATTACCATTGACGGCAGAGAAGAGACCTGGCTGATCCAGTTTAAAAACGAAACCCACAACCATCCCACCGAGATCGAGCCCTTCGGCGGGGCGGCCACCTGCCTGGGCGGCGCAATTCGAGATCCCCTTTCCGGCCGGGCCTATGTATACCAGGCCATGCGGGTTACCGGTTCCGGCGACCCCACTTTGCCCTACGACCAAACCCTGCCCGGCAAGCTGCCCACCCGCAAGATTACCACCGGGGCCGCTGCCGGCTACTCCAGCTATGGCAACCAAGTTGGCCTGGCCACAGGACAGGTTACCGAGCTGTACGACCCCGGCTATGTGGCCAAGCGCCTGGAGATCGGCGCGGTAATCGGGGCCTCCCCAAAGGAGAATGTCCGCCGGGAAGAGCCCAAGCCCGGGGATGTGATCGTGCTGCTGGGCGGAGCCACCGGCCGAGACGGCATTGGCGGGGCCACCGGCTCCAGCATGGCCCACACAGAAAAATCCGTGGAGGTCTGCGGGGCCCAGGTGCAAAAAGGCAATCCCCCTACAGAGCGGAAAATTCAGCGGTTGTTTCAAAACGCCTCTGCCGCCCGGCTGATTAAACGCTGCAACGATTTCGGCGCGGGAGGCGTGTGCGTGGCCATTGGCGAGCTGGCCCCTGGCTTGGAAATAGACCTGGACAAGGTGCCCAAAAAGTACGAGGGGCTGGACGGCACAGAGTTGGCCATTTCCGAGTCTCAGGAGCGCATGGCTGTAGTGCTTGCCCCAGAGGACGTGGAAAGGTTCCGCAAGCTGGCCGGGGACGAAAACCTGGATGCCCAGCCTGTGGCCGTGGTTACCCAATTGCCCCGGTTAAAAATGCAGTGGCGGGGGGACCAAGTGGTGGATCTTTCCCGGGCATTTTTGGACACCAACGGCGTTACCCAAAATGCCAACGCGAAAATACCCGCCCCTTCTGGGGAAAACTATATGGAAGCAGTGCCCCAGGCTCTGGCGGGAAAAACAGGCGCGGAAGCCCTAGAGGCCAACCTGGCCCGGCTGGAGGTCTGCTGCCAAAAAGGCCTTTGCGAACGGTTCGATTCCAGCATTGGGGCAGCCACAGTGCTTATGCCCTTTGGCGGCAGGTATCAGCTTACCCCAGAGGAGGCTATGGTGGCAAAGATTCCTGTGCCGGGCCCAGGCCTTACCGATGACTGCACAGCCATGGGCTACGGCTATATTCCCGGTGTGGCCAGGTATTCTCCCTTTATGGGCGCTGCCTACGCGGTGGTAGAGAGCCTTTCCAAGCTGGCCGCCGTAGGGGCCAATCCCCTAAAAGCCCGGCTTACTTTCCAGGAGTATTTCCCCCGGCTGCATCAGGAGCCGGCCCGGTGGGGCCAGCCTGCCGCCGCCCTTCTGGGCGCCCTTTCTGCCCAGCTGGGTATGGGCCTGCCCTCTATTGGCGGAAAAGACAGCATGTCCGGTTCCTTTGAAGATCTCGATGTTCCTCCCACGCTGGTCAGCTTTGCCGTTACCATGGCAAAGGCCAGCCGCAGCCTTTCCGCCTGTGTGCGGGATCCGGGAACCCAGCTGGTGCTGCTGCCCATACCAAAGGACAAGGACGGAATGCCTGAGTGGAACCGGCTAAAGGCCCTGTATGCCAGCATTGAAAATCATATTCACTGTGGCGATATCGTTGCTGCCGGCGTGGTTCGGGAGGGCGGCGCCGCTGCCTGCGCTATGCGCATGTGCTTTGGCAATAAGCTAGGGTTTAAGTTTGAAAAGGGCCTTTCCCCTGCCACTCTTTACGCCCCCCAGCAGGGCGCGCTGGTTGTGGCTCTCTCTACAGAGGCCCAAATAGAATCCGGGACTCTGCTGGGCAGAACCACTGGCTGCAATTATGTAGAGCTGGAGGGCCAAAAGACTCCGGTAGACCGGCTGATTGCCGCCTGGATGGGCACCTTAGAGAAGGTGTTTCCCAATTACAGCGCCCCCGCCCCAGTGCCCGCGGACGTACCCCTTTACACCCAGCGAAGCAAGTCTTCCCCAGCCATTAAGACTCCCAAGCCTCGGGTGTTCATCCCCGCTTTCCCTGGGACAAACTGCGAGACAGACTCGGCCCGGGCTTTTGAGAAGGTTGGGGGTCAGGCGGAGGTGCTGGTGGTGAAAAACCTCGCCCCCAGTGACATTGAGGAGACCATTGCCCGCATGGAAAAGGCCATCCGCCAAAGCCAGATTATTATGCTGCCCGGAGGCTTCTCTGGTGGCGACGAGCCCGAGGGCTCGGGAAAATTCCTTGCCACCACTTTCCGCAACCCCCGGATCGCGGAGGCTGTGGCGGATCTGCTGGAAAACCGGGACGGGCTGATTCTCGGCATCTGCAACGGTTTCCAGGCCCTAATCAAGCTGGGGCTGGTGCTTACCGGAAAAATTACAGAGCCGGATCCCAAGGCCCCCACCCTAACCTTTAACTCCATTGGCCGCCATGCCTCCCGCATGGTGTACACCCGGGTAACCAGCGTAAAATCCCCCTGGCTGCGGGGCGTACAGGCTGGGGATATGCACACCATTCCCATTTCCCATGGGGAAGGCCGCTTTGTGGCGGATAAAGACACCCTAGGCCAGTTAATCGCCAATGGCCAAATCGCCACCCAGTATGTAGATCCCGATGGGGTGGTCAGCGGGGATATTCTATGGAACCCCAATGGCTCGGTATGCGGCATAGAGGGCATTACCAGCCCAGACGGCCGGATATTGGGCAAGATGGGCCACTCGGAGCGCCGGGGCCGGGATCTTTACAAAAACGTGCCCGGGCATAAAGACCAGCTGCTGTTTAGGTCTGGGGTGGAATACTTTATGTAACAAAAAAGAGCCAGGCCAGAGATGCCGGCAGGAAGAGGCGGGACTCCACGGGAGGGCCAAATCTTCCCGCCATGTCTTGTGGTATTTTTCCAGAGAGCACTTCCCTAGAGTCTGTTTGGAAACCGGAGAAATGTTGGATTTCTGGTGAACACAAACAGTATTTCGGAGCTTTCAAACAGACTCTAGACCCTTTTGCGACCTCTGGCTTCTTTGCTTTGGGCTTTTGCCCCAATAAGCCCAGCAAATAGCTGGAGCTGCTCTGCCATTCTATAACAGAAAGCGTGATACCCATATCTATGACACTGAACCGCCAACTTCCCCTGCCTGCCGATTTAAAAGCCCAGTATCCCCTTTCTCCGGCAGTACAGGCTATTAAGGCCCGGCGCGACCAGGAGATTCGGGCAGTTTTCCAGGGGGAATCCGATAAATTCCTAGTTATTATTGGCCCCTGCTCGGCAGATAACGAAACCGCCGTGCTGGAATATGTCCACCGCTTAGCGGAAATTAACGAGGCGGTAAAGGACCGTTTGGTCCTTATCCCCCGGGTTTACACCAATAAGCCCAGGACCACTGGCCAGGGATATAAGGGAATGCTCCACCAGCCCTCTCCAGATAAAGCCCCTGACCTGCTGGAAGGAATCATCGCCATCCGCCGGATGCATATTAGGGTAATGGAGGAGTGCGGCCTAACCGCAGCCGATGAGATGCTGTACCCTGAAAACCGAAGCTACCTAGACGATGTGCTCTGCTACGAGGCTGTAGGGGCCCGGTCGGTAGAGAACCAGCAGCACAGGCTTACCGCCAGCGGCATGGATATCCCTGTGGGCATGAAAAACCCTACCAGCGGCGACCTGGCCGTTATGCTCAACTCCATCCAAGCGGCCCAGAGCTCCCACAACTTTCTCTACCGGGGATGGGACGCCACCACAGCGGGGAACCCTCTAGCCCATGCCATTCTTCGGGGTGGCGTGGACAAGTACGGGACCTGTGTGCCCAACTACCACTACGAAGACTTAATTCGTCTGCATGATCTGTATTGCGCCAGAGAATTGGCCAATCCTGCAGTGATTGTAGATGTAAACCATTCTAACTCTAACAAACAATACAAAGAACAGGTGCGCATTGTCAGCGAGGTACTCCACAGCCGCAGCCATAACCCGGCGCTCAAGCGCCTAATTAAAGGGGTTATGGTAGAAAGCTACCTGGAAGAAGGCTGCCAGGCCATTGATGGGGAAAGGGTGTACGGAAAGTCTATCACCGACCCCTGTTTAGGCTGGGCAGATACCAGGCACCTGATCTTCAGCATGGCGGAAAAGGCATGATCGGGCGGAAAACCACTGGACGCCAACTGTTCTCAGGCACTGCCCAAAAGGGGAATCCCTTGGGTAAATATGGAAAGACCTAGCCACTGTATTGGCCTTGGCCGGATGTCCCCAAGCAATCTGGTACGGGGAAAATGGAAAGGAGAAGCTCTATGACAAGTGTTCCGGACGTAATAATCCGTAACTCTGCCAAAGCCTTGCTATTGGATCAGGGAAAGCTGCTGCTGAACAGCCACCTAGACAGCACTGGCAGCGTGTACTATGACCTGCCTGGCGGAGGCCAGCATCCTCTAGAGACTATGGAGGAGGCGGTGGTTCGGGAAGTGCTGGAGGAAACAGGCTTTACCGCGGAGCCCATCCGCTTTGCGGCCATGGCGGAAGAAATCTTTACCAACCCAGATATGCAGGCCAGGTTTCCCCAGTACTGCCACCGGGTCATGCATATTTTTCTGGTAAGGCTTTGCCCCAATGCCCCTAAAGCCAAAGCCGAACTAGATTTTCAGCAGACCGGCAGTGTTTGGGTTCTGCCAGAAGAAGCAGAGGCCATGCCTCTTGTCCCCATCCAGCTTCGGGGCCGGGTCCGCCAGGTGCTGGCTTCGGAAACCCCTGTTTACTTAGGCAGTGTCCGGCGGAATGAAATATGTATGTAAAGGAGAGCCGGTGAATTGATAAAATCCCCAAAAGCTCCTGGAGCTTTCCAGGCAAAGAGCCGGCGGTTTCCCCTAAGCAGAACCTATGTTATGGGGATTCTAAACATTACCCCCGATTCCTTTTCTGACGGGGGGCAATATTTCGAGCCGGAAAAGGCACTGGCCCGGGCAAAAGAAATGGAGGCCCAGGGCGCGGATATCATAGACATCGGGGGCCAGTCTACCCGGCCAGGCTATACCCCTTTATCCCCAGAGGAGGAGTGGCTCCGGCTTCGGGAGATCCTGCCCAGAGTGGCGGCAGAAACCGAAGCCGCCATCTCTGTAGATACCTTTTACCCCCAGGTGGCAGAAAAGGCACTGGCCGCCGGGGCGGATATCATCAACGATGTCAGCGGCTTTGGGGAGGAAATGCTTCGGGCTGTAGCCGGCTCCGGCTGCGGCTGTGTGGTCATGTACCCCAAAGGCGGAGAGGGCGGGAATATCTTGGAGCAGGCCAAGGGCTTTTTTGGAAACCGAATGGAGGCTGCCGGAAAATTTGGAATCCAGCCCCAACTGCTGTGTATGGATCCCGGCATTGGCTTTGGCAAAACCATGGAGGAAAATTATGCCTTAATCGCCCGGCTGAGGGAGGCAAAGCTGCCTGGGGTGGCATGCCTTATGGCCGCATCCCGAAAACGGGTAACCGGAGCCCCCTGCGGCAACCCGCCCTTTGCCCAGCGGCTGCCGGCTACCCTTGCCGCCCATACCGCCGCTATTTTGGCAGGGGCGGATATGGTCCGGGTGCATGATGTAAAAGAGGCTGTGCAGGCGGCTAGGATGGCAGACGCGCTGAAGCAATGGAATTAGGAGGCGTTTGAAATGGATCAAATTATCATTAAGGGCTTAGAAATTTTTGCCTACCATGGGGTAAACCCAGAGGAAAAGGAAAATGGCCAGAATTTTGTTCTGGATATTACCATGAAAGCCGATCTGCTTCGAGCCAGGAAAAGCGACGACCTGGCTGACACAGTAAATTACGCGGCGGTCCGGAAAACTGTATCCAGGGTATTCACCCAGGAAAAGTACAATCTGATTGAGCGGGCGGCCCAGGCTGTATGCGAAGGGGTTTTGGCAGAGCACCCGGCGGTGCAGGAGATCTGTGTGCTGCTAAAAAAACCAGAGGCCCCCATGAACGCCAGCTTTGACTATGTAGCCGTGGAGATCTGCTGCGCCCGGCCAACGGAAAGGGGGCCTTTGCCATGCAGGCCGTGCTAGGAATTGGGACAAACCTGGGAGACCGGGAAGAAAACCTTGCCTCTGCCATCACCGGGCTGGAAGAGCTGCCGGGCACAAAGCTGCTGGCTATGTCCAATATTTATGTAACAGCGCCCTTTGACGTTATCTCCCCCCAAGAGGATTATCTGAACTGCTGTGTGCTTTTGGACACAGAGCTGGAACCGGAAACGCTTTTGGAGCTTTGCCTGGCTCTAGAGGACCGGCTGGGCCGGGTGCGCCAGGAGTATCATGGGGCCAGAACCATAGACATTGACCTTCTGCTTTACCAGGGCTTTGCAAGCAATACGCCTAAGCTGCGGGTCCCCCATCCAGGAATTCTGGAGCGAGCCTTTGTAATGGTGCCCCTTTCCGATATTTTCCCCAGCTTTCAGGCTTTGGGCCTGGATTTTGGGGAGGCATACCAACAGGTGGAAAAGGGCGGGGTGCAGCTGTATAAGTAGGCAATGGGAAAGCGTCCCGGAACAAATCGGGGCGCTCTTCTGCGTTTTTCAGCCATTGGCCCCTTTCGCCCTCTTCCTCCAGGGTGTGCATCGTTAAGCACACATGCAATTCAGAAAAATTTCTGCCAGAAAGGATGTGCCCGCCATGAAACCCCTTCGCCTGCTTCTACAGGCATTTGGCCCATACATATCTCCTGTTGTAATCGACTTTACTCCTTTTGATTCCGCGGGTATTTTCCTAATTACCGGGCCCACCGGCGGCGGAAAAACTTCTTTGCTGGACGCCATCAGCTTTGCTCTTTTCTGTAAGGCTACCGGCGGGCACCGGGAGTTTGCCGATATGCGCTGTATGCGCGCGCCTCAAGATTTACCCACCTTGGTAGAACTGGATTTCTCCCTAAACGAGAAGAGCTACCGCTTTCGCCGCAGCCAATTTCACAAGGTGAACCGCCGCACAAAAAACGTCGAGCTCCACGAGAGTCATGAGTGCTTTTTGCTGGAAGAAGAGGGGCCTGTCCTTTTGGAACACGGCAGCGCTTCCGCTGTTACCCGGCAGGCCGAGGCACTGCTGCACCTGAACTACAGACAGTTTGCCCAAGTGATTGTTTTACCTCAGGGGGACTTTCTCCGCCTTCTTCGGGCGAACTCCAAGGAAAAAGGGGAAATCCTGCGAACCCTATTTTCCGCCCAAATCTGGGAGCGGCTGCGGGAACGGTTTCACCAGCGGGAAAAGGCACTGGAGCTGGAGATTCGGGATACTGCCAATATGCGCGATACCCTGCTCCGCCAAGAGGGGGCGGATACTGTGCAGGCACTAGAGAGCTCTGTAAAAGCCCAAAATAACCTGGCGGAACAGTTGGCCAAGGAGCAGGAAGAGGGAAAAAAAGCCTTGGCTGCCGCGGATTCGCTTGTAAAATCGGCAGTAGAATGGGACCGGCTGAGCAAGGCTGCCTCTTCTGCCAAGTTCCAGCTGGACCAGGCCAACATACGGGCTGCCCAGGCTCAGGCAGCAATCCCCCAGGCTGAAGAAAAACGGACCCAGGCAGAGCGGCTGCAAAAAGAGGCGGTTGCCGCTGCCCAGGACCAGGAACGGCTAACTGGGCAGCTGAATGCCCTAAAAAGCGCCCAAGAGACCGAGAAAAAAGCTGGGCAGATTCGGAAAACCCAAGAGGCCAAACAAAGAGAACTACGGCTTTTGCAGGAGCAGCAAAAACAGCTAGGCGAACGCATTGCCTCTGGCCTCACATATGAAAAGCATTGCCAGGAGGAAAGCGCCCGCTTGCCAGAACTCATGGAAAAGCGGCAGCAGCTGGAAAAGCGCTTGGCCTCCCTGGACGAGCTGGAAAAACGCCGGAAGGAGGCGGAAGCTGGGGAAAAGGCCCTGCAGGCTGGCCGTTCCAGGGAAAAATCTTGTAGGCTAGACGCCGAAAGCCTGGCCCTGCGTTTGGCTGGGCAGGAGGAAATGCTCCGGCGAAATGCGGCTTTGGGCCTTGCGGGCTCTTTGCGGGAAGGAGAACCCTGTCCAGTCTGTGGCTCGATACACCACCCCTCCCCCGCCCACCAAGCCGGGGAAGGGCTGCTGCCACCGCAAGAACTGGAAGCCCTGCGCTCTAGGGAGCGCCAAGCCCGGGACCAGTTGGCAGAAGCCACTGCCCTTGCCGCCTCCTATGAAGAGGATCTTGCCCGGGCCAAAGCCCGGCTAGAGGAGCTTGGTCCTCAGGAGCAAGAGAAAGAAACCAGGCAGGCAATAGAAATGGCTTGCCAAAAACTGAAGGAACAGGTGGAGCACGCCCGAAAAATGGCCGGCAATCTGGGTAAGGCCAGAGAAAAGCTGGCTGTTCTCACTCAGGAAAAAGAATCCGCGGCAGCTCAGGAGACAGCTTTTCGGACGGAAATATCCGGTATAGAGGCCCAGGCCAGGGAGCTGGAACGCTTGGCTAAGGAGGCAAGGGCTGCCTTAGGGGGCAGCGATCCCCAGGCACTGGAACATTCTATTCGAGAACAAGAGAAGAAAAGCCGCTTATGTACCCAGCAGGCCGCACACCTGCGGGAAGAAGCGGAGGGCGCCCGGCAAGAACTGGCCAAAGCCAAAGAAGCCCTGGCCTTAGCCCTGGAATCCTCAGAAAAGGCCAGCAAAGCCTTGGAGGCAGTTCAGGCAGACTGGCCCCAGCCGCCGGATTTGAACACCCTGGAAAGGTCCGCGGAAGAGCTGCGGGAGAGGGGGCTAAGGGTTTCCAGGCAGTTAGGAGAGGTACATAGCCGTCTGCGCTCCCAAAGGGCGGCTCTAGGCTCCGTACAGGAGCTATGCCGGAAACTAGAGGAGTTAGACCAGCAGTTTGGCCGCACGGCACGGCTAAGCCAGGGTCTTAGCGGAAACAACCTCTACCATACGCCCATTCTTCAGTATGCCCTCAGCGTAACTCTGGATGAGGTTTTAGTCAGTGCCAACCAGTTCTTCTCCCGGCTAAGCCGGGGCCGCTACGCCCTGCGCCGGGTAGCCGGGCCAAAAACCGGCCGGAGCTTAGGGGGGCTGGATATTGAGGTAATGGACGGCGCCTCCATGCTGCCCCGGTCCATTGAGACGCTTTCTGGCGGCGAACAGTTTTTGGCCTCTCTCTCTCTGGCCTTTGGACTTTCCGATGTTGTGCAGAGCCATTCTGGGGCCGTTGGTCTGGACTCTATTTTTATTGACGAGGGCTTTGGCTCTCTGGACGGGGAAAGCCTGGACCAGGCCATGCAGGCCTTGGCCCTGCTGCGGACCGGTGGACGGATGATCGGGATCATCTCCCATGTACAGGAGCTGCAGAACCGAATTGGCAACCGGATTCAGGTTTCCCAAAACGCCCAGGGGGGCGCTAGGGCTCAGGCAGTGGAATTGTAAAAAAAGACCCGGTTTCAATACCGGGTCCTTTTTTTGGTCTTTTTTCCTCTATCTGCGTCCGTCCAGCTCTCCAATGCTTACCGCTACTGTGTGCCGGATAGGTTTCCACTCTACCGCGCCGCTCATGGCCACCATCAGCGACGCCATAAAGCTGGCCATAAAGAAGGGGTAGGTCAGACTGAATAACAGCTTTCTCCGGGTGGTACTGGGAATCAGCCGCCACTCTGTTGCCAAGATCATCAGCCCGGTGAAGAATAGGAACACATAGGTTCCCGCCAAGGCCAGTAGGGCGCTGAGAATTACTGGCCCGGTTTCCAGCTGAGGGCTTGCCAGCCCTACGGCAAACATAATGGTATTCATTACAAAGCTAATGCCCATCAGCACCCCGCACATGGGGGTAATAATCAGGTCGTAGCAGGCAAAGTTGCCCAGCATGGTCCGCATAATTCTGCCGCCGCTTTTGCCCAAAACCTGCATCAGCCCCCGCATCCACCTAGCCCGCTGCTCTACCGACTGGCGGAAACCTGTAGGCTGCTCGTCATACAGAACAGCAGAGTGGCAATAGGCAATTTTCTCTCCCCGGCACAGCAGGTCCAGGGTGAACTCCAAATCTTCGGTCAGGGCAAAATAGTTCCAGCCCCCCAGCTTTTCCAGCAGCTGGGCAGAAAATAAAAAGCCCGTGCCAGAAACCGCGCAGCTGGTGCCCAGAAAATCCCTGGGGCGGTTTAGGTATTCTGATTCTCTAAGAAAGTACAGTCCATAGCCAGCAGAAATCCAGTTGTCACCGTAATTTTTGGCGTTCCGGTATCCGGTTACCACCGGGCAGCCATTAGAGAACACCTTGTTCATTTCAGCAATATACTGAGAGCTCAGCAGGTTGTCGGCATCAAACACAAAGAAACCATCATAGGCTTTATCCCCATGGTCCTGAGAAATTTTGCCTAAAAGAAAATTCAAGGCATAGCCCTTGCCTACCTGCAGCTTATTCTGCCGCTTATATACAACCGCCCCATGCTGGGCGGCAACCAGGGCGGTATTGTCTGTACAGTTATCGGCTACCACATAGATATCCACCAGCTCTGCCGGATACTTTTGGGCCTTTATGCTGTCAATCAGCTGGCCAATCACAGCCGACTCGTTTCTAGCCGCAATAAGCACTGCATAGCGGCAAAGGGAGCGGGCGGTAAACTGCCGGCCCTTGCCCCGCAGGCGCAGCAGGGTATAAACCGCCTGGTAGCAGCAGCTTAGCCCCATAATTACTGCGATAATTATATTGATGTATGTTAGGGTTTTCATGGGTTCAACATCCTTTCCCGGGTAAGAGCAGGCATAATATTCCCCGCCCTCTTCCTTTTATAAAGGATAATATGAACAGATTAAGTACAACGCGATGATTTTCTTACGAAATTCTTACGGAGGTTGTGAGAACTGGGGAAAAAGGGAGAAAGAAGAGTGGCTCGTCCAAATCGCGCCGCTTCTCTGGCAGGCAACAAACAAAAGAATCCAGGGGTAAGCCCCTGGATTCCATACCGCTTTCTACCATTGGCTGAGGATTGCGCCCCCCCTAACCCGGCGCATCCCCCAAGTACGCAATCTGGCGGAAAGAGAGCTCTTCATTGCCCAGCTTTAGGGCTGTGAACTTCATGGGAATACAGCTTTCCTGGCACACTGGGTTCAGGAACACCGTACCCAGCTCTGCCCCATTGATATGATCATAATACGGCTTCGAAAAGGTAATTTCCTCGTCCCCACAAACCAGCACCAGCTTCTCTAACTCCTTGGCCTCCTCCATCTGCCAGTAACCCCGCAGCTGGACTTGGTGGGGCTCTATGGTAATGGTGTCTATGGTGTGGCCGTCCAGCTCCACCGGCCCGTAGGTGGCCAGATAAGCCGGGATATTCCATGTGTCGTTCACATTGAAACAGGCCAGCCGGTCTTTTCCTTTGAATTCCTCTGGCAGGGGGAAGCTCCAGTTGGAGGATGACATGGTGCTGGGATCGTCCCCTTTCCCCTCCCAGATGAGCAAGTAGGGAGAATCGGGGGTCAGATCAAAGCCCAGCTGTTCTGCCTGTTCCGTGATATCAAAGCACACGCCGAAATGAGTGAGCAGGGCGGGCTGGCCGGAATCCTCCGCAATGCCGCTGTGGTGTACGCCGGTAAGTTGGATGCTGTCCTCAAACAGCTCCACCTGGTCAATGGTCAGGCCGTCGGCCCCATAACGAATATCGTGATAAACCGCTAGGGGGTTTTCCCCTGCCCGGTCCTTGGGCTTCGCGCCCTCCAGAGACACCTCCTGGCCGTTGACCGTCAGGGCCAGAATTGCCTTCCCGCCGCAGTACTGCTCGGGGAGATGGAAGCTGTAGTTGGCCTCCACCGCTCCCCCGGCAGGGCTGAAGTCTCCAATCCACCACAACTCCTGATCTTCCTGCTCCTTTGTGGTATCCCACACCAAATATTTCTGCTGATTCTCCTGAAGCTTCACCCCCAGCTGCTCCAGTTCTTTCCCCTTTACGCCCTTCACTTCAATGGAATTGGGGTAAAGCAGAATAGAACCGATGGTGGTTTCCCCGGCCGTCAGGGACCCATAGCTGGCATTGGGCTCCTTGGCCCGGTCCTTAGAGGGCAGAGGCTGATTCAGGATATCGGGACTCAGGGCGGCAGAGACCTTTGTGCCCTTCAGGGCCGCCTCCTGGCCGCCTACCCGGATGGCGGTGAGCTTGTCGGCTCGGAGAGGGGTATCCTCTGTATAGAAAGAAACATTCATCAAATCCCCGTCAGAGCTGGCGGCGTCCCCCCGCTTAAGCAGGTAGGTTTTGTCCCCGGCCACCAGCTCCAGCTCCTGGAGGTCCATGGGGGCTTTTGTGTGGAGCACCGCCCCCTGGGCGTTGGCCTCCATGCTGGCGATGTCCAGCCCGCCCACCTGGACCGGCTGGAAGGCCCACTGGTGCAGGGGCACTTCCTCCCCGTTGACGATCATGGTTACCAGGCTGTCCGCGTCCAGCTTGTGGTCCACGGGGAAAGTCCAGCACACCGAGTCCAGCTGGTCCCGGTACCGATTCAGCCGCTCCTTTGTGTTCATATCCTGGGCGTCCTCAGGACAGCCACCCCAAGCGCCCACATACTCTGTCCAGTCGTCCCCGGTCAGGTCGATCTGGAAGACCACGCCGCTCCGGTCAGTGAGAGCAAAGGTTTTCAGGGTCTCCCCCTGGTAATAGGGGTCGCAGTCGTAAATGCTGATTTTGTCCTCCTCAATGAGCAGCGTTCCGAAGCGCAGGCCGGAGGAGCGAAGATTTTCAAACTTGCCCAAGGGCTCAAAGGGCTCCTGCTCCCAGGGGCTGCCAATGGGGATTTCTTTTCCGTCAATCACAATGGCGGCAACGGTTCTGGGGTCGATGGGCTGGTCGTTTACCGTGAATTTCAGGCTGACGCTTTCCTTATGCACCTCTTTTTTCCGGTCCTTGGTTTCGTCCTGATAGGCCACCAGGTACTCGTCCAGATGTCCCTCCAGGTTGTACAGCAGGCTGCTCCCCCCGGCCAGGCGGAACTCCACCTGCCGGATGGCCTTAGCCTCCTCCAGGGGGATCCCGTCTGAGAGCTGCAGGGCCCAGGGCCAGGCCTCCAGGGCCTGGAAATCGGAATTTTCTAGGAAATACACGGCCTTTTGCTTGCCCTCCATCTCTTCCCGGGTGATGGGGGTCAGGGGGACCTCCTTGCCGTCGATTCTTATGGCGGTGAGCTTGGAAAGGTCCGCGGGCTCTCCTTTGGCAAAGAAGGTAGAGGAGGCGGCGGAATAGTTGTTGTAGGGCCAGGCATCCCCGGCCGTCCCGCCAAAGGAGCTGCTATTGCCGGTGTTTTCGCTCAGGAGGGCGTTGCCGTAGGCGGCGTTCTCCTGGTACCGGAAGGGAACAGCTTTCCCCCCGCAGACCAGCTCCAGGCTGCGCACCTTGCCGATGCCCCCGTACCTTTCGTGCTGAGGGCCGGCAACCACCACGCCCAGTGGGGTGGCAGCAATCCAGTCCACCTTCATGTCCCCGATCTCTACAGAATCGTAGTAATTGGTGCCCCCGGGCAGGGAATCCCCCAGGGATATGGTGGCGGATAAATCCGCCTCAACATAAGTGTTGGTCATCCAGCGGACAAAGAAATCGTAATCGTCCAGCTCATCGGGAGAGACCTGGAACCGGGTTTCCCAGTAGCCATTCCCCCCCAGGACCACCTTGTCCTTCACGTCCCCGGACTCGCCCAAGGCGAAGCCCAGGTTTGTGTTGCGCTGGTTGCCCACCAGAAGCAGGGCGTCCACGCTCCGCCACCCCAGCTGCCCGGAATTGGTATCCCGCTGAATCTGCCGGGAAATCTTCCTGCCCTGGCCGGCGGGGACGCAGACCACCTCCACGTCCGTGCCCGGCATCTGCCAGCCGCTTTTCAGTTGGATCGTGAGCTGGTCGTCGATAAAGCCCACGGCGGAAAGGGAGAGGTCGGCGGGGTCGGTCATGGGAAGCTCCTGGAGCTCTCCTGGCTTGAGCACCACCGGATCGCCGTTTTCATCCAGATAGCTGTCCAGGGAGAGGCCCATGCCGGTATAGAGCAGGCCGTTTTCCTCTCTCGCCGGGGTCAAGGCCTTGTCAATCTCCACAATATCCGTCTCGCCGAAGGTATGGTTATTGTCGTAATACAGCTCGATGGGCAAGGTCTCCTGGGTAAACTGGTTTTCGTCCAGGTCCAGGGGAGCATAGGCGCACTCCTCCTGGAGAACATTAAGACCCTCCAGGCTAAACTGCACCTTCGCTCCCTCCATAGGGAACTCCTCCTCGCCCAGGTCCATAATATCTGCCCGGCAGGTGGCGGTCTGGGTGTCCTCATCGTAATCTAGCACATAGAAGGCGGGTACATTTCCCCCGCTCCAGACGCCTTTGTTCTTATTGATTGTTATCTCGATCATCTGGTACATCTGGCCGGCCAGGCGATTTTGGCCGGCGGTGTCCCGCAGGGTGTAGTAAAGGCTCAGGCAGCGCTGGCTGGACTGGTAGCCGAGGAAATTCAGCTCCAGGCCGTTCTTTTCCTGGGTGGCGGAAAGAGGGGTGAGCTGGCCGGAGTTCAGAACAGCAAGGGCCTGCTCGTTGAAATCGTCCTCTTCCTCCTGGGCCCCAAAGGCCTGGGTGAGCAAAGCGTCAGGGCCAAAGAGGAATCCCCGAACCATAGGGGTAAAGCCAATGGCCACCACCAGCAGGCACACCGCCAGCGCCCCAGTAAGAATGGCTGCTGTACGGGACTTAGCCCGGAGCTGAGGCCTGGCGCCCCCCTCCCGGTAAGCCCCCATATTTTTCACCATCTCAGATTGGAGCCATTTGTCAGGGGAAAGCTTCTGATTCATGTTTTTATATGTTTTTCTAAACATTTTGCAGCTCCTCCTTTGTCAGTAAATCTTTCATCATGGCCCTAGCTCTTGTCAGCCGCTGGCGCACGGCGGCCGGGCTGCAGCCTACAATTTTCCCAATCTCCTGGGTGGACATGTCCTCCCAATAAAACAAATGGAGCACAGCCCGGTACTTTTTCGGCAGCTTCAGCAGCTCCTGATGAAGCTCCCATTCCTCCTGGGCTTGAAAGGGCAAATCCTCCTCTAGGGGCACATGTTTTCTGCGCCAGGGAGAGCGCCAGAGATCCCGGCAACAGTTGAGGGTAACCCGAAGAAACCAAGCCTTTTCGTGTTCCCGGCTTTCAAACCGGGGAGACCTGTCTACATAGCGGAGAAAGACCTCCTGGAAAATGTCCTCGGCATCGGCACGGGAGCGCAGCTGGGCAAAGGCCAGCCGGTACACAGAAGGGGCGTATTCGGCCACAATCTCCTCGTCCGATCGGGGCGGCAGCTTACTCATAGGTATAACCTCCTTTCACTGTATATACGAGCCAGGACAGCAAATTGTGACAAGGAAAAAATGATTTGTGGGGATAGGAAGCAAGGCGCTGCATGGGCACGGGAGCAAAGACTTGGGATTAAGACCTTTGTCCCGCAAAAAGAGCACCCCATCTGGGGTGCTCTCTATCAACCGCGTCCGAATTTTTCGAACTTTAAGTGCCGGGGAATAAACTTTTTAATTGCCTCCTGCAGGTCCTCATCCGGGTCGAAAACCACTAGGGTTTTGCCGGTTTTCCCGCTGCGGACAATCATATACCAAGAGCCCTCCCGGGTGGCATCCTTGGTGGCAAATATTCTGGCATCGAAGGAACGGGTTTTCAGCCTAGCCTCCTCCTCCCGAAACACCCCAATGTCCTCGCAGGAGTCACATTCAAAAGAGGTCATCCGCTTTCGGGTGGCACGGTTCATAATTTTGTCTACCGTAACAAAGCCGTTGGTCAAGCTGTACTCAAATTCCAGCAGCCGGGTACAGATGATTTTATAGCCGCCAAATATCCCGCCTGCCGCAATAAACACTGTGAGCATAGGAAAGGGAACAATGAGAAAACCAATGATAAAGCCCAAAAATCCCACCACAATTATACCCAAAACCACGCCCAAAAAGATGAGCAGGTCAACAGTATCTAATTTCTTTTTCACCATGCGTTCCACAAAGACATCGCCCATTTTTTCAATATCCTTTCGCTTTGCTGATTTCCATCTTATTGTATCACAAATCGCCCGGGAGGGCAAGCCTGGAAAGGATTTCTCCTTACATTGATCATGCCTGCCAATTCCTCTTCCGGCAAAATAACGGAATGGGCGGTTGTTCACCGGAGATAACCGCCTAAAAAATGTAGGAGATTACATCAAGCCGCACAATGAATACAGTTCTTCTATACAAGAAGATTTAAACTCCATATATTTTTCTATGTCATTTGGGAAAAGCTTTGCAGCTTTTTCCTTTACTTCACTGTATTTTTTTACCGCGTCCGGATTCTTTCTCAGAAAATCTCTGAACGTGATATGGCGAACCAATTCTTTGGAATTCCGCGGGCATACATACAAATGATGTTTCTGTAAATGGGGCTTATCAGAGTATCGAAACGCTTCTCTGTCCTGGATTCCCAGGTCGCCTTCATGAAAATACCCTATTGTTTTCAGCCTGTTTACAACACAATCAAAAACCGAATAGTCACTAATTACAACATCAATATCAATAATTGGCTTTGCAGAAAGTCCTTGTACCGCGGTGCTTCCAACGTGCTCAATACATATCGCTAGGTCGCCTACCGCCCTTATCAGCTCTTGTTTTATGTTTGCAAAATCAGTTTCCCATTTAGGATCAAAAGGCAAGACAATGACATTCTTTGTGCGCATATCTATCCCTCTAAATACGGAATAATCAAAATAATTCTATTCTACCCAGCGGTTCCTTTCCAGCTGCGATACCTGAAATGGCCGGCGGCCACCCCCGTTTGCATGGAGGGGAAAGTGTTTTCGGAGAATTCCTCTACCGCGGGCGGCCAAAGGAGTCGAAATGAGTCTTCAGCGCCCGTTCTACCGGGAAAATAGAGCCAATTATTACGGCTAACTGCACCCCGACCAAGACCAGCAAAAGCCAAGCGTCGGCATCGGCGGGCTCGTCCAGAAAGCAGGCGGGGTTCCAGCCCTGGCGGGCAAGGGCTGCCAAAAGGAAAGCCGGAAGGGCAGCTAGGAGGACCAGGCCCCACCGCCGCCACAGGCGGCCAATTGCCTGGTGGGCAAAGTTCCAGGTTTCCTGGCTTTTGCAGGAACGGGAGGTGCGGTATCCATATACAGCGTTGATATCCTTTGGAGGATGCTTTTTCCAAAGCAAGCCAAAGCCTATCATGGTGGCGGGAATCAGCAAAAGAATGATCAGGTGAAAAAACCACAGCCCCATGGCGAGACCCTCCCTTAAAATCGCTTTAACTTCTATGTAAATTGATTATAGCAAGAAGAAATACAGGTGTCAATGCTTTTAAAAAAGAAAGGAGCCGGCATAGAAAACGTGTTCCGTTCCCATACCGGCCGCTATTCCCTCTCAGTGAATTATTCCAGCGGCCAGCTCCTGCTCCTCCTTAGCCGGGCAGAGCACGGCGCTGGCTCCCATTACCTCCCGTATGGTAAACCGGCTGGTAAGGAACACCAGCCAGGCAAACCCCTTATTGGCCTGGAGTGCCGGGAACTCTGCCAGGCATTGCCTTTGTTTGGGCCTTTCTTCTGGCTGATGGGACGGCGGCCTGCGGCCAGGATGAGGCGGGGCGGGCTCCTGCGGCAGAGTTTCCTGAACCTGGGGGTTTTCAATGCGCAATGTAAACAAATGCGCCTCTTTTGTCTCCGGCAATCCCCAAAACTCGGAAACCACCAGTACGCCCGCTGTGGTTTGGTACAGCTTTACCGAACCGAACAGCCGAGACAGCTCTTGGCAAGAGGCCTGGTTAGCAGGCCGAACCGCCGCCCAGGCATTGGGCCGGGCAGCCAACCTTTTGGCAAAGGCAGGGGTACAGCTGTGAATCAATGCGGTCACCAGCTTTCAAAGAATTCTCCCTGCATTATATGTGCCCCAGCCGCCGAATACTACCCTTTGCCCAGGGAATAATAGGCGAAGACACGGAAAGGAGGATGACAATGAAAAAAAAGCCTGACCCCAAGCAGCCTTCAAAAATTGATTACAGGGAGCATGAGGCTCTGGAAATTGGGGAATATCCTGATATCTCCAACGTGGCCTCCGCCACAGAATGCACCGGCTTAATGTACCGCACGCCTAAGAACGAGGAGGAATTGGAAAACTACCAGGAGCTTTCCTCTATGGCAATCCCCCGAAAAGGGGAGGGAAAGCCCTGAGTCTTTCCTTGTAAAGAGAGCCCCTGCCTAAATTTGGCAGAGGCTCTTCTTTTTTGCAGTTTTACTCAGCCAGCGCCCGGGTCAACCAGGCGTCCGCAATGTCTAGGGCCAAGTACAGGCCGTCCTTTTCACTGGTTTTCACAATCTGTTTACGGGTGCGGATTTCCGGATCGGTATACATCAGCTGTACCGTAACCTTTTCCGCCACTTCCAGGTCGCCCACCTTCTTTTTGGACTTAATGTCCATTTTGATCACATATTTGTCCTGCATGCTGCCATAGTAAATTGTGTCTCCGCTGCGGACCAGGGGCTTCCCCTTGTAGGTAGGAAAGTCAGCCTCTGCTTTTTGGGGAGGTTTTTTCTCGCTCATACTGTCACCACCCTTGGGTATAATTTGTGCCGGGCTGTTCGGCCTACTCGCCCAGATAGGAACGGACCATAGCCTTAAGCAGCTCGTCCCGGTCAATTCTGCGGATCAGGCTGCGGGCATTGTTGTGGGTTGTAATATAGGTGGGGTCCTCTGATAACAGATAGCCTACAATCTGGCTGATGGGGTTGTAGCCCTTCTCCTTTAGCGCATCGTAAACAATCAGCAAAATTCGCTTCATGTCGGCTTCCCGCACCTCGTCTAGGGAGAAGGTTATGGTATTATGGTCCTCTGGCAATTCGGCCACCTCCATATCTTTTTTATATTTACAGCTTCTTATATCATACTAAAGATTGTAAGGAAAAGCAAGGCTTTTTTGCGGAAGGCTCATTGCCTATCCCCGCAGGCTTACCCCCTGCCCAGCCAGCTTTTCCACAATACCGTCTACCATAGGCTGAACTTCTTCTTTGGAAAGGGTTTTCTCGTTGGATGAGAACGCGAACCGCAGGGTTAGGCTCTTTTTCCCATTTTGAGCGAAAGCGTCAATTAGGCTTACCCCTGCCAAGGCGGCGCCGGCCTCCCTCCAAGCTGGCTCCATGTCCGCATAGCGCATCCCGTCTGGCACCAAAAGGGAAAGGTCTATATCAATCCCCGGGAAACGGGAGGGCTCCCGGTATGCCATGCCAGCGGCAGGCAGCTCCGCCAGGCTGTCCATGTCCAGCTGGGCGCAGACAATGGCTGCTTTCCGGTCGATTTTACCCGCCACCGAAGGATGGAGAGCGCAGAGCCAGCCCAGCTTTTCCCCGCCGGCGCTGATTTCCGCTGTGTTCTTCGGGTGCTGCCAAGCATACTCCGGCTGGCAGCCCGCAAAGGAAAAGTTGACCCGCTTAATGCTTCGGCCCAAAGTCCCTATCATATCCAGCAGCCGGAAATACAGCTCTTTCTCTGTCTGGCTGCGGCTGTATAGGGCTATGCCAAGCTTCTTGCGTTCCCGGCAAAGCCCGTCTTCCTCTAAGCCCTCACATACCCGGCCAATTTCAAACAGGCCGAAATCCGATGCAAAAGAGCGGTTTTCGTTGACAAAGCTCAGCATGGCGGGGCCCATGTTCCTCCGCAACACCGAATGGTCCGGGGTTTGGGCGTTTACAAGCCTTACATTCTCCCCTGGCTGAATCCCCAATTCCCGGCACTTTTTGGCGTCTGTCCAGATGTAGGAATGCACCTCATGAAGCTGGAAAGTCTGTACAAGAATATCCTTTGCAAAATTGTCTGTTTTATTTTGCAGGCTCTTTTTCTGGGGATACAGGGGACTAAGCGTGGTAGAAACCGCAAAGTTATCATACCCATAAACCCGGGTAATCTCCTCAATAATGTCTGCGTTAATGGTCACATCCTTGGTGGCCCGCCAGCTGGGCACAGAAACCGTAAACACATTGCCAGAAAGCTCCGCGCCAAAGCCCAGGGCACGCAGGGTAGCCAAAATCCGCTCCCCGCTGATCTCAATGCCTGTATACCGGTCCACATAGGCCTGGTCAAACTTAAGCTCCACTGCCGGGTAATGTTTTACATACACATCAGTCAGCCGGGAAACCACCTGGGCCTGGGGGTCAATATCCTGCAGCAGCTTAATAAACCGGCCAATGGCTGGCACGGTCATCTCTGGGTCCAGGGTTTTCTCATACCGCATAGAGGCATCGGTGCGCAGGCCCAGGCGTGTGGAGGACTTTCGCACACTGGCGGCGTCAAAATTGGCGGACTCCAGCAGCAGGCTGTCTGTGTTGTCCTCAATTTCTGAATCCAGCCCGCCCATAATGCCCGCAATGGCCACTGGCTGGTCCTTTGAGCAGATCATCAGGGTATTCTCGTCCACCTTACGCTCTATTCCGTCTAGCGTAGTAAAGGAGAAAGGCTGGGCAAAGCGCTTTACCCGGATGCTGTCTACCTTTGCGCAGTCAAAGGCGTGCATAGGCTGGCCCATTTCCAGCATTAGGTAGTTGGTGAGATCCGCCAGCAGGTTAATTGCCCTGCTGCCACAGTAGAACAGGCGGATGCGCATATCTACAGGGCTGACCTTTTTGGCAATGTTTCGAACCTTTAGGCCTGTATACCGGAAACACAGCTCCTTGTCCTCCACCTGGATATCAATGGGATCCAAAGAGTCGAAGGCCTCAAGAGCAACTGTTTCCAGGGGCTTTAGGGGTTGGCCTGTTAGGGCGGCAAACTCCCGGGCAATGCCGTAATGGCCCCACAGGTCCGGGCGGTTGGTAAGAGACTTGTTGTCCACTTCAAACACAGTGTCCCGGATGGCGTAGAGCTCTGTAATGTCTTTGCCAATGGGGGTGTGGTCCGGCAGCTCCATCAGGCCGGAATGGTCGGCAGATATGCCCAGTTCCTTTTCAGAGCAGCACATACCATGAGACTCGTACCCGGCAATTTTCACGCAGGCAATCTCTTGGCCGGCCACCATGCCCCCCTCTTTAACAAAGGGAACCACCAGCCCTTCCCGAACATTGGGCGCGCCGCAGACAACATCGTATATTTTGTCCCCGCCGTCCACCTTAAGCAGGTGGAGCTTTTTGGAATTGGGGTGGTTTTCTACAGAGAGGATTTTGCCGGAGACTACGTCCCGCAAATCCTGGCCCATCTGAAAGGTTTCTTCCACCTCGGCGGTGGAGAGGGTAAAGCGCTGGATCAGGGCCGGCAGGTCTTGGCCAGAAAGATCCACGAAATCGCTGATCCAGTTCATTGAGATTAACATAGTTTTCCTTCTTTCAAAAATCAGGTTAGTTAAATTGCTTGGGGGAGGCACAGAGCCTAATTTCAAGATGCCAGGGGCCGGCCCCTGGCCAGACGCCTCCCTTATTCGTGACGGAACTGGCTCAGCGCCTTTAGGTTTCCGCTGTTCAGATCCCGAATGTCCTTCACCCCGTACTTCATCATGACCAGCCTGGTTAAGCCCAGGCCAAAGGCAAAGCCTGTGTATTCCTCCGGATCCACACCGCCGGCCTTCAGCACATTGGGGTGAATCATACCGCAGGGGCAAAGCTCTACCCAGCCGGAGTGGTGGCAGGTGGAGCAGCCCTCTCCCCCGCAGATCAGGCAGCTGATGTCCAGCTCAAAGCCAGGCTCCACAAAGGGGAAAAAGCCTGGGCGCAGCCTAACCTTCACATCCCGCTCAAATACTTGAGAAAGCATGGTCTTCATAAAGTAAATCAGGTTGGAAATGGAAATATTTTTATCCACCATAATGCCTTCCATCTGGAAAAAAGTGTTCTCATGGCTGGCATCGGTTGCCTCGTTGCGAAAGCAGCGGCCAGGAAAAATTGCCCGTACCGGCGCGCCGTATTTGCGCAGAATGGCGTTCTGGGCAGCCGAGGTATGGGTTTTCAGCAGCTGGCCATTTTCCAGATAATAGGTGTCCTGCATGTCTCGGGCCGGATGGTCCTTGGGGATATTTACCGCCTCAAAGCATTCGTAATCTGTAACAATTTCCTTAAAATCCTCTACAATAAAGCCCATGGAGGCGAAAATTTCCTCCAGCTGCCTTTGCACAATGGTAATAGGATGGTAGCTGCCGGACTCTCCGCCAGTGGGCAAAGTGACATCATAGACCTCGGCAGCGTCAATCTCCCGCTGAATCTCGGCGGCCTTAATGGTTTCCACCTGTTGAGCCAGGCGTTCCTCCACTTGGCGTTTCAGCTGGTTAATGTGCTGGCCCAGCTCCTTTTTCTGGTCGGCCCCAGCCCCTTTCAAACCTTTCAGCAGCTCGGTAACCGAGCCCTTTTTGCCCAGATAGGCCACCCGCAGCTTTTCCACGGCCTCGCTGGTAGCGGTTTGGCCCAGCTCCGCCTCAAAGGCCTGGCGCAGGCTTTCTATTTTTCCTTTCATTCTTACAACCTCTTTTCTTTCCTATATCGCGGCAAAGCCTCCCATATTCCCCGCTGGTAAGCGGAAAAGGGGAGTCTCCCAAGTTTGGCTGTCATTATGTTGTGCCGTACGCTGAGAAAATAAATTCTTAAAATACATTATATCATGAAAACCCAGGGGATTCAAGCAATTTTTGGCCAAGACCGGGGCCTCTGCCTTACTCTGCCCGGGGTTTTCCGGGCTTACCCCGGCAAAGCCTTGGGCCGGAAGCCCTTCTGTACCAGAAGAGCCCCCGGCCCGGTAAGGGAGCGAAGCCCAAATCTATCCTTACATCAGCTTACGGAACAGCGAAATAAAGTCCTCTACTCCTGCCTCCCGAGGATTTCCAGGGGCACAGGCGTCGGCCGCGGCTGATTCGGCCAGGAAACGCAGGTCTTCCTCCTTCAGCGCCTCCAGCTTGGTAGGGATGCCAACATCCATGCTGAGCTGACGCACAGCGTCAATGGCTGCCTGGCGGTAGCTGGCCTGGTCCATGCCCTGGGTCTCTGCCCCCATGGCCCGGGCCACCTCTCGGAGCTTTTCCCCAGTGTATTCCTGGTTGTACTCCATCACAATGGGCAGGCACATGGCGCAGGCCACCCCGTGGGGGGTATCATACACAGCGCCCAAGGTGTGGGCCATAGAGTGGGCAATGCCCAGCCCTACATTAGAAAAGGCCATGCCGGTAACATACTGCGCCAGCGCCATGCCCTCCCGGCCCTGGGGCTGGTTTTCCACAGCAGAGCGCAGGTTTTGTGAGATAAGCCGGATGGCCTCCAGGTTCAGGCAGTCGGCCAGCTCCCAGGCGGCCTGGGTAGTATAGCCCTCAATGGCATGGGTCAAAGCGTCCATGCCGGTAGCGGCGGTCAGACTTTTCGGCATAGTACACATCATATCCGGATCCACCACGGCCACATTAGGGATATCGTTTACATCCACGCAGACAAATTTGCGCTTTTTCTCGGTGTCAGTAATTACATAGTTGATGGTGGCCTCAGCAGCGGTGCCGGCGGTGGTGGGCACCGCAATGGTGAACACCGTAGGCTTTTGGGTGGGCGCCACGCCCTCCAGAGAGCGCACATCGGCAAACTGAGGGTTATTCACAATTATGCCGATGGCCTTGCCGGTATCCATCGAGGAACCGCCGCCAATGGCGATCATGTAGTCGGCGCCGCTGGCCTGGTAGGCCGCCACGCCGGACTGGACGTTTTCAATGGTAGGATTGGGCTTAATGTTGGAATAGATCTCGTAGGCCATACCCTCCCTGTCCAGGAGGTCTGTAAGCTTTTTGGTTACGCCAAGCTGGACCAAATCCGGATCTGTGGCAACAAATGCCTTTTGAAAGCCCTTTCCCCGGACAATGCCAGGTATCTCTTGGATAGCCCCTTTGCCATGATAGGAAATGCCGTTCAGCACAAAACGTTTCACTGCCATAATAATTGCCTCACATACTTATCGTATTTTTGCCCCAGCTTTCCAGGGGAACAAACAGCGGTTACTCTGGGTCCTGTCTTTTTACCGCCCTGCCTGGCTTTCGTGCTTTTCATACAAGAATTGCTCTGGCAGCTTCACCTTAAAGTCCACAGCCAAGCGCCGGAACTCGTCTGGCTGGATGGTCTGGCGCTTATAGGGCTGCATAGACAACACCTTTACCAGGATTTCCGCCGACTTTTCTACTGTATGCATAAGTCCAAAGGTTTCGTCAAAATCCGCCCCAGAGCAGAACATGCCGTGATGGGCCCAAATAGCTACATTGTACCGCTTCATCAGCTCGCTGGTGGCAACAGCAATGTCCTTTCCGCCAGGCACCATCCAAGGTACCACGCCAATGCCCTCTGGGAACACCACTGGGCACTCTGTGGCCATCTCCCATAGCTCCCGGGTAAAGACCTCGTCGCTAAGGGGCAGTACAAAGGTAAGGGCAATGGTATTGGCTGGATGGCAATGGTAAATTACCCGGTGCCTCCCCCCGGTGGCCCCGGCCTTTACCTCATGGTTCATCAAATGGCTGGGCAGCTCGCTGGTAGGGCGGCCGCCGTTTGCCAGGCCCCAGCAGATACGGTAGTTTTCCCCTTTTTCGTCCAGCTCTATAATGCCAAAGCTTTCCTCCGGCTGAATGGCCACATTGCGAAAATACTTTCCCGAGCCGGTTACCAAAAAGTACGCCCCGGCCAAAGCCGGCACACTGGCCCCAATCTCCTGCCACTGGCCAGGGGCAAATTCCTTTTCTACGCTTTTTGCCTCTTCCAGGCAAAGCCGGTAGCTTAGGTTGCCCCCGTTGCGCTCGTGCCAGCCCTGTTCCCAGCCATCCTGGGCCATTCGCATAAAGCCCTGCACAAATCCCGCTTTTAAAACCTCCACCTTATCCTCTCTCCTTTCGCACAATGTGCTCGTACTCCCGCACCCTTTCCAGCCATTGCCCGTCCTCCGGCACCTTCCAGCGCCGGCAATACTCTGCCCAAATTTCGCCAAAGGGCAAGGTTTTCAGCTCCTCCTGGCGTACCAAAAGCGAAGTGAAATCTCCCTGGTCCTGCAGTGCTTTTAATGCCTGGTGGGGTGTGACAAGCGCCCAAAGCAGAGCCTTTTGCACATTACGAAAACCCACTGTCCAGGCGGCAATCCGATTAATTGAGGCGTCAAAATAATCCAAAGCAATTTTAACAGAGCCCTCCAAACCGCCGCAGCGCACAATTTCTTTACAGATCTCCTTTGTTTCGTCATCCAGCAGTACCACATGGTCGCTGTCCCAACGGATAGGCCGGGTAATATGCAGGGCAATCTCTGGGAAAAAGGCCAGCAGGGCGGGGATTTTATCGCTGACCATCTCGGTAGGATGATAATGCCCGTTGTCCATTAAGGGAATGCATTTATCCCGGTTCATCGCCGCGTACAGCAGGCTGAATTCCCCGCTGCCGGCAGTATAAGCCTCTACCCCAATGCCAAAAACCTTGGACTCCACACAGGGCTTCACTTTGCGGAAGTCATAGGGCTCTTTCAGAATTTCATCAATAGATTCCCTGTACCGCTGCCGGGGGCCCAGCCGGTCGGCAGGGATGTCCTTAAAGCCGTCGCCGGTCCAAATATTCATAACGCATTCCTGGCCCAATTCCTCTGCCAGGTACTGAGAAATACGGATACAGGCCCTGCCATGGCGAATCCAGAACCGGCGGGTCTCCTGGTTAGGAGAAGAGAGGGTGAGAGGGTCGCATTTCTCGTGGGAGAAAAAGGTGGGGTTAAAGTCCGCGCCCAGGCTCCGCTCTTTGCAGAAATTCACCCATTCTTGAAAATGCTTTGGTTCCAGGCTGTCCCGGTCTGCCCACTGGCCCGGCTGGAAAATGGCATAGCTGGCATGGAGATTTAGCTTCTTTGTCCCTGGGCACAGGGCCAGCACCTGGTCCAGGTCCTCCATCAGCTCCTGGGGTGTTCTAGCCCTGCCAGGATAATTCCCGGTGGTCTGTATGCCGCCGGTCAAAGGCTTGTCCGGGTCGGTATCAAAGCCCCGCACATCGTCGCCCTGCCAGCAGTGCAGGGCAACCGGAACCTTTCCCAGCCGGTCCATTCCGGTTTCCACATCCACTCCCCATGCCCTGTATTTGGCTTTTGCCTCTTCAAAACTCATGGTTGAACCTCCTTAATCGCAAAACTTTTTTCTATGCTGCGCCGGGCAGCCTCTAGGTCTGCAAACTCGCCTCCCCGGATCATCTGAACAACTAAGTTGCCAATGGCAGTACCCTCTGTTGGCCCGGCGAAAACAGGCAGGCCAGCAGCCTTGGCGGTCAGCTCGTTTAGGTAGCTGTCTTGGGAGCCGCCCCCCACAATGTGGATGCCGGTAAAAGCCTTCCCAGTCAGCCCGGCCAGGTCTTGGATGGAACGGGCATAGTACTCCGCCAGGCTTTTATACACGCACTGCATCAGCTGGCCCACGGTTTCTGGTACCGGCTGGCCGGTCTCTCCACAGGCCTGCTTTACCGCCTCTGCCATGCTCTCTGGAGAGAGGAAACAGTCTAGGTTTACATCCACCACAGAGGGGAATTCCGCCGCCTCCCGGGCCGCCTGGGCCAGCTGGGAAAAACTCCACTCTTTCCCGGCCGCGCTCCGGCTTTCCCGGCCAGCCACATAACTGACCCCGTTGAGCTCCCGGCGGATGGATTGGATCATCCATAGGCCCATAATGTTTTTCAGGTACCGGTAGCGGTACCAAGCTCCGCCCTCGTTGGTAAAATTGGCCAGGCGGGAGGCCTCGGTGGTAATGGGCTGGCTGTTTTCTATTCCCAGCAGAGACCAGGTACCGCTGGAAATATAGACCCCGTTCCCATCTCTGGCAGGAACAGCCAAAAAGGCCGAACCGGTGTCATGGGCGGCAGGCAGAACCACTGTAGTAGAAAACCCAACCTTTGCTTGAATTTCTGGGCGCAGCTCGCCCACTAGGGATCCTGGCATAGAAAGGGGGCCAAACAGCCGCTGGGGCAAGCCCAGCCGGGCGATCAGCTCCTTGTCCCAGGTCTTCTCCTTCGCGTTTACCAGGCTGGTGGTGCTGGCCTCGGTATACTCCTGAAGCTTTCTCCCGGTAAGCAAAAAATCGAAATAGTCGGGAATCATCAGCAGGCTGGCAGCCTGTTCCAGCTGTTCCGGGTGTTCTTCCCTCAAGGCAGCCAGCTGGTAAATGGTGTTAAAGCTCTGCTTCTGAATACCCGCCCGGTGGTAAAGCTCTTCTGGCGAGATTACCCCTTCCACCAGCTGGTGGGCATTTTGGGTCCGGCTGTCCCGGTAAGCCACAGCGTCGCCCACCGGCCTGTCCTGGCTATCCAGCAAAACAAAGTCTACGCCCCAGGTGTCTATGCCTAGAGAAACCGGAATTTTTCCCAGTTCCCCGCAAGCCCGCAGCCCCTCCAGAATGCCCTGCCAAAGATGATCTATATCCC
>CAJUSM010000004.1:28583-46488 GCA_910588935.1 uncultured Oscillospiraceae bacterium
GGTTTTCAAAGCGGTAGATTTCTTCCAGGGCCATCCTGCCATTTTCCTGACAGCCAAGAATATGGCGGCCAGAGGAAGCGCCGATGTCGATGGCAAGATAGTAGTTCATTGAGGTGCTCCTTTCGAAACAGAAATTGTCTTATCGTACAGCATGTTGAGAAAGGGAACATAGGCAGCCTCGGTTTCCCTGTTCCTTATTTGGAAAATTGAAGAAAGACGGCGGCTTCATTTTTAGGGAAACCTAGAGGTTGTTTGAAAAATCGAAAACGCTGTCTTATTGCCCAAAAGCGGCCATCTTCCGTATTAAAAGTCCTCGTAATACGCAAGGTTTTCTCTTAAAGCTGGCCACTTCTGGTCAAAAAGCCCGTCATTCCCTCTATTTTCAAACAAGCCCTAGCGTTTTTCCTTTTCCACAAGCTCCTGGTACTGAAATTCGTGGCGCATATAGTACTCTACCTGTTGGAACTCCAAGATTGCCTCCGCCAGCTCCCCTTCTGGCTGAGGCACAAAGGCCCCTTCCGCTGTAATACAGGCCCCATTGTCGTGGATCACCGGCAGCTTTTTCATGAGTTCTTGGGTGTACTGCATATAGGCCGGGCCTTCCCAGCCGCACAGGCCGAATACCTGGTTCATCAAGAAGCAGGGGGCTATTTCCGGCCCCTCCCCGGTAAAGTCCCCGCCTGTCACCTCCTTTGCCGCCTCGTTGGCCCAAATCAGGTAGCGGGTGGAATAGTAGTTCCGGAAACCCTCCTCCTGGTCCAAGGCTAAGTCAATGCCCAGTTCCTTGTATACGCTGTTCCCATCCCCCAGCCAGGGGTTGTGGTCGCCAAAAAGCACAATAATCACCGGCCGGTCCATTTCCCGGTAGGAATCTATAAAGCTTGCCAGCTGTTTGCTTGTAGACTGGATAGAGCCTAAATAATTGTTTAAAATATTCTCGCTTTCCTGGGAATAAATCCCCGGCTTTACAAAATTCACGCCCCAATCATTGCCCTGTGTGTTGTAGGGGCCATGGCCCTGGTAGGTAACAGAAAAGGAGAAGTATGGGGCCTGAGACCGCGCCTTGGCCTGTTGGTAGAGGGAGGTCAGCTCCGGCAGCAGCAGATTGTCTCTGGCAATGGCCCCCAAAGCCAGCTCCCCATAGTGATTTTCGAAAAACAGGTACGAATCCAGCCCTAAGTTGGGGTTGATATTGGCTCGGTTGTAAAACCAGTTGTAGCAGGGATGGCTGCCAGTGGTCTGGTAGCCCTGGCTTTTTAAGTACCAGGCATAGGAATTGGTAGGGCTGCGGAAACTGCCCAGCTCTCCGTAGCCGGTGACGAAAGAGCGCTCTGTCAGCACAGTGCCCCCGGCAAAAATATTGGTTACCAGGTTGCCGGTAAAGGACTCGGCCTCTAGTTCATGGTACTCTTTGTAAGGATCCTGGGCAAGCTGGACAGAATCATATTTGGAGAAATCGTTAAACGCCTCCAGCATAATGGCAATAACATCCACCTGCTTGTTTTCAGGTATTGCCTGATCTTGATACCTGGCCAGCACTGCCTGGGCCGCTGCCTTGCTGTAGCCCTGGGGGGGCTGCTCCACGGCATCCGCTATGCTGTGAAGGAAGGGATAGAGGAAACCTTTGGAGGTGTAAACCTCTGTCGCGGACCAGCGGTTGGCATGGTCAAAATTCTGGGTTTTATTGTTGTAGATATCGTTACTGGCATAAAGAGAGGCCAAAGGAATCATAGCTCCTAGCAGAGCACCGGCCAGGGCAAAGCGGGGCCAGCCAGGCCGGAAACGGCCTCTGGCACAGAAAAAGATTACCACGCCCCCGGCCAGCACACAGGCAATGGCGATAACCAAAAAAGGAGTTATAAACAAAGAGTAGCGGCCCAGCATATTCCCCGCTTCCTTAGCCAGCAACAGGTCCTCGAACATAAGGGGATCGTTGCGGAACTGAAGCTTGTACCAATTGGCCAGGGTCAGCCCAAAGGTAACAGCCGCTGACAGGCCATAGGCCACAATAGCCCGGTTGGTAAGCAGCCAGAGCAGCAGGCACAGCAGCACTGGGGGTAATAAGTTCAGGGTCATCAATAAAGGGCGTTCCAGGTAGCTGATCAGCATAACTTTGCGTTCCGCTGTCACCGCAAAGGCAAGGCTGAGCAACCCTAGGCCCAGGCCCCCTGCAACCAGCACCAGACAGGTAAACCATTTTTGGGCAAATAGCGCGGCCAGTTTTTTCTTCATCTCCAAAGCCTTTTCCTCCGGCAATTCATCACAAAAATTTTGATTAAGGCAGCACAGGCAACAGAACGGGTTGCGCCCCAGGCTTGCTTAAAAAAGAGGGAACGACAGCTTGTATGCCAAAGCTGCCAGGACGGGGCAATGGCAGCTTAGTTCTAAAAAGCAACCCGTTTTCCCAATTCTTAAACTAGCCTTTTGAGTATTATAACACAGTTTATTTGAAATGACCATCTTTTTTCAAAGCGGAAATCAGCGGCGGATTTTTCTTGGGGCAAAGGCCTGCCTGTGTAGCCCTGGAAAGCTAAAAACAGAAGGCCCAAGTGAGGATAAGAAAGGATAGGACGCATAGCGTGCCTTAACGGCTTCTTGGAGCCCAGCCGGCAGGCAAGACTGAAATCTCCATAATCGTTGGACCTGAACCGGCCTTATCAGCGCCTCGTTCTGGGCACTCCCCTTAACCCCCCTCTCTTCTATTAGGGCTTGTTTGAAAATAGAGGAAATGACAGATTTTTGCCTAGAATGGGTCCGTTTCAAAGAAAAACCGCAAGTCAATCTTCCGATTGGCGAGGATTTTTGACCCGGAAAGGGGTGCTTATGGGCAAAAAGACGGCCTTTTTGATTTTTCAAACAAGCCTTAACTGCCAGAGATCCCTGAAATAAAGATAGCCATATCACGGAATCTGTGCTATAATGTGCTCTGCAAGCATACAAAACCGCGCCGTTCCCCTTTTCCCAGCGACCGGCGCAGAACCCATATTCAGGAGATGAAATCTATATGAAATTAGGCATTGTTGGCCTGCCAAACGTAGGCAAGAGCACCCTATTTAATGCCATTACCAACGCGGGCGCCCAGTCTGCCAACTACCCCTTCTGCACCATAGAGCCCAATATAGGTATGGTTATGGTGCCGGACAAGCGCCTGGAAAAGCTGCGGGATATGTACGAGCCCAACAAGTTCACCCCCGCCACCATCGAGTTTGTGGATATTGCCGGGCTGGTGCGAGGCGCCTCTCAGGGAGAGGGGCTGGGCAACAAGTTCCTTTCCAATATCCGCGAGGTAGACGCTGTGGTCCATGTGGTCCGCTGCTTTGAGGATGGGGACATTATTCATGTGGAAGGCAGCATTGACCCCCGGCGGGATATTGAGACCATTGACCTGGAGCTCATCCTTTCTGACATTGAGGTGCTAGACCGGCGCATTGAAAAAACCAAAAAGCTCTTAAAAGCGGATAAAAAGTATCAGGCCGAGCTGGACTTTTTCCAGCGGGTCCGTGCCGCCCTAGAGGCCGGAAACTCTGCCCGGAGCATAGAGTGCGGCCCAGAAGAGGCAGAGCTGCTGGCCTCTGTGTCGCTGCTCACCAATAAGCCTATTATTTTTGCCGCCAACATGAGCGAAGAGGACTTTAAGGCCGGTATGGACGAGAACGCCTGCCTCCAAGCCGTGCGGGCTGCCGGAGAAAAAGAGCATGCCGCCGTACTGCCCATTTGTGCCCAGCTGGAGGCGGAAATCGCCGGGCTGGAGCCAGAGGAAAAGGAGCTGTTCTTAACCGACCTAGGCCTCTGTGAGTCTGGCCTGGACCGATTGATTACTGCCTGCTATTCCCTGCTGGGCCTAATGTCCTACATGACTGCCGGAAAGGACGAGGTCCGAGCCTGGACCATCCGCAAAGGCACCCGGGCCCCTCAGGCCGCGGGAAAAATCCACACCGACTTTGAGCGGGGCTTTATCCGGGCCGAAGTAGTGAATTTTGACGACTTAATGGACTGCGGCTCTATGAACGCCGCCAAAGAAAAAGGGCTGGTGCGCTCTGAGGGCAAGGAATATGTAATGCGGGATGGGGATATTGTGCTGTTCCGCTTTAATGTATAAACAAAATAATAAAAGCGCGTACTATTCTGTATATAGATAGGGAGAGATCCTGATGTTTGCAAAGAAAATGACGCCGCAAGAATACTGGCGGGCTGGGTTAAACATGGCCGTAGCCTTTGAAAGCCCCTTTGAGTTTGAAAAGGAGCGGGAAAAGTCCCAAACCACCGAGGTGAATCCCAAAGAAGATTTGTACGGCGCTTATCTAAGGGAAAATGAGCCGCCAGTGGCCTCGTTGGTCATCAATAAGAAGGAAGTCCGTTTTGACGGCAGCACGGTAAAAATGGGCGGTGTAGGCGGTGTGGCAACCTTGCCAGCCCACCGGCGGGGCGGGGCCATCCGGGCCTGTATGGAGCTCTCCCTGCGGGAGCTGTACAGCCAGGGCTACGCGCTCTCTCATCTTTACCCTTTTAGCACCAGCTACTATCGGCAATTCGGTTTTGCCCCAGCCTCTCAGTCTGTCCGGTGGCGGGTAAGGCTAAAGGATCTGCAGCGTTTGCCCAAAGCCGGCGGCAAGGTGCGCCAGCTTTTTCCTGGAGACGACCTGAGCCCCTTGCTGGAAATATACAACCAGGCCTATGGGGAAATCAACTTTTCCTGCCTGCGGGAGGCCTTTGACAAAAATCTGGAAGGAGATAAGCCCCTAACCCAGAAGCGCTGGATTTTCCTCTGGCAGGATGATTCTGGAAAGCCGGGAGGCTTTCTAATTGGCAGCCGAGATAAAGAGGAGCTGTTCTGCTGTCCAGACTTTTCCATGACAAACGGTCTACTGTTTGTCCATGCCCAAGCCCTTACTGGCCTGCTCCATTTTGTTTGGGAGTCCTTTTTAGCCAATTTTGAGGCCATTCAGTTTTCTGTACCCGCCCATATAGATTTAACCTGCCTGCTCCCAGAGCTCAGCGGCATGGACTGCAGACCAGTGCTTAATGGCATGGCACGGGCCGTCAACGCGGAACAGCTGCTTAAGCTTTGCAGGTGCAGGGGCAGCGGCAGCCTGGCAATTCAGGTTACAGATAATATCCTAAGAGAGAATAACGATATCTTCCGGCTTAGCTTTGCCCCCGGGCAGAAAAACACTGTGGAACGAGTCAGCACACCCCCTGATATCCAGATGGATGTGGGAAATCTGGCCGTACTTTTGGGCGGGGCCCGGGAAACCGCCACCGTTCTCATGACTCCTGGGATTGTGGTCAATAGAGATTTGGATCAGCTGGGTCAGGTGTTCTACCGCAAGCCCTGCCATATCCTAGACCTGTTCTAAGGCGGCGGCACGGCTTAAAAGTCTTCACAGAAAATCACACGGAGGTGCAATGCCAATGAATATAGAAGTAAAAGAATGGTTTCGCCCTGCTGCCAGTGGGTGGGGCCGGATATTCTCCCGCAGCTGGACTGGGGAGAATCCCAAAGCAGTTCTTGTAATTGCCCACGGCATGGCGGAGCACAGCGGCCGCTATAGCCACTTTGCCCACTTTTTGGCAGAAAACGGAATTGCTGTCTATATGAACGACCATGCCGGCCATGGCCGCTCTGCCCAGGTTAAAGGGCATTTTGCCGACGAAAACGGGTGGGACTGTGTGGTTCGGGATTTAGCAGCCCTAATGGATCAGGCTGAGGCCCGACATCCCCAGCTTCCCCTATTCCTCATGGGCCATAGCATGGGTTCTTTTCTGGCCCGTTCCTTTCTCACCCGATACGGCCAGCGGCTCTCCGGCTCTGTGCTTTGTGGCACGATGGGGAAAAACCCCGGAGCCGCTGCCGGCAAGGTTCTGGCCGCCGCTCAAATCAGGCTAACAGGCCCCCGTTCTACAGGGAAAGCCCTAAACAAACTGGCCACCAGCAGTTATAACCGGGAAATCCACCAGCCCGTGAACTCCTCTGCCTGGCTTTCCACCGATGACCAGGTCTGCTTGGCCTTTGAAGCGGACCCTCTGTGCAATTTCCCCTTTACCGCTGCCGGATACCGGGATCTTTTCATGGGCTTGGGAGAGATATCCTCTCTTTCATGGGCCAGGCGGGTGCCCAAGGAGCTGCCTGTTTTTCTGGTTGCGGGAGATCAGGACCCGGTGGGCAACTATGGGCAAGGCCCCAGGCAGGTAGGTGATTGGCTGGTAGAAGCAGGCGTCGAAGATGTGCGGGTAAAGCTTTACCCAGGTATGCGCCACGAGATCTTAAACGAGATTGGCAAAGAAGAGGTATATGGGGACATTCTGCAGTGGCTGAACCGGCACATGGGCATGGCGGAGTAGAAAGCCGCCGCCCTTTCCTTGCCGCTGGAACAGTTTAGCGGGGGCAATCCCCCCCAAAAAATCTTATCTATAAAAGAAGCTTGCCGGCCGGAAGGAATTTCCGGCCGGCAAACCTTTTGCCAAGCTTTGTTTCGGTTTACATGGCTAACTTTACTTGAAAGAATCTTTTGGATTCTTTAATGTGTGGCAGCCATTTCCCGCTCATCGTCCCAATCTCGGAACAGCAGCGCAATGCACCAAATGGCGGCAATTCCTACCAGGGTGTAAATAATCCTGGCGACCAAAGAGGTCTGCCCGCCGCAAAGCCAGGCTACCAGGTCAAAGCGGAACACGCCGACCAGCCCCCAGTTTACGCCGCCAATCACTGTCAGCGCCAGGGCGATTCTGTCTATGATGTTCATTGGATCCCCTCTTTCCTTTGGGCCTGCTTTCCCGGGGATTTTGCGTATGCCCGGGGAAACAGGTCCTGGTTTCAGGGCAGCTTTGCCCTTCTGTGCTATTTTGTGCGGGAAAGGGGAAATTATCAAAAAGAGGGTGTGGGAATCGAACCCCTTTACAATCGGCCAAACCCCTAGTAATTATGCGGCTTTTTGAATTGATTGAACACTTTGTTGAACACTTTTGCCGTGATGAGCCCCCGGCGCATAGCGTCAGGGGGCTTTTCTTCTGCTTATATCTCCTTGCCATCCGGGAATATGAACCCCACCCGGGCCTTTGCCCCCAGGGCCTCGGCAATCTGCTGCCATTCCTCTACAGTAAACTTGCCAGTATTCATACGCTTGTTGAGCAGCTGGGGGGACCAGCCCAAACGCCTGGCCAGCTCCGAGTTGGATATGCCGCAGTACCCCAGCGCCATTGCAATAATCTGTTTTGCGGTCATTCGCATCACCTCCCTGCCGTTATAGAATAAACCATTTGGTTTGATAAGTCAACAAAAAAATTGAAAAAATCTCAGAAAAAGTTAAAACAAAGGGTTGACATTTTCAACTAAATGGTTTATAATATGCTCGTAAGGTAAAGGGAACGAAAAAGCAAAGGAGTAAGTAAAAATGACAATTCAAGAAAAGATTGAAAAAATTTGCGAGAACAAAGAGGCCGCCGAAATGGCCAACAAAATGCTCCAAAACGCGATTGAACGCGGCCAGAGGAATTGCTACAACGAGATTGCCGAGGCAGTATACCACATCTACTTCGAGAAATAAAAGCAGGAGGAAACCTAAAATGACGATCCGCGAATTAAGACAGGCACTGACCGAAATCGAAAACCAGAACATGACCGTGAAAGAACTGAGAGCTATTTTGTTCGAGCAGGAGGACCAAGACAAGGAAGTCAGCCCCTACGACCTTTTCAAGATGACTATCTGGAAATAAAAGCCGAAACGCCCGCTAGGGCGTCCGCCGGGGATCGCCTCCCGGTGCTGAAGATGGCAGGCCAGAAAGGATAAACGATATGAAACAGTACAAGGAAATTCGTAAGGTTAGAGCCAGCAGCCTCCGGGCCCTCTGCATCCGCCAGAATTGGTATACCGCCGGGGACAACGATGAGTATAACCACCTGTTGTACGACCTCGCTGGTAATAAGGAGAACCTGAGCACGGCGGACATCATCGAGATTGCAGCCGACATTATGGACCACAGCGATATGAGTGTTGACTACACCATCGAGAGCGTGGCTTTCGAGGTCGCCAGCATCGCCAACGTATTCTTCGAGGAAGTTTAAGCCGAAACGGCCAAAAGGCCGTCGCCGGGAACAGCCCCACCCGGCCTGACGATGGCAGGGCAGAAAGGAAAAGCAGATGAACGATTATAAGATTTTTGCAACACTTACCGGCGGGGAAGATATTGAGCAGACCATCACCGCCCGGACAGAGATCGAGGCTCAGAGGTATTTCAAGGCGGCCCATAAAGGACAGGCTGCAGACATCTTTGAAATCACCCTCATCCGCGAGAACACCACCGCCACTAAGGAGCAGCAGATGGACGCCCTGGAGGCTATCAAGAAGATGGTCGAGGAGCTGGGGCCGCAAAGCTACCTTGCTACCGCCTTTGAGGGAGTGTTTGAGGATGCGGAAATCAATATCGAGAACGACTTCGCGGATAGCATGAAAGCCAGATGGCTCTACGCCGATGCGCAGCTCAATGCGGCAAAAGGCACCATCGAAGAATTAAGAGAGCGGCTTGCAGAGAATGAAAAAGAGGTCGCAACCCTCCGCGAACGCACCATCACCCCGGACGATCTTACCGACGTTATCCATCTCGTTACTGAAAAGCGACTGGCCCTCGACACGGAGGTGAAGAACGCCGCAGAGCGGATAGTTGAGGCGGCGGCAGAGCCGGAGAGCGTAGACTTCCAGAACGCGGTCAAAGACCACCGGGCAGCAAAATCCGACTTAGAATACTATACTGCTCTTCTTGCAAGAACGGGCAGCATACAAAAGGCAGGCTGACCCTTAACGGTAAAACAGGGAGAAAGGAAACATCATGACGCAAGAAGAATATTATAAGCTCTTACAGGAAAAACAGCAGAAAACTGACTGGAACGACCAGGAGCAGGTTCGGCAGTATAATGAATATGCCCGGCGGCTCCTCAGCCCAATGGAATGGGAGGACTGACGATGAAAACCTATTACTGCGTGTGTACTTCTTTTGATGACCGTGGCCGGGTGGTATCCAACATCGTGGACACCATAGATGCCCCCAGCAGGCCCAGGAATGAGTTTAAGAGCACAAAGAGGAAAGATATTTACCTGGACTGGTTCGATACCCTGAGCGCCGCCAGGGCCCATGTGGAGGGGGCACGGCGGGCATAGCGAAGAAAACAAAAAAAGCCCCGGTCTCCCTCGTGAAAGAGAAGACCGGGGCTTCCTTATGTTACAACTTCTCCCGTATGCGCTTGGCGATGAAAGCAGCCTTACAGTCGCTGTAGGTGAGCCCCAGCTTGCCGCCGCCCACGCCGCTGATGATCCCCTTGTCCACCAGCTCACGAATATCGTCCCGCCAGTAAGCCGGTACTTCATCAATGGTGTTGTAAATGTGATTTTGTTTCTTGTACTCGTCACGGACAATCGCCCGTACTTGCGCCTCTGTCAATTCTGCTTTCTCCTTCTTGCCGACCTGAGCTGATTTCGTCAGCGCCGGATAGTCTTTATAAGCCCAGTTGGCGTCAAAGCGCCGCCCGCCGATGTATAGCTTATCTGTGTACTGCCAAATGCCGTAGGGCTTTCGGTAGTCGCAGGTAGCATTCCATTGAGCCACCCACTTGTCGTACTTGTCCAGGCGGGAGTCGTTCAGCTGATTGTTCAGCCAACTCAGCGCCGAGTAAATGCCGGTATAGTACCCCTGGGCCTCCAACTCCACGCAGAACGCCTCGCAGATTTTCACCAGGGTATCGTTGGAGGGCATACCGTTCCGGGCCTTATAGTCGTCACCATCCTCCATATCGAACCACACGCCGTAAGTAGGCTTTGCGATCTGCCCCAGGAGACGCAGCGCATGGGCGGCCTCGCTCTTGGCCTGTGCGGTGTTTAAGGCATAAGAATACAGATATACGCCATAGGGAATACCTGCCGCCTGGGCCTTGCGGACGTTCTCAAAAAAGCGGCTGTCATCCTGGGAGGCAATATTGTCCCCATACCCGCAGCGGATCAGCGCGAACTTGACCCCGGACCCATTGAGTGCCGCGAAGTCCACCGAGCCGTTGTTTTCCGAAATGTCAACGCCGAATACCGCCATCATTCCACCTCCGGCAAGCCCGCAACGCTCGTCAGCAGGGACAGCACCCCGGCTAGCAGGGCCGTGCTGCCAACCACCAGCCAGTCCACCTCCGAGAACATTGCGGTGGTCCCTATGGTCGCCACCGTTGTCTGGGCCACGGTCTTGACTGCCCGGATTCCCGCCGCTTTCCACCATTTCTTTGTCATGATAAAGCCTCCTTATAGAAAATCATGTTTTTTCAGCCGGTCGTCATAGACCCGGCCTATGTTAGCTATCGCGTGGACCGCCCGCCCGTTTTGGTAGTTGGGGTGGTCCCGGCAATAGCGCTCATAGCAGTTGATATTATAGAAGATTTCGTTGAAATCCTCCTCGGTGTGCTTTTTCTCCCGGAGCAGTTCCGTGTTGAACTGCAAAATTCTGGCCCGGTGCATATCGGCGTCCCGCTCATCATCATTCTGGATATGTTTTTCCAGGCGAGCCTCTACCTTGCCCAGCTTATCCAGCACATCTCCGTTGATAGCCTTGCCTACCCATCGAGCTATGGCCGACCAGGGATTGATTTTGACAGGCGCGATCTGCACCAGGGTCAGCAGCAGAAACAGTCCTCCACCACCCCAGGTAAGAAAATCCTTGATGGGCATAGTTTCACCCCCTTTCTGGCACGGAAAAAGCCGGGGCATCATGCCCCGGCTCTCTCGCTTATTTTCCCTATATCTTTCACCCCCACCAGCCCCGCGATATGCCGCAAGGCTTTGATTGGTGCGTTGTAGAAGTCCTCATTCCACAGCCAGTATTCCTCGTCCTCTGGGCGCTTGTAGCGCCTGCATTGAGGGTCTGTCCATATCTTCTCCCATCTTGGGCCGGAGGCCCCTTTCCGGACTTCTCTGGGGCCCAAGCGGTCAAGGATAGCGTTTACCAGCTGCCCCCGCTCCTGCCCCTGGCCGTCATCGTCCTGCACAAAGAATTCCTTCGTGTTCTGGGCGCTGGCCGCACACAGCTGTTTATCTCCACGCCAGAGAAAACCGTCACGATTTTCCGCCTCCGTTCCCCAGGGCAGGTTGACCGGCCCGCTCATGCTCTGGAACCGGGCTCGCCTGCGGGTGATGTACCGTCTATGCTCCATCTTCCGCAGCCTCCTCCCAGCCATATACGCCCGGCTCCCACACGTTATTGTCTGTGCTGGAAACCCAATGATTCCCTTCGTGGCTTACTTTCGCCCCCAGGGGGTATGCGTCTTGGGCTCCTATGGGCTGGCTCCAGGCAGGCCATTCCTCTGCTGGGTCAGATATCGCCACCCAAAGGCTGGGGGCCGCATCCGGCGTCCATCCCTCTTGCGAAGCATGGGCCTGCAGGCACTTATACAGCTTGCCGCCGTGCTGGCGTATCTGCCCTACAGCATAGCTTACCGGGCAGGCCCAGGGGGCAAAAAGCTCGGCGTGTTCGGCGGCGGTCGCGTGGTCGATCTGCCCGCCCTCGGCCAGGGTCACAAACATAATGCTCCCGGTCTCTCCCGCCTTTTGTACCTCGCTGCCGCCATCCACCTCTACCAGCATTATTGTCGGGGCGTCCGACAGCTCCTCCCGGCCCAGCAGATGGTACACGCCGCCCTCCCAGGCAATGCCCTCTGCCTCGGATTCGGGGCATAAAACAAGGCACCCATTGGGTGCCTTCTTGATATAAGTGGGGGCCTCGGTCATGCCGAGGCTGGCCCCGTCTTTTGTGATACGATACATGGCTTTCCTCCCATGATATCCCCGAACAGAGCATAGCAAAGCCGCGAGAGCCGCAGTACCCGCCCGTGGTCGTTATAGTTTTTGTAATATGCCAGCTGGCACACCATGAACTGTTTGACTGTCTCAATGTCCCGCTTGCCCGCCTCCACTTGGCACTTAAAGAGTTTGAGCTTGCGCCGGGCACGTTTCACACCGTCCCTGCAGCCGTTGACAATTACCCGCCCGGTTTCCAGCAGGCGGAACTTAGCCTTGCAGAATTTGAAAGGCTTTGTCAGAGGTATCACCTTGCATTTGCGCTGGTTCACCGGCACGCCAATGGCCGTGAACTTCCGCACCAGTTCATGGCCCAACCGTTTGGCCTCCTCTATGGTGGGGAGTACCAGAATATAATCGTCCATGTAGTGGGCGGCGATTTTCACGCCTTTCTGACATTTTATCCAGTTGTCCACAGCGCTGGGCAGTGCTACCATTTCCTGTTGGCTGGGCTCCACCCCAAGAGGCATACCCCGGCCCGGCGCAGTTGCTGGTGTGTGCTCCACAATGGTATCGGCAATCCATTTCAAGTCCGGCTCGGTGATTAGCCGCTCATGCCGCCGGAAGATAGTCCGGCGGGGAGCGCTTGGGAAAAACTGTTTCAGATCCATCAGTAGGACAGCACCCTCCCGGCCATAGCGACGGAAGTGCCAGCGGAGCTGGTCTTTCAGCCGACGGAAATGCCAATGCAGGCCTTTGTCCTTTTGGCTTGCTCCATTATCCTCTATCATGCTTGGGCCGTATAAAGGGATAAGTACCTTGTTGCATTCTGTCTTATGCACCTGCCTGTCGGTCACATGGGGCGCGTCAATAGGCCGCACCTTACCACGTTCGCACAAGGTGAAGTGGGTGCATTTTTGCGGTTTCCACTTCTTGTCTAGAATCAACCTCCGGCGCTTGGCTGTGCCCGAGAACAGGTGCATTTCAAAATTCTGGACGGACTGTTTCCAGCGGACCCCATTGCAGCATTTCATACCGTACTTAAACATATCTCGGTAGGAAAACACTTCCTCAAGGGGGCCCAACTGGAAACACCTCTCATTCTTATTCGTCGCCCGGTAAGCCTTGCGGCGTTGGTATCGCGCCTCCCGGCGCTGTTCGCTTGTCAAAATGATTCGCTCCTTCGTACAGATGTCTTGTAGGGTGCCGTCTAATCTGCTTTGCCCCGGCACATGAAACGGGGTGAGGCACGTCCCCCGCCATGCAAGCAGCGTCCGTGCAAGGGCATCAAAGGGCAGTTTCGGCCTTACCGACCGGGAAGTATCTCTCCTTCTGAAGAGGTCGTCTTTCAGCTTTTGCCTACTTCATTTGACCTATATATCCAGAATCAGGCGCGGACACCAGCACTCCAAGAGGCATTGTTATTGTTAGCGTTGCCGTCCGTAGTGACATTACAGAAATTATTGCTGTTATTGTAATAAGGGGAGCGCAGCCACCACCACACCGCACGAACACGTTTCCAGAGATACACCCATATTAAAAATCACTTTTTCAATTCCCGCCTCTTTTTAGCTACATAGTCCAAGGCTCCTTTCAAAAGGTCGTTTTCTTTGTCAATGAGCTCCCCCAATTTCTGCGCCATCTTATCCAGCTTTTCCTCCGCTTTTTGGGAAGGAAGATACTGGCCGGCTGAATTGGTAAAAGCCCCTTGTGGGTTCTTCATCATAAGCCGGTAACACCGGCCCAGCCGGACGTCTAGGGCCATAAGAGCGGCCCGGGCCTCCAGAAGGTGGCTTTCCCGCCGATCCACGCGAAGTAGGCTAGAGGGAAAGATGCTGTTGGCCTTTTCTGCCTCGTCCAGCACTTCTCCGGCGAGGTCAGCTGTCTTTTCTGCCAGCAGTCGGGAATACCGGGCAGAGAGCCGGGACAAAAACGCTATGGTTTCATCGAATATTTCACCGGCTGTGTTTACAAATTCCGCTTTGCTTACCGCTCGCATATCCCGCAGAACCGACACAAGACCACCTCTTTTTGCCAACCATTATAGCATAAAGGCGATGGGCGGGAAACCCCCAATTTTGAAATTTTGCGCGACCGCCTTACGGCGGTAGGTGTAAGGGCCGTAATTTTAAGGCCCCTGTTCTTGGAACGGGGTGCTTTCGCACCCCTGATTACAAAAGCCGATTATGCTGCCGCAGATACGCAGAAGCAGGCGCGGACACCAGCACTCCAAGAGGCATTGCTACCGTTAGCGCTGCCGCCCGTAGTGACATTACAGAAAGCATAGCTGTAACTGTAATAAGGGGAGCGCAGCCACCACCACACCGCTGTAGTCACAGCGGTGTGCCGATTTGCTATCTTTGAGTTTCCTGCTTTGAAATAGTCGTACTGCTTTTGGTAATTTTGCTCCGCGCTATTTGCATAGCTCCGTACCCCGAACACCTCAAACTCTGCGGGAAGAAACAGCTTACAGGGTTTGCCTGTCACATAGGAGGCCGTATTCGAGCCCCCGCCCGTATTATCCGTGTATTTTGTCACCGCCTGGATAACGCTCTGTAAAGCGCTGGGCAGGGCCTTTAGCAGGCTGTTACTGGCCCCATTTAACAGGGTCTTATTCATGGCGCAGCCGTCCCAACCGCCCGAGTTCGTTCGGCTGGTATTCATGTGGAAGTAACCGGCGCTGGTCTGTTCGTTATTGTACCGGCCATCGCACAGCGCGATATCCGCTGCACCCAGCTTGCCAAGCATGAAGTGAATCTTCTTTGTACCTTCCTTGGCGCTGTTGTGGTCAAAGCCCAGAATGAACGCCTTGACTGTCAGGTTGGAGAAGGTAAAATTCCCCACCTTGCCATTGATGACAACATCTTTGGTATCACCCACGCTCCAATAGTTCGCCGCGTTGCCCGCTGCCGCAACGTCCTGGATAGTGGGCCAGCTGTTGTCATTGAGAACGGTTGTCGGGAGCGATACCACCACGCTCACCGTTTTGTTGGCCGGGGCTGTGTAGTTAGTCCCCTCGGCCACGCTGACCGTGATGGTGGCGTTGCCTTTGGCTTTGGCCGTGACTACCACCGAGCCCCCGCTGACCGATACGGTGGCCACGCCGGTATTGCTGGACGTAGCCGAAATAATACCGTCCCCGGCACGGGTCACGCCAATTATCCCGCTCATGGCTGAGGCCCGCAGTTCCAGAGAAGAAACCGTCAGGGTCAAACTCCCTGCCGCCTTTGCTATGGCCCAGGCAATCGTTTTGGGGGCGGTCGTCCCGTCCGGCCATCGGTGATTGCCATCCGGCGTGAATGTGGTGGAATAATTCCCGGCGTTTATGCCGTTGGCGTCCCCGGTCATGCTCATTTGAGAAGGCACATATCCAGACCAAGCAGGAGCCTGGGCCTCACCAGTATAGGTCAAGCTCCCGGCATAACTGGGAACCGCCGCGATACCGGCTCTGGCAATCTCCCAGGGGATATCTATTGTCCCTACAGAGCCATCCGGCCATTGGTAATTGTTATCCAGTATCACGCTCAGGACATATTCTCCGGCGCTGACCCCGGACTGGTCGCCGCCCACCGTCATGATGTCCGCCTGGATACCTTCCCAGGCGGGGGCCTGTTCCTCGCCGTTGTAGGTCAGGCTGTTTGTTTGGGTAATACCCTCCACCGTCTGGCGCTGAATGGTCCAGGTCACCTCCTGGGTGTTATTTGAGCCGTCAAAGGCCCAGTAATAGCCTTGTTTGGGTGTGATAAGGACTTTGTACTCCCCGGCGTTCGTGGCCTCCTGAACGCCGCTGATAAGCATAGCCGAGGGGTCAAAGCCATTCCATACCGGCTGCTGCACCTGGCCGTTATAGGTCAGACTACCAAACTGGGTAGGCACAGCAGGGATAGACCGGTCGGTGACAACGCCCTCCTCAATTTTCTGCTCTATCTCGGCCAGGGCCTGGTCGAGGGTAGTGTCCTTGTAGGTGATACTCCCCGCCCCGTGGCCGTGCTCCCGGATGTTCCTCTGTAGAGCCAAAAGGTCCGCATTGGTGAAATTCCGGGCTATGGTGGTCCCGGCCTGCCAGGCTTTTGCTGTGCCCTCTACGCCCCGGGTACAGCCGGAAAGGGCCGTGTCGGTTTTAGCGGCGTACAGTATGGTCTCGCCGCCCTCGTCCGTGCCGATGGTGGCATAACTGGGGGCCTCGGGGAACGCGGATATGTCCGTCACCGGGATAACCGTCTCTGTGGCGCTGATGTTGTCCCCGAGGGCCACCTGGGGCGAAAAGGCTATGCCGATATACATTTCGGGCAGCGCTATAGCTTTACTTTTTACCTGTGGCATGGTTTTCTCCTCTCTTAAACGGTATTGTCGCCCCTGGACTGTACAAAGCCCTGGACATACATATCAATACTGACATAGGCAAGGTCATTGGGGCGTATCTCGATGGACAGCCAGGAGCCACGGGGAATCAGGTTGGTGGAGGAATCCACCAGATAACCTGTCAAGTCGATTTCCGCGTCCGTCAGGTTGAAGTTTGCTTTCTTCGTGCCGTTTACATAGAGCCCAAAGGATGTAGGACGGCCGGAAAAGAAAATGCCCGGTGTTATCTCATGGGCGTGGGCCGGGATGGTAACGCTATGGCTGTGGCCGGGAATCCTCACATTGTGACTATGCGCCTGCAGTCGCAGGGAATGGCTGTGCGCGCTGATTTTTACGCTATGACTGTGCTTGCCCAGGGTAATGCTGTGGGAATGTGGGGTCAACTCATGAGTATGCTCCGGGTGGACATGGGCCCCGGACCAGACAAAAGTATTGTATTTTATTATTTTTAGGTTTTCATCAACTACCGCAAGTTTAACATTCCGGCTGAGACCGTGATTGTGAACAGCCTGCCCCTCTGTTTCGTCTGGAAGAATATTAGAGCTTTCCAGGGAGGTACCGCCGGAAGTCTGCCCTCCACCGTTTGAAGTGGTCGTCCGGGTATCGCCGCCCTCTGAGGTAGTGGTTGATGTACCGCCTCCATCTGAGGTGGTTGTGGACGTCCCGCCGCCATCCGAACTGGAGTAGGTGTTGGTGTCGCTGGTGCTGGAGGATATCACCTGGGAGCTGGCAGCCTCGGTGGCCTTGGAGTAGGAGCGAAAACTGCTCATCTGCACCTTAGCCATGATTTTGTTGACAATGCGCATATCGCCAGGGATATAGAAATTCATCACCGCGCCGTTTTTGCTGTCGCAGTTGGCCTGCAATGTCTGGGCATAGAGCTGTGTAGCCCCCTGGGCGTAGGTTTGCTCGATCCGCTGCCGGTCTGCCATATCCGCGATGGAACTGGCAATGTTCGTGCTCTTGTTGGCCACCGTGAGGGTGCTGCTGGGCACGTCCCCATAGTTCAGCTTTAACTCAGTGACGAAGGTTTCTACTCTTGCTCCCAACTCAGGATGGATGATACAGATCTTCTTTCCGATAGCGGCCTTACTGTACTCACCCTCGTCCAGCTGGGAAAAGCCGATAGAATACTGCTTAATGGGCTCCTGCATTTCGTCAAGCATAGCTTGGGCGGCGGCTTTTAGGCTCTCCGGGTCCTCATACCGCCGGTCGGCCCATACCCGCTCTATCACGCCATAGCGGTCGATATACTCCCGGGGACTTTGCAGATATGGTACTCCGCCGTTCACTCCGGCAATGGTCAGCTGGTTCACCCCTTCGCCGTAGCCTAAAGGATAAAGCCGGGTGCATATCTGTTGAGGGTCTGTGGAGCCGGTATAGGAGAGCATATTCCGGCTATACCGCACGTATAGCTCCGGCTTAGCCCCGGTATCCAGAGCCTCTAAGGAGAGTCGCCAGGGATAGACGCTGGTATCTGTCACCCACATATAATTGCTCAGCGGGTTGGCGATAGAGAAAAGGGCCGAGAGCAAAGTTTCCTGCTCCCAGCCGTATTCAAACTGCCGGTTGAACCCGCAGCGGTCCAGTACCCAGTTTTTCACCGGCTGATGGTCCAGCACATAGTTGATACAGTCCCGGGTGTACACACCCCGATTGCCCACCACATGGTAGCCGAACAGCACGTTGTCTATCAGAGTGGCCAGGACGTGTTCGCATTGGTACTCCACCGAGCCGGTCTCTGCCGCCGAGGTTTCAGCCGGCATAATGCGGTACAGTTC
>CAJUSM010000004.1:46498-70367 GCA_910588935.1 uncultured Oscillospiraceae bacterium
ATCGTCCCAGCGCACATAGTGAAAGGGCAGGCAGTATTCGTTCTTGGAGTCGTCTACCGGCAGGGAGAAGTACAGATACCAGATACTGTTGATTTTTCGTTCCTCCCGCAGGTTGTGAGCGTTCTCGGCAATAGCCACGCGCTTTCTGGCCCGGTCAAATATTTCCAACATCACAAATACCTCTCGGTGTAGATCATGGTGCCTTGCAGAATACCGCCCGTGGCACTCTCTATGTCCAGATATAGCAGTTCCCGGGAAAGGTTCACCCAGTCCCCGGCCTGGGCATACAGAATATTTTCCCCATCCAGGGTGACCCGGAAGGTGTCGCTGTCTATGCGCAGTTCGGCCCCGGGCGGGAGCGTGACCGCAAAGGAAGCAATCTCCGTGGCCTGTTTTATGGCCCCTGCAATGGCCGTTAAGACCTCATAAGGGAAAATCCGGGTCTGGATATCCTTCACACCGTTCACGGCGCTGGTAAGGCTGTCAGCAGCCTCAAAGGCCCAGGGTATGATTTTACTGCCCCATACCAGAGAGCCCAGCTCACCGGCCAATCCCAGCCGGATGCAGCTGTTCTGCGAGGCGATAACACGAGAGAACAGGCCCCCGGACAATTCTGCGCTCATTAGGATATTTGCCCGCATTTTGCAGTCCGTGTTGAAAGCCTCTACCGCTAAAAAGCCCGACCTCACCGCGATAGCGCCCCGCATACTGCCCCGGAACACATCATTGAAAAAGGCCGTGGTTTCCACCGGGATGGCCGCGCCAGCCACGGCGTTCAAGCCCTCTCCAAAAGTCTGCTCTATTTTGTAAACGCTGCCCCCGTCCCCCAGGGAGAACCGGGACAGGCTGAAACGCCCATAGCTGAACATCAGTTGATCCCCACCTTAACGGCCCCCTCCTCCATCGTGGGCATATAGCCCTTTTTGATGGTGATCTCCTCGGGGAGCTGTTGCAGATATATCGGTTCGCCCCCGGAGGCCGCGTTATAGATGGCCGATGTGTTCCACACGCCCCAGGCGGTAGAGGGTCGATTAAAGGAGGCGGGGAGGGAGTTCTGACACATGAGCTGGCCGCTGACCTGTTCTGTGGGTGCGCCAAAGGTCAGCTTGACCCGCTGGTAGTTGTCCCCGGCCAGTTCCGAGCCCGCCGCCTCCGGGGAGCCGTTCCAGAGGGAGAAATAGGGGGTAACCCCCGGAATACTGGTGCCCCGGAAGAAGTTCAGCAGCCGGGTCTTGTAGGCTTTCGCCATGTTGCCGGTCAGGTAGAACTCCACGTCCCCCGCCAGGAACACTGGCGGCTCGTTGGCCCCAATGACAAGGCTCTCTGTCAGTTCTCCCCGGGCCAGCATATTGCCACCCACCAGGGAATCCATAATGCCGATATAGGTCACGGTCCCCGCCGGGTCGGCAGGGGCTGAAAAAGTGATATCGGATACGTTCTTGATACCGATACCGCCGTTCACGCTGGCGGGTTCGGAGAAGTCGATCTCCAGCCGGGCATACCCGGCGTAGCTGATCTCCGTCCCAGCCGTGCCGGATTCCCCCGGGTCATTGAGGAACAGAGCCAGATAACACTTGGCCGGGGCCGTAAAGGTAACGCCCCGCAGGACGTTCAAAAAGCCTGTTTCCAGGTAGTCGCAGGCATACATGGGTCATTCCCTCCTTTTGGTTGCTGTGATAGTAACATTCATCACGTCCGCCGCCGATGTGTTCTTCAGCACGATAACGCAGGGCGTTTCTGCCGTGCCTTTGTATGTGATGGTGTTGCGGCCGTTAGTGATAGGCGTGGTAACGGTCTGACCATAGGCAAAGGGCTCGGCGGTGAACGCCAGTTCAAATTCCCGGGCGGTCTCCATGTAGAAGTCCTGGACCTCCGAGGGGTCGTATAGCTCGGCCACATAGAACTTGTCGGGCTCGTTCCACAGCCGTAACCGCCCCTTTTTGGACAGTGCGTAGACGATCTCCCGGAACTCCCCCTTTGACATTTGCCGCATAAGAGTACAGGTCAACCGGATAGTCCGTTCCTCCCAGTTTTTCGCTCCGAAGTCATAGGCCCCGGAGCGACCGGGGATAGTAATTTTCCTGCGACGTTTTGGCGGGAGCAGCACATCCGTGGCCACCACCATCATGCCCCAATCCTCCACGCTGTTGTACTGGTTAAAGCTAAAGCTGTCGCCGGTCATGTAGGCACCAGCCCCCTTCTCCTGATTTCACGGGCAACCTTCGCGCCCATCTCCTGGCCTATCTCCCGGGCGTCCTCCGGGTCGCCGGAGCCGGTATAGTTGACGTTTACATTTACAATAATGCCGTTGTCGTTGGTAATGGTCTCGTTATGGTCGCCGCTGCCAGTGGAGGCGTTCAGCTGGCTGCTCACGCCGCCTACTTCTGCCGCGACCGCTATGTTGGCATCCTCCACCAAGTCTTGCAGCTGGTCTCTCAAATCCTTGTTGAGCTGAGGCATTGCCTCTTCTGCGCCCTTGCCGATACCGGGTGGGAGCCAGCGGCCAACCTCTTTCGCCATCACCTTAGAGGGTGAGGCGATACCGAAAAAGCTCTTGATAGCGTTTAAGGCGTTGGCCGCCACATTCCGCGCGGCCTGAATGAGCATACCCGCCGCGTTGCCTATGCCGTTCGCTATGCCGGAAATGATATTCCGGCCCACACCCAGCCAGTCGGTATGGGTAATGGTGTCCCAAATTTTGGAAACAATGTCTTTTGCTAAGGTAGCAAGGCTGGAAAGGACATTCCGAATCCCGCTTATGAATTTCTTCAACAGGTCGGAGCCCAGCTGCAGCCAGTTGGTGCTTGTCACCTTGTCCCAAACTGTCTTGACAACGCTCTGGGCTGCGCTGAGCAGATTGGGAATCAGGTTGCGAATACCATTGATGATAAAGTCCAGCACCTTGCGGCCCAGGCTCACCCAGTCGGTGGTGGCAATCTTGTCCCAGACGGTGGACACCAGCTGCACCGCCAAGCTGAGCAAAGAGCCCAGCAGGGAGGCGATACCGTTGATGATGAAGTTGAGCACGTCCGCGCCCACCTGGAACCAGTTAACCTCACCAATGGTGTCGATTAGGGTATTCACCAGCTGGAACGAAATGTCCATCAGGGAGCCCAATATGGCTGCGATACCGTCCACGATGAATTGAAGGATATCCGAGCCGATTTTTACCCAGTCGGTGTTCCAGATAGTTTCCACCAGGGTCGCTACCAACTGCACCGCCGCGTCTACCAGACTTGGCAGGCTGTCGAGAATCCCCTGCACCAGGGACATCACCATTTGAAGGGCAGTTTCCACCAGGGTGGGAAGATTATCCATAAGTCCCTGACAGAGACTCTGAATGATATTCAACGCCGCGTCCAGGAGGCCGGGGAGGTTGTCAACAATTCCTTGAATCAGGGTTTGCAGGATATTCAGCGCGGCCTCGGCCATCACAGGAAGGTTCTCCGTGATGGCGGAAACCAGGCTGTTGACGATTGCCAGCCCCACCTCCAAAAGCACCGGCAGGGCCTCAGTAATGCCCTGTACCAGCCCAGTTATGATCTGCTGGGCCACCATCAGAAGGTTAGGCAGATAGGTGGTAATGCCGGTCGCTATGCTCTCGATGAGCTGGGGGACAAACTCGGCCAACAGGGCAAGGTTTTCTGTCAAGCCCTGGCTTAGAGAGGTTAGGATCGTGTAGCCCGCGTAGAGGATATCCGGCGCATGGGCCGTGATACCCGCCATAAGGGCCGCTATGATTTGCGGCACACTCTCCACCAGAACCGGCAGCGCTGCTGCGATTCCCTGGACCAATGCCCCGATGAGCTCTAAGCCGCTGGCAAGCAGATTGCCGACCCGAAGGTTAAGCCCCTGAGCAAACTGGGCGATAGCCTCAGCTGCGGCAGGAATCAACTTGGGGGCCTGCTGGGCAATACTGTCCGCCAGGGCCACGATGATGTCTAGGCCCGCCAGAATAATATCGCCGGTGATGGAGCCGATACCCGAAAGCAGGGACACCCCGATTTCAACCGCGCTGCTTGCCAGAGAATCCTTGTTTTGCAGCAGGCCGGAGATAAGGCTTTGCAGGACTTGCGTACCCATCTGAATAAACTGCGGGAGCGCCTGGGCGATACGCACCAGCACATCGGCCAGAATACCTCCAGCTGCCTCTACAAGGCCCGTCAGGCCGCCCTCATTGATGGCCGTGGCAAGTTTCCCCACCATCTCCGTGGCATACTGCGCGGTCTCCCGGAGGGGGGCGTTCATGTTCTCATAGATGGAAATGCCCAGCCCTTCCAGGCCGGACTTGAGAATAGTAATGTCGCCCTCAAGGTTGTCTAGCTGGGTATCGGCCATAGCCTGCATGGCCCCGGCGCTGTTCTCGATGGACTCAGCCAGGTTGTCGAACTCCTCACCACAGCCGGCCAAAAGGGCTTGAGCTGATTTGAGGTCTACCTTGTTAAAAATCTCGTTGAGCACTTGGGTCTTTTCGCCCTCGCTCATGCCCTCTAAGGAGGCCCCAAGGTCTTTGAACACCTGGTTCAGGGGGCGCATATTTCCCGCCGCGTCGTAGACCTCCAGGCCCAGGGCCTCCATAGCCCCCGCCGCCTTATCCGTGGGCGCGGACAGGGAAAGGATGACGTTCCTAAGGGCCGTGCCGCCCTCGGAGCCTTTAATGCCCCGGTTTGCCAGCACGCCCAGAGCGGCGTTTAATTCCGTGGTGCCGCCCGCCAGGCTTTTGGCTGTACCGCCCACGGTCAGAATGGCCTCGCCCAGCTGGCCCACGCTGGTGTTTGCCTTGCTGGCTGTCCGGGCCATCTGGTCGCCAAACTTGGTGAGGTTTTCCTTGCTGGCCTCGATACCCAGGGCCGACATGGCGTCGGTAGCCAGGTCGGAGGCATAGGCCAAATCAAGCCCGCCAGCCGCCGCAAGGTTCAGCACGGCGGGGAGGGCGTCCGCCGCCGTTTCCGCGTCGTACCCGGCCAGGGCCAGGTAGTTCAAAGCCTCCGCCGCCTCTGTGGCGCTGAAGGCCGTGCTTGCACCTGCGTCCTTTGCCGCCTGTTTTAAGAGGTCAAACTCCGTGCTGCCCGCCGCCAGCTGTTCGGTGGTCATGCCCATTGTGGCCGCTACCTGGGACATGGAACTTTCAAAGTCCATGCCCACCTTCGCGGAGGCTGTTCCAATCGCGCCCACAGCCGTAGTGACCGCGCCAATGGCCGTGCCCACCCCCGCCATAGCGGTCTTTGCTATGCTGCCCATGCCGGACAGGGCGCTTTTTGCAACGCCGCCTATCCCGGATAGTTCTTTCTTAAAACCGCTGGAATCGCCGTCAATGCCAATTACAACGGAGCCGTCGTTTGCCATATGCCACCACCTCTTGCGTGGCGTCATCGGCAACTATGGCTCTACTTGACGCTGAAATTACAAGTCGTCCTTCTTGGGCAACTTCACTTCAAACATTTTCTTGCAGTTACGCCCCTTGCAGCGCACGAAAATACCGGCGCTCACCGCTTTGGGGGCGGCAAACACCGGCATTTCGTACCCACAATAAGGGCATTTTATTTTCCTAAGTTCTTTTTCGTTTTTCTTCATTGGCTTCTTGAAAACGCTGGGCCACATAGTCCCGCATGGCTTGATTTCTTTCCAGAAGGCTCAACCGATGGTCTACCCGCCCCCGTTCAGGCAGGGCATACTTTTTCCGGCGGGCCTCGAACTGTTTTTTCTGCTTGCGGCTCATACCCTCCGTACTGCCCACCCGGTAGTAGACCCGGCGCTTGAAAGGCGTGTCCTCGGGCAGGCCCAGCATGAGCTCCCGAAAAGCCCACCAATGCAGGTCCTCCCCGGAGAGGTCTATCCCATAGGCTTGCCGGAAGGAGGTAAAGAGCGCGTCCGCGTCCACGTCAAAGTCATAGCTCCGGCGGGCGCTTTGCGGGCTCTTTTCCCCTTTGCCCTCCGGCTTAAGCCCTTTGCCGCAGCGGTAGAACCATATAGCCCGCTTGATGGCCTCGTCATAAGGCCGGGGCCAGTCTGCGCCGTAGTATAGCCGGAGGATATCCTCCGGGTCCAGCTTGTCGCTGAGAGTCAAAAGCTCAAACTGGATGCTGGCCCGGAAGTTCGTGTTGATAGGGCATTGCCGCCCGCCCACTTCTACCGTCCTGGGCAGGGATGTGGTTATCAGGCTCATGCCTTATGAATGACCGTGAGTTTTGCCTTTGCCGCAGCGCGGTGCTGCGCCCGATTGGACGGAACCGCCTGGGGCCGCTGGCTCTGGAACCGCTCGACCAGCTTCTCCTTTGCCGCGTTGTACTCCCGGGAGATATACTGCACCACGTCCAGAGCGTCCCAAAAACCGAAGTCAGGTTTGAGGGCGGCAATCTGGTCCGCCGCGCCCTCGCCCAGCACGTCGTCGATGGCGTCCATCACGCAGTCGCACAGCTCGCTGAGCGACTGAATGTCTGAGCCCTCCGACTTATCCTGCAAATACTTCGACGCCTTTTTCAGTTTGTCCTGCGTGCTGTCGTCCAGGGGCAAGCGGAATTTCAGCTCGCCGCAAAAGTCCAACTTAACTGCCTGACGCTCGGAAAATTGAAAGGTTGCCATAGATCATTCCTCCTGATTTTATTGCTCGCCCGGTGTTACCGGCGTGGTGGGCGCGGTATAGGTGTACTCTGTGGGTGCGGCGTTGGCCTTTTTGACCTCAATATCCACCGCAGCACTTTCGCCCGCGTTGCCGCTGCCATCAGAGTTGACAATGATAGAGGCCGTACCCTTTTCGCCCTTGCCGTTGAGGGCGCAGAAGTAAACGTAGGGCCGGATCACTTTGGAACCAGTACCGTACATGATGTTGTGGGACAGGGCAAAGTCCTGGAACTCGTCCCCCACATAGCGGTCGCCGGACACCTTAAAGGCCCGCTGGTTGCCGGTCTTCATGGTGCTCTGGCCCGCCCGGATATAGGTCTTGTCCTGGGTGATGGGGTTGAGGTTGGCGTCAAGGCCGGTCACACCCATCTGGGCCACGGCGTAGTCGCCCACGTCGGCCTTGCCGCTCTCGGAGCAGTCAATGGCGAGTACCATATCGTCATTGGTGACGAACCCCTCAAAGTTCGCGTCCGGGGTCAGGCCCGCCATAAGCTCGGACAATTTCATTTGAATCTCTCTCCTTTCTGGAAATAGGTTAATACAAGTTGTAACTGATACCGCGCGGTGCCATGCTCATCCACGATAAAGGGATAGGCCGTAGAGCTGACCTCGATGGACTGTGCCCGGCGGATCTCGCCCAAGCCGGGGAAAGCCCGGCGCTTGCATTGGCCCTCCACCCAGGCCGAAAGGGCCTCGTAAAAGGCGTGGGTGTCGATATTATCCGCGATATTCGCCCCGCTGAACTCTCGGCTGGCTATGGCAAACATAAACTGCCTTTTGGAGCTGCCATCCATATACTTCTTGATAACTTCCTTACAGGGTACTGCATCCACCGAATAAGTCTTGGCTTCCTCCGGGAGGAAGTCCACATTCAGCCGACTGTCTGCCAGCGCGGGACAGGTCTTGAGCCATTCTCGCAGGCCCTCAATAATCGTCACTTGGGTTTCCCTCCTACATAAGCTGCCAGGTCTTGCTCTAAGTCCCCGGCGTGGTCGGCAAGCATACGTTTATCCCACTCCGGCCCGCGCATGGGCCCGCCGTGATAGGTAAGGCTGGCTCCAGTATAGTGCTTTGGGGCCCGCCCACCCATTGCAAGGCCGGTATGTTGGTAATGGGCATAGGGGCCGGGATAGGTGACAGCGCTGCCGTCCTCTGCAATCTGCGGAGAGTTTTTAAGCGTTCCCTGTGCCATAGGCACATATGGGTCGCAATGCCGCGCCACTTGGCTGGCGAGATACTTTCTGGCCCGCATATTCCCGGACAGGCCCCGCTTTTTGAGGATGTCCTCGGGGGTCACATCGGCCCGCAGAAAATTAAGCAGAATGTTCATGTTCCCGATACCATTACATGGGGCAGACTGCCCCGGCGATTGTCTGAAATGGCCGTGACCTGGAAATAGGTCAGGCCCGTCAGGTCGCCGGGGCGGGTGACTGCCTCAATTTGTCCCTTAACGATATAGTCCAGCTTGTGGGGCAGGCAGGCCGGCAGCGCAGCCTCGGGTATTCTCACCTTGACCACATTGACCGGCTTTGCCCCCTCCGCTGAAACCGCTGTCTCCATCTTCTCATACCAGCTGGCCCCGTTGATGGGATAGCAGGTATAAACATCGCTGTCCCCGGCGCACTCACGGTGTACCAGGGTCAGCTTTTCCGTGCAGCCCAGGAAGTTTTTCATCTGCCGCGCCCCCTATACAGTAGGCCGGTGGGCGCAAGGTAGACACGCAGCGCCGCGCTGAGCCGCCCCTGGGCCGTGGCCCCCGCGCCGTTCCCGGAGCCGGAGCTGCTGCCCCCAGCATAGGTGCGGGAAATACCATCGTTGCTCTCCGACACCACCGGTCCGCCGTTCTCCTCTACCTGGGCCTGGTCAGCGTAGGCGCACAGGGCTGACATGACCGCGCCCCGGACGCTTTCCGGGAGCCCCGGCCAGCGCTTACTTAGCCTGTACTCCGTCATGGCGTCCGCAAACAAAAAGCCCTGGGAGGAAAGCCGATGAAAGGCTTCCTCGTCCAGGATGCCGCCGTAAGTGGCCTTGTACCACTCATAGCTTACAACGACCATTTAACTCACCCCGTTTCCTATGCCGCCGTAGGCAGAGTGGCCGTGGCAATAAACAGGCCCTCGGGGTTGGGCAGGACCGGCGTGAACAGGGCAGAGGCCTTAGACCAGACCGCCGTGGGGTCCTGCTCTGTCCACTGAGTCAGGGTGATGAACTGCTCCGCGCTCTTGCCGGTCCAGCCGCCCAGGGTGATCTCCTCCGGGGTCACGCCCCAAAGGCCCACGCCGAAGTCCTGCAGGCCGTTGTATGAGGCCAGGAAGGAGACCTTGTTCTCGGCGAAAAAGCGCTTGGTGGTTTTCGCGCCGGTTTTGGTTTCCGTGTTGTAGCGCAGGTCGTTGGTGCGGATCACGCTGAACCCAAACAGGTCGTTGAACAGGGTGGACAGCTGAGAGCGGGTCACCATAGCCCCCGCGCCAGCGCCGCCATAGATGGCCCGGCTGATGCCCTCGTTGGTCAGCAGCTTGGAAAGCACCTTGCTGGAGGTCACCATGCCGGAAATAGTCATACCCTTTTCCCGGGCTTTCTCCACAATAGCCATAATCTGGCCCAGGACATCTTTCTGGGCCGTGGAGAGGTCCAGGGTCAGGTTGCTGTTGGCGGTGGGTACACCGAAGTTCACGGCGAAGTTCAGGCCGTTCTCGTTGACGGTCATCTTGCCGGTGGAGAGCACTTCCATCTTAGCGGCCTCTGTACGGCAGCGCACATTCTCAGCCAGCCGCGCCCAGTCATTGAATACCTGGTCCAGCAGGGCGCTGTCGTCGGTAATACCGTTCTCCTGGGCCATGCGCAGGCTCTCGGACTGGTTGATCTTCTCCTTGATAAAGAGCTTTTCAACCGTCACACGCTCCAGCGCGGGCCGGGAGGCGATATGGGCCTCGGTGTCCAGGCCGTGGATCAGGGCCATCGTGGGGAGCTGGTCCCCCGCCGCCATGCGCAGGTACTCAGCCTTAAAGTGCTGGGTCTTCCGGTCAGGGAAAATCACATCCCCCAGGTACTGAGGCCGGGGGATGAGGAAGTTCTGGGAGAAGTCCAGCTGGTCTTTCTTTTCCAGCATTTTCAGAATGTCAGGCATAAATTTTTACCTCCTGTAGTTTTTAGGAGCCCGCAGGCTGGCTTGTCGTGGGCTTTATCACGTCGCCGTTCTCGTTCACAAAGACGATGCCCAGCCCGTCCAGGGCGGTGAAGGCCGCGTCGCTGATGGTCAGCCGGTCTTTGAGTACCCGGCCCGCCACCAGCACAGAACCAACGGCGTCACCGTCCGTCACGTCCGCGTCCGCGAACACGATGCCGGTGGCGGTGGCGTCGTCCTTAGGGTAGATGGTCCCGGCGAACACGGTCTTGTACTTGCCGTCCGTGGCCCCCATTGTCTGGGGCAGCTGGCGGGTCTTGCGCACAAGGCCCACCGCGCTGTCCAGGAAATTGGGGGTAGAGGCGCTTTTCTCAACAGTAATCATTTGCTTATTCCTTTCTGTGTTATTTTGTTTCGCCTTCGGCGCTGCCTGCGGGAGTGGGGTTGAATCTGCCACCCGCCGCCCTTGCCGCCTGGGCCGCGCGGCTCAGCCCGGCAGGGGGACCGCCAGCACCCATAGGGCCGGAAAAGGCGGGGTCGGGCTTGTCGGACTTGAAGGCATCCGGGTCGGACTCCCGCAGGGCTTTCAGCCGGTCGGCAAAGCCCTCCAGCTTGCCGTCCTTGAGAGCCAGCCGGTCAGCCATAAGGGCGTCCCGGATGGACTTCTCCGCCGCCTTAGAGGTAAAGGCCACCTTTTCGCCGTGCATGGCGGCAGTCAGGGCGTCGGCATAGTCCCGGTCAGCCAGCTGCTTTTTGTAGTCCTCTGTCTCGGTGTTGTACTTGCCCTGCAGCTCCTCCAACTGCTTTTTCAGGCCCTCGGCGTTCTGAGCACCGGCCTTGAGCCCCTCCAGGTCTTTGTCCCTGTCGGACAGCTGCTGGGTCAGGGAAGTTACCTGGCTTTTGGCGTCCTCGGCGGCTTTCTTGTGCTTTTCGATGTCCTTGCCGTTCATGGCGAGAACCTTGTCGGCCTGCTCCTCGGTAATGCCCAGGGCGGTCAATTCCTCTTTCTTCATCGCTGTTCCTTTCTGCGGCTAGGCTTTTTAGGTCGTTGCCATGACCTACCGCCCCGCTCTCATAGGCTTGCGGGTCAGCCAAATAGGGCCCGCTGTCGGATCGTTGCACCGGCAAATGGGCATAAAAAGGCAGGGTACTTAGTAAAAGCACCCTGCAAAGAAAATATTATGACATAAGGAAAGGAGCAAGCTAAGCCTGCTCCTTAAACGGTTATTTGGCAGGCGTGGCATTCTCCTGCATCTCTCAGGGTTTCCCCTTGTCAAACCATCGGCGTGTGGACGGCCACGAAATTTTCCACCTCAAATAACCGTCTTATCCTACGTTAATTATAGCAAGATTATTCTCGTTTGTAAAGCACTTTTTCGGATTTTGTATACCGCGTATAACGCCGGTCTTCTACCTTCTGGAAAGTTATGACTGAGTTTTTGAAACCTTCCGGGTCATGGGAGGTCTTTAGCCGCAGAATCAACTTGTAACTCTTCCCGTTATCCTCAATGTGCTTCAGCAGCAGTGCGGAATCCGGCTTGTTGGCCTCCAATATGTAATCGGGGTTCTCAACAATACGTGTCAAATACTCAAAATAGCGTTCATAGTCCCCTGGATGGCGTTCTTTGATATGCTGCACCCTCTCATCGGTAATAATCACCTCATCGGTGGTGATGTTCTCCGACACACAGCGGAACAGCTCCTTGTCAATTTTCCCCACATACTGCACGTCAACATTCCCGGCTTTCCTCTAAGCTGGTTTCATTATACCAGATTCCGGGGACAATGTAAACACGGCGTTCCCCACCTGCTCCCTTGCCCCGTCCCTCTTGAGCCCCGTCTGGCTGAGGAAGTCACGCATACGGCCCTGCCAAGCGGCCACCTTTGCCGCCGCCTCGTCCGTAGGCCGCCCTGCCGCCCGCATGGCCGTACCCTCCCGCTTCCAGCGGCGAATCTGGCGCTCAATATATCGCTGCTGCTGGGTGGCCTCGTACTCGGTCATTTTCTGGCCGTTATAGGTGTAATTCTTGGCGGCATAGCCCTCCAGCATATCCCGGGTATAGGCCCGGCTGGCCCCCTCAAGAAAGGGGTAAAAGCTGTGGCGGCAGTTCCACCCGCAGAGGCCCGCCCCGGTGCCGTAGCCCGTGGACTCCACGAAGTCCCGGTATTTCGGGTGATGGCCTTTCCGGCAGAACACCTGCCCCTGCCATTCCTGGTGGTCTGGCCGGGCCCCGGCGTGGGCCGTGGTCTCCACAAGGTCAACGTCCAGCTCATCCATGAGGGCCAGCTGGGACTTGGCCGAGGTCTGGTTCACCCCGGTTACGACTGCCCGGCGCACGGCCGCTTCGATAGTGTCAATATGGCCGGAGGGGTACTGGATAGCCCCCACGCCTTGCCGGGACAGGTCTTTTACCGCAGTCCTTACCGCCGAGTTGTAGTCAAACGCCCCGGTGGACACTTTCAGCCAGGCCCGGTCCAGCGCGTCCTCAAACTGCTTTGTAGCGGTATTGGCCGTGGTACGGGTCAGGTTGACGAACAGGCCATTGGTCTGGGCCATTCCGTCCCGCAGAATTCGCTTGACCCCGGCAGCTTGCAGGGGGTCAACCCGGCCCATGCCCGCCGCCGCGTAAACGGCCGCGTCCGTGGTCAGGGACTTCTTGACCGCCTCCTGCATGAGCCGCTGAATCTCCTCCCGGCTTTTCCCGCTCATACCTGCCAGCTGTGCCTCGATATCGTCTTCCAGCACCCCTATTGCCCGCAGTTTCTGGTGCTGGTGCTGGGCCGCTGGGATGTAAAAATCATAGGCAGCAATGCGCTCGGCCATGTTGCGGAGGATGTCCTGCTCCACCTCTCCATAGAGAGCCGCCAGCCGGTCGGGAGCGCCCGCCAGATACTCCGGGAGCAGCATAGCTAAAACCCAAAGCCGGGGCCGGTATCAGCGGTGGGGGGGCACATGGCTTTGGCCGTTTCCTCGTCCTCATGATACCACTTCACCCGGTACTCCCATTTCTGCATGAACCCGTCCCGCACGTCCTGGCGGTCCCGCTCCCGCTGGGCGTCCGCGTCTGTCAGGATGCTGTCCTCGAAGTCCACATACAAGGTGTACTCCCCCCGGGGTGCCAGGCCGTACAGAGTTGCGTACACGTCCATACCATAGACCGCGTTCTCCAGGGCGGCGGCAAGGCTCTTTTCCATAGCCCGCACCGTGTTGTACTTCCGCGTCTTGGCGGACAGTACCTCTGTGGCGGTCTTTTCCACCGTGGAAGGGTCGGAGAGGTCGCCATAGGCCAGTCCCACGTTGAACTCAATACGCCTTAGAATGGCCTGCAGGCCCTCGTAAAAGCCTGTGCTGCGCAGGGCGGGGGAGAACTCCTTGAAAAACTCATCGGAATCATAAGGCATGGCTACATAAAGCCGGTCACGCTCCAGCGGGTTGGGCCCGCCCCCGGGGATCGGCCCGGAAACAGCCTCCGCCGTGGCGATGATTTTCCGCTCCGCGCTTTGGAACTCATACAGGAACCGCTCCCATTGCTCATCCGCCTGGCGTATCAGCTCCACGGTCTCCCCGGCATAGACGGACGCGCCCAGCCCCGAAAAATCGGGGGAACTCCCCGCTGTGAAGTAGCCGAACAGGGGCCGCTCCACGTTCTGGATCTCCACCTCCGGCTGGATATGGGCCCAGTTCGGCACGGTGTAAAGGGTCACCTCCGTGCCACAAAGGCCGTGCTCATCCGAGCGGAAAGCCTTGTTTTTGATGGTGTACACGTTCTCGGTCAGGTCATGGTATTCCAGCCGGACATAGTATGCCCGGTCTACCTTGACCGGCTGGCTGCGGAATACCCCGGAAACACAGATACCCCCATCGTCAAAGCGAAGGGGAGTGAAACCTGTGGCCCCGGTGGCATCCAGGAAAATCCGGCCCCCGGATACATAGGGCTTTATCGCCAGCCCTCCCAGGGCAATGCCCAGGGGGAGCCGGGCCTGCAGGCCGGGCAGGTTGCGCTCTACCTGTTCGCTGAGATAGTCTGCGCGGGGGCCACCATCGAAAGTAACGGCCATTTCCGAACTGACTACCTGGGCGAACTCTTTGGCAATGGCGCTGGGCAGTCCCAAGGGCTTGACCTCATCACCGGCCCAGGGGGGTGAGCCGGTATACAGTTCGTACCAGAGGGTCAGTGCCCGCTCCTGCTGGTCCGTGATGGGCGGGTCAGCGCCAAAGCTCTTGTATACGGTGTTAGCCGGAATCAAAATCTGCCGCATGAAATTCTTCACCCTCTCCCATAACTTAATTGCCACAGGCTTTCACCTCCCGCGCAAGGACTGTGGCCGCAAAATAACGGATCTGGTCCATGCTGTGGTCGTTCTCCTTGATAACCGCGTCCTCGTGCTTTTTTTCGTCCCAGGCATAGGCCCCAAACTCCTTGATGGTATTTTTGCAGCTCTTATCAAACAGCATATGCCCGCCTTTCATCAGGGTGCTGGTGATCCGTATACCGTCCAGCACGTCGTTCTTGGCGTTCTTCACGCTGAACTTGCCATGCTTGCGGATAACTGCCTTAAAGGAGGCCGCAGAGGGGTCTAATATCACCTGCTCGATTTTGCGGCCCTGGGTGAACTTCTCCAAATCGACGTAGTATTCATTGTCTGTCTTTTGTTCGTGCTCCTCCCGGCTGGCGAAGTAATACTCCTTGACCATCACCGCGTGGCCCTTATTGAGCCGCCAGAGGCCAAACGCGCATGGATTGGTGGTGCCGTAGTCTATGCTGACAAAGTAACGGCCCGCCCCACTCTGGGCGTCTGTGGTGTAATCGTTCTCGTTGAAAAACGGATAGACCAGTCCCTGGGCCTTTGTCCAGAGGCCCAGGATAAACCGGTCGTAAAACACCCCGGTATATTCCTTTTTGAGGTTGTCTACATAGTCCTGGGGCAGGGTAGTATTGTCGTCAAGGGTAAAGGTGACGTCCAGGAAGTCCAATTCCCCAGCTCGTTCGATGTACTTGGTCTTAAGCCAATGGAGGGGGGCGTCCGGGTTGGTTGTGGCAATTAGCTTGGCCCCCGGCAGGCGCAGACGGGAAAGGAGCATGGTAAAGAAGTCCTCGGGGAACTGGGTCAGCTCGTCGCAGTAAGCCCCCTGCAGGGTCATGCCCCGAATCTTGCTCTCGCTCCGGGCGTCGTTGGCTCCTTCCAGAAAGACCCGCCGCCCAAACAGATACCCCTCTTTGGCTTGAATGGAAAAGGTGAAGTTGCTCTCGCCCACCAGTTCCTGCAACAGCAGCAGGCAGTTGCGCTTTAGGGCGATCAGCGACTTGCCGCACATCAGATAAGATTTGGCCTGAGGCATGGACGCAACCCAAAAGGCCCACAGCACCAGGGACACCCAGGTTTTTCCAGAGGACACCGAGCCCTCCAACAGGTTGATGCGCCGGAGCCCTCCCTTCTGCCAGAGTCGCAGGAGTTCCCTCTGTTTCGCTGTGTAAATCATTCCTGCAGCCCCTTTATCAGCTCAAGCAGCATACCATCCTCCTGCTTTTCCTGGGCTTGCAGGAGGCCCAGGTGTTTTGCCAGCAGTTCCAGGGCTCTCATTTTGTCGGCCAGCTTGACCTCCACACCTTCTTTAGTCTGCTTAATGCTGACGATGGCGGCTTTCTGCTCCTCGGTCAATTCCTCGGTGTCGTTCATCATGACCACCCCGGAGATAATGCTGGCGTAGTCCGTGCCCTTCGCAAAGGCGATAGAGGCCAGCTCCTGTAGCACCCGGTCCTGGGTGATTTCTACCCGGTTCTGGCGTTTTTCAATAGCCTTTTGTATTTCTTCCTGAACCTTAACATTTGCTAACAGCCGCGCTCCCTGCTCGCTAGCCGTTTTAGGGCTATACCCTGCCCTTTTCGCGGCGGCGGTGGCATTGAGGTCAACAAGATATTCCTGTACGAACCGCTTTTGCTTTTCTGACAACTTCGCCACACCTTGCCGACCTCCTCTTTCAAAAATTGAAACGGCCCCGCCGGTCATGCCCGGTAAGGCTGCACAAAAGGCCCCCAGGTTGCGCATTGTAAAGAGGCTTGGGGGACTGTCTTGAATAAGCCCCAAACATTGCCAGCCCCCGGATAGGCAGGGTGGCTTTTAGTAAAGGGGCTGTTAAGAGCCGCCCGCCGGAATCGAACCGGCGCGGGGCTTGCTACGCCCCGCCCAACCTGTGGCGGCAAGGAACCCGGCGTCGCCGCCGGGGAATATCCTCCACTGGGACACGTCAAAGAGAGGTGCGGGAGGTCTTATTTACCATCTTCCCGTTTTCATCAACAGGAAGACCCGCTCGGCGGCTTTCGGGTCAGGCGGCACGTGTTTCTTCACAATGCGCACCCTCTGGGAGCCATCCTTGCGGGCCTCTACGATCTTTTCCTCGTACTCATAGCCAAGAGCGCGTTTCATAAGCGCCTCTTTTATGGCTTTCTCTGTCTCTTTCGCCATTGATTTCTCCTTGGGTTTTGCACAGCCAGCACGCAAGAGGTTGAAAAGTTAAACTCTTTGTGCTATACTGACAATGATAGTGTCGCGCGACGTACTACTATCTAACCCTGAGAGTCTGTTTCTCAGGCGAGAGGGCTGAGGTGTTCCCGCACCTTAGCCCTTGCTTTTTACCTCAGATAAGCCGTCAACGAGAAGCGGCCCGGTTTCTGATGGTACTTCTTCGCTATCTCTTTGGACTTGGCGTTGAATGCGTCCGCATAGGGCTTGATACGCTCCGCCGCCTCCTCTCGGGTGATAGCCCCCAAACGATACATCATGCGGGCATACTCGGCGGTATCTTTCAGGGCTTTAATTTCCGGGTTCATACTGTTATCCTCCGTTTATGCTTGACTTGGGGGGCTTTGCCTCCCAGCGCTGACAGCATAAAGGATTCACCCGGAAATGTCCAGTCCATTCGGGAGATTTTCTTCCGTTATTTCTTCAAGCGCTGGGAAATTCTTTTGAATGTTCCCGGTATCGCCCTTGTAGTACACCAGCACATTTTGATGGGTGCGCACCACCTTGCGGTTGTGCATATTCCTCCGCGCCCGCAGGGAGGAGGAGCCCACCACGTTGAAGAGGATCATGTCGTTGTATAACCGCAGGCCCTGTTCCCGCAAGGTCCCGGTCAGCCGGTCCACGATCCCCCGGTAGTTCCCGTCCGGCCCCCGCACGTCCGAGAGCACCACCACCATGAAACGGTCTTGCTTGAGCTTGCCCGCCGCTTTCGTCATGATCTCGTGAAATACGGCGGTAAACCCCTCGTAGTCCATGCCGCTGATGTCTCTGGGGTCGTCGCTGTAGACCTCCAAGTCAAAATAGGGCGGGCAGGTGAATACCATGTCGGCAGAGCCGTCCGCTATGTACTGGTCCATGTTCCGGCTGTCGTCACATATCCACTCCAGGCCGGAACCATCCAGGCTCAGCTCCACGGCGTTCTGCCGGTTGCTCTCCACCTGTTCGGCCCGCAGGTCGATTCCCAGATAGGAGTGGCCGGTGCACTTGGCAACCACACCACGCACGGAGCCCCCCGCGAAGGGGTCGAAGATTGAACCGTCCGGCACATTGAACCAGCGGTACATGATCTCGCAAAGTACCGGGTCGAATACGCTGGTGCCGTTGTCGTTCTTCCCCATCTGCAAGGATTTGGCAAAGGTCAGGTTGTCGCCCCGGCCCACCTCGGACTTGATACCGTAATCCAGCCATTGTTTCTTCCTGTCCTGCCAATAGCCCTGGCGGGTGTCCAGCACAGAGAATGGCGGCACCACGAACACGTCTTTCAAGCTGGTGGGGCATTCTTTGCGCCGGAGCTCCCGCTCCAGGCGCTCGGCCTCCTCCTGCACCTCGGTGAGGTCAAAGCCGGTCAGGGCCAGGTCAAAGCCCATCTCCGAAAGGGCCTCCAGCTCCTTGCTGACCGCCTCCATGTCGTAGTAGGACATCTCCGCAAGCCGGTTGTCAGCCAACATATAGGCCCGCACCTGTGCCTCGGTCAGATGGTCCGCCCGTACACAGGGAATCTCCGGCAGTTCCAGCAGCTTTGCCGCCTCCACGCCGCCGTGCCCGCCAATGATACCGTTTTCCCCGTCAATGAGCACAGGCCGCAGGAAACCGTTCTCCCGGATGTTGTCCGCGATAGCCTGTATCTGTTCGGGCGGGTGGATCCGGGCGTTGTGCGGGCTGGGGATGAGCGCCCCCGGCGATAGGTATTCTATCTGCATTTTGTTTTCCATCCTGCCGCCTCCCCCCTTGTGTAATCAGACGAAAACCGCGCCCCCGCAAAGGAGGCGCGATTCCCGAATAGGAGTATAAACATTGGGCAATCCCAAGCTCGTTGTTTTACCTAGCTTGCCTATTATTCATTATACACGGACAAAGCGGACAAAACGGACATTCACAAATTGTTTACAAATATTTTTTCAATATCCGCTCATACTGCTTTCTTGCCGCGTCCGGGCTGATATCTCCCGTCTTCCGAAACACTACTGGCCACCGCATTTCTTGGAGCGCGTGCAGCTCTACCAGCGTGCGCTCCTTTTCGGTTGGCAGTGCGGCCACCCACTCCTCAATCTCCCGGCGCTGGGCCCGCAGCCTTTGCAGTTCGGCCTCCTGGCTATGCCTGGGCTCCGGCACGCCCCGGATGCTCACGGTATGTTTGGTATAGGGAAACTCGGGCGAACTGCCCTCCACCGTGTCCATGACTACCCCCTCCATGCGTTTCAGCTTGCGGCAGATGTGGGGGTAGTCCTCCAACAAATCTTTTGTCAATATCATCACTCCTCTCTACTCAAAACCATCAGAGGGGCTTTTTGCTCCGGCCTGCGGCGGTAGGCAAGCCAAGTTTTACCGTACATATCCAATGCAATCTCCGCGTACTGAATGTGCATAACATCCGGGTCAAGCCCATAGTTAATCGCCCATCCATGCCGGTTCGGCATATCAGGAGATTCTATCCACACCGGCTCCCCCTCCAGCTCCCGAAGCTCGTCCAGCGTGAGAGGCGGATCAGACAAAGCATCTTCTGCAGTCCTTTTGTTCCATACAAATATTGCGTATTCATCCACATTTTTCCACGGCTCGTATGGAAATTGGCGGTATGTAACCGTTCGGCATCCACATGTCTTACACTGTACGGTAGCCTGACGCATCCCTTGTCGCTGTTGGCCTGGAAACCCATGCTTCAGTTTCGCTTCTCCCCCGCAAAACGGGCACGGTTTAAGCTCCGCCATCTTTTCTGCTCTCGGCATACTCCCTGACCTCCTTATTCCCCGGCACGTTCTCCCTTGCCAGCCCGCACCGTTCCGGGCTGTTCTGGCAGGCAACCTGGCACACATCCTGTTCCCGGCAGTCCGCGCAGCAAAAATACCCCCGCCGCCTTACGCACCTGAAGTTGATACAGCCGCGCTCCATCAACTGGCCCTCCTTTCCTGCTCCTGGTCCTGCCAGCGCAGAACAGCTCTGGCAAAACCCTCTGTAAATGTCCTGACCTCTCTGGGCGCGGAGCAGTCCCCAAAGCCGTATAGCTGCAAAATGCGCCCCGCGTTCATGTCGATCTCAGCGGTGAAATATGCTTTCTCCAGCTCGCTGGCCCTGCGGATAAAGAACACCATCCGCTTGCCCTCCATATGCCGCTCGTAGTACCCGGCGCTGCCCACGCAGTGATTCAGCCGTTGACCCTCGGTGACAAAATCGCTGTGTTTCTGAGGGTAGACCACGCAAAAATCCTCGTTGGCGTACGCATGAGCCCACCAGTACAGGCCCTTTTCGATCATTTTCTGCATCCGGGCGTTTTCGCGCTCGGACTTTACCTCATTGACCCTCGCCGCCAGCAGGTCGTGGCGCTCCTTGAGGTCTCGGGGCTCCAAGATAGCCCGCTGGCTCATGTCGCTTTTCAGGTCTTGGGCCATATGAAGGTAGTCCCGGTAGAGCCCCAAGAAATAGGATAATTTACGGCGTTTTACCTGTGAGGGGAATAACTCTCGCTGGGCCCGTACATACCCCAGAGCACGCCCCAAGGGGCTATAGCGGGCAATCTCTTCCAGTAACTCCAGACACCACCTGTTCAGGCGCAGAGCACATAGCTGGCGTAGGTCCTCGGGCTTTGGGTTCTTCTGTGCCGCGACCGCCTGTATCTCCCAAAAGCTGGCCTGGCTCTCTCGCATGGCGGGGAGGAAGTGCTTTCCCAGCCCCGTCAGCTCCGGCAATGTCTTTGCGTTGGTGTCAGGCAGATTGCTCGCCGCCAGCACCGGCAGGCCGGCTTTCATCAGGTACTCAGCCTGAGGCACGTTCTTCAAGTTATCCAGCAGCCTCCGGAAAGAGATGGGGCGGCGCAGCCCCTCAAGCCCAGCCTGTAGGTTCACGTTGTAATACTTCTCCCCGAACACGCCCCTGAGATTCGGGGTATACACATAGCTCTCGTCAAAGCACTCCGAGCCGTTTCGCAGCCGCCGCCAAGCGTAGCCCTGATAGGGGGCTTGGCACCAGGCGTAGGCGTACTCTGTGCCCTTTCCCTTGCTGACCAGAAACAGCGTCCTGAAATAGTCGTAAAAGCGGTAATCGGGTTTCTTGCGGTCTGGGAAGATGGTGCGCTCCACGTCCGTATAGCGAAGGAGCAGTTGGCCCTCCACCTTGCAGGCGATACAGATTTTTGCCTTGTGGGTGACCTCGGCCTTGACCCAGTCGGCCCGGAAATTCACCGGCCAGCCGCACTTGGGGCACACCCCCGAGCCTCCGGGTTTTACCTCCCGGCCCACCTGGAAGGATTTCCCGCAATGGCGGCACATGGCCCGGCGCTTGCCCTTCTCGAGTTTGGAGACGTACAACACCGACTCATGGAACACATTTTCCTCACAGAACGCCGCCAGGTCTGCCGGGTAGTCCGGGAACAAGCCGAAGTGGCGCTTCATCAGCGCCTGACGGTTGTCCTCTGTCCGCCAGCGGCGCTTCTGATTCACATGGTAGATGAAATCACGGATGGCGCTGCCGGTCTTATTCAGGTCACTGCCCCAGTTCCTGACGTTCTTCAGCACCTTGTCCACAGCCGCGAGGCTTTCCGCGCTGGCGGCAATATCATTTGGTGAACCCCATGTGCCCCCTCCGGCAGGGTTGCGCTCCGTCCAGCCGGGGGTGAAGTCGATGAATGCCTGCACCACCTGGGTGATGTAGCCATGTCCATCCGAGAAGAACCGGTGGAGCGGCTCCCCCTTGCGGTTATAGACATCCACCGCCAGCACCTCCCCGCAGCGGGGCAGGTCGTGCACAGCGGCCCCGGCGGTGAACTCCACCTTCTTCGGTGGCTTGGGGCCAGGAGTAAGGGGTAGGTCTTCCAATAGCTTTTTTATCAGCATACCTCCACCCCCTAAAACAGCGTCAGTTGTATCATTTCGGGCTGGGCAGGCTTTTTCTTGGCTTCGGGTTTGGCTGGGGCGGGTTTCGCGGGAGTCGCCGCTTTTTCAGCCGGCTTTTTGGGGGCCGGTTTGGGCTTGGGTTTCGGTTTCTCAGGAGGCTTTGCCATCTCCTCCTCAGAGGGGGCCGCGCCGTTTATCTCAATGTTCATCAAGAACTTCACGTCCGCGTTGGGGAAGTAGGCCCGCACAATACCCCGGTACACGTCGATATCCGACACATAATTGCCGGTGCCCTTCATCACCTCTGCACAGCAATCAGAGAGCGTGCGCCGGGTCTTGTAGACCACCTGGGCGAACTGCGGGGACTCCTCGCAAAAATGGGCCAGGGTCTCAGCCGCGAACTTAGAGATTGCTTTCTCCTTGCTGCCGCCGATGAAGCTCTTTAGCTCGGCGGCTATCTTCTCCGCCGCCAGGGCCGGGTAGTTTGGCACCTGGTGGTCCTGGATATTTACGATGTTTTCCATGCTTACACTCCTTATAACTTAAAATAGTGTCAGTTGTCCTGTCTTTGTTGCGTTATACACCACCGGTTCCGGCTCGGGTGGTGGTTTCGGTTCAGGCAGGGCGGGGTCGCTCTGCTCCTGGTTCTCGCTCTTGAAAAGCATATCCATTTGTGCCCATACCCGCCGCCAATGCCACACATCCCGGAAGTAAAACGGCATATACCACACATTGCCCTTGTCCTGGGGGATGAGCCCCCGGCCGTCCAGGCTGAGAGAGGGTTCGGTCAGGGTGTTGCCGATCACCACATAGCCGGGACATCCCAACAGGCTCAGTTGTATGTAGCACATGAGTCCCGCTGTCAGGTCGATGTCCTGGGCCACGAACAGCACCGAGGTCTGGTAGTTGACCCCCTGCCGGGTGCATTCGTTGGCGAAGGCCACCAGCAGCGCCCCGGCTCCACAGCAACAGTCATTGACAGACACCCATCCCTGCCGCTCCAGCCTTGCCTTGAGGTCGTCCGTGCCGGTGATTTGGGCCATCATCCGGCACACGCTATAGTGGGTGAAGAACTGGCCCTTGTACTGGTTGCCCAGATCCAGGCTCATAAACAGCTCGCCGAGAAAATCCTGGTCTGGGTTCTCGTCCATGCCAATTTCAAGAAGGGCGAACATCTCCGCCACAGCCTCCAACTCAGCCTTGTTGTACTTTCTCGCTATCGCCAGATAGTCCTTCTCCCGCTCCTTAAAATGTGCCTTGTCTACCGCGTTGGAGAGCGCAGTGGCGGTCATGTACACGAAGTCAGCCCACACCTCCCAGCGGGAATGCCGCTGGGCCAGCCGGTCAAACAGCTTGACCAGCTCCTTTTGCGTTTGGCCGCGCACTTGACGTGTCAGGTTTTTCATGGAGCGGCCACCTCCACATCAGACAATTTGCAGATCCGCACCGACCGCAGCGCGGTCAGGTCTTGCAATTCGGCCTGATACCAATACTCCCCAGTGCTCTCGTCTAAGCGTATCGTAGCCCCGGTGAGTTTGTAGCTGACGCCATCCGGGGCGGTCACGGTCTTGTTCAGGTGCCGCTTGATCTCGTGGGGCTCCATCACAATTCCTCCACGCGGATGAAGATCCCCGGCCTCTCGGCCCAGAACTTCTCCACGATTTCAGAGGCCACCAGCGCATCGTCTGTCCAAAACCCCGTGGCGGTCATGCAGTCCTTGAGCAGCTTCTGCAGGTTATCGGTATCGGGCTTTGTGACGCGGTATTCCCCGTCCCGGTGCCGCCCCCTGGGGAAGCACCACTTCACCACCAGCCGTACCCCGCCCCGGTATGGCTTTTTGGGCCGGTGCTTGCTCAGGTGAGCGGTCAGCTTGGCGCGGGCGGCTTTCAGCTCCGGGGCCTCGTAGAAAAAGGGCTTGCCGTTTCGCACTCCCGCCCGCTTTTCCTGATGGGTCACGGTGGGCGGATTTATAGCCAGAAAAAATTGAGTTTCCAACTGTCAGTCCTCCTTTTGGTATTGACACCCATCTGCTTGCTCGCTTGCGCTATGGGGTGGGCTGTCAAAATGGGGTGTGTGTCAAAAGCCCCCCTCTATAGAGGGGGCTTTTGACACCCCCATTTTTTGACACCCCCCTGTCCTGTTTTGATAGGGTGTCAATTTACTACTTTTTGACACTTTGATACCCCTGCCAAGGGTGTCAAAAATACATTTTTTGATACTTTGACACCCATATCAAAGGGTATCAATTTGACACTTCTGACACCTTTGACACCCGGCGCACCATGCCGTTCTCCCGCTCAAAATCCGGGTGCTTATCAACCCAGCCTTTGATTGTTCCACGACTTTTATTGGTGTGCTCCATCAGCTTTGCAATGCTGACCTCGCCGCTGCCAGCCTCGTCGCACCACTCAAAAGCGCTCCCCAGCTGATCGATTCGTTCCTTCGGGGTCTTCTCTTTTGAACCGCCGCCCTTTTTGGGCCAGCGCTTGCGGCTTTGCACTTCCACCTCCAGCGCAATATCCTTGAGCACCCCCACCATATCCTGCCGGTGAATGGGGTAATCGAACCAAAGGTTCACGGGCGGGAACTTAGGGAACTCACGCAGGGTGCCTTCGATACGCCAGGCGGTGCGGCTCTGTACGGCCTTTCTGGCGGCTGAAATGTCCTCCATTAGGTGCGCCTGAGAGTTGAGTTGCAGTTTTGTCCGGCAAATCTCCAGCATGACGGATTCACTACAGGCGTCGTCCTGGCTTGCCTCGTCGGCAAATCCATAGCG
>CAJUSM010000004.1:70467-73920 GCA_910588935.1 uncultured Oscillospiraceae bacterium
TTGCAGAAGTTGGCCATCTGGTCGGCGCTGTTCTCGTCGCCGGTGATGACCTTGTAGATGGGGTCGATGATGATGGCGATGTAATTCTTCTTCGCGGCCCGGCGGATGAGCTTGGGGGCCAGCTTGTCCATGGGGATGGAGTGTCCTCTCAGGTTCCAGATGTCCACGCTGTGAGAGAAGGGCATTTTCATGGCCTGCCGCACGTCCCAGAACCGGTGCAGGCACGAGGCCCGGTCCAGTTCCAGGTTTACGTACATCACCTTTCCCTGGGCGCAGGGAAACCCCAGCCAGGGCCTGCCCTCGGCGATACACACCGCCAGCTCGATCAGCGCATAGCTCTTGCCGGCCTTACTAGGGCCCGCCAGCAGCATCTTGTGCCCCTGCCGGAGGATGCCCCCGATGAGTTCCGGGGCCAGTTCGGGCAGGTTGTCTGAGAGCTCCTCCTCCAGGTCGGGGAGGTCATCGTTGACGCTCTCGACCCATTCTTTCCACTCGTTCCAGCTGGCCTTGCCTATATTGGTAGCCACCAGGAACTGCTTATTCTCCTTGCGCATCACCCCAGGCATCCGGCTAAGCCGGGAGGGGTTGCGATTCTGCCGGTCGGGCTCCAGGCCGTTCTTTTTGCAGACCTCATAGAGGTAGTCCACCCTCGTGCGGTATTCCTCATAGCTGCCCGCCTCAACGCGGACGATAGCGTGAATACTCTTGCCGCCCGAATGTACCAGCGCGGCCACCGGGAGTTCTAGTTCTCTGATGATGGCGTTCTGCTTTTCTACCGGTATACTGTCGCTCTCCACCAAAGCATAGCGGAAATCGGTGACGTTCTCGTTTTTGACCCCCTTGCCGTCCAGGGGGTTGAACCGTATCCAGGCCCCCGCCACGGGGGAGTAATCCCCCAGCACCCGGCCTATATCGCCATTGCACCGACTCAGCTCTTGAATGAGCTTGCCCGCCGTGCGGTCGTAACAGCCTTTAGAGGGGATGTGCTTGCCATCCTTTTCGTAGCTCTTTGTGACGTAGCCCACGTAGTCGTCCGCGTCGAACAAGACCTCCAGGTAGGAAATCAACTCTTTGACTGCGTCCCAGACTTGAGGTTCTTCCACCTCGCGAGCCTCTACCCAGTCCTGATTTACCACTACCAGGTCATCATCCGCACTAATGATGTCGTCCCACGCCAGCTCCCGCCCTTCCCGGGCCGGGGGCCTCCAGCCCCGGTCAAGGGCCATCTGGACGATGGTCCCGCCGGTGACTGGATTGGCCGAGCCGTTAAAGGTCTCCCATTTGCGCTCACACTCGCCGGGGTAATACCGCTTGCTGTCCCGGGCGCTCCATTGCTCCCAGTCCAGGGCGGTGTACCCGGCCTCCTTCAGGCCCATGCCCACATTGACCCACTCCTGATAGCTCAGAGTAGCCGGGTCTATGTAGGGCAGCATTTCGGTCAATTTTGTCTTGGGGTAATCCATTATGGGGCCTCTCAGTCAAAAATATCAAAGCCAAAGTCTATCGACTTCGGGGCATATTGGGGTACATATGCGCTGGGGTTGATGTCATAGGGAACCCTCCAGCCGTTGGCCGCGATTCGGTCGATGAGGTTCCGCGCCGCCTGGAAGTCCCAGGTGCCCACGTGCCGGAAACCCTTCTGCTCCAAAAAGCGGATCTGTTTAGGGGTAGTCAGCCCCTCCTGCCGCCGGGCGTCCAGCCGGTCAAGAAGTTTTGCGGCCTTACCCGCATTGTCTATCTGGTCCGGGAAAATACCCAGCTTTTCCAGAGCCCGCACCTGCTTTTCGGAGGGCGGGGCCATTTCCCATCCGAAGGATGGCGTGTAGCCGGTCAGATCCTCGGCCTGAATGGACATCTCAAACTGCAAGGGGTCCACCAACTTCCGCTTGCGGTTCCGCATCTCCCGCAGCTGCTTGGCAAGGGCCTCCTCGCGCTGGGCTACAACATCCTCGCTAGCCGTTTTTTCGGCCTGCTCCAGGTCTACCGGCACACCTGCCTCCTCTATGTTCTCGGTCATCTTCCGGGCTACTTCCTCGTTCTCGCATATGAGGGATGCGGGGTGACACAGCTCGTGGCGCTCCGTGTGCCAGAGGAAATCCAGCAGCAAAAGGTGGTCTTTGCCGGGGTATAAACGTGTGCCCCGGCCCACCATCTGGCTGTACAGTGAGCGTACCTTTGTGGGCCGCAGTACCACCACGCAGTCCACGGAGGGACAGTCCCAGCCCTCGGTCAGCAGCATAGAGTTGCACAGCACGTTGTACTTGCCGCTGTCGAAGTCGGCCAACACCTGGGCCCGGTCCTGGCTCTCCCCATTGACCTCCGCCGCCCGGAAACCTTTCTCGCAAAGGATGTCCCGGAACTTCTGAGAGGTCTTGACCAGGGGCAGGAACACCACCGTCTTACGGTCCCGGCAGTACTTGCCCATCTCCTCCGCAATCTGGTGCAGATAGGGGGCCAGGGCGCCCCCCAGGTCGCCCGCCTTGAAGTCTCCGGCGTTTACCCCCACCCCGGATAGGTCCAGCTTAAGGGGCACGGTCAGGGCCTTGATGGGGCTGAGGTAGCCCTCCCGGATGGCTTTGGGCAGGGTGTACTCGTAGGCCAGGCTCTCGAAATAGTTGCCCAGGTTGCGCATATCCCCCCGGTCGGGGGTGGCGGTGACGCCCAGCACATTGCTGTCCTCGAAATATTGGAGCACCCGCTGGTAGCTGTCAGAAATACAGTGATGGGCCTCGTCGATGATGATGGTGCCGAAGTGGCCCGGGTCAAACTGGCTCAGCCGCTTCTCCCGCATCAAAGTCTGAACGCTGCCCACCGTTACCTGATACCAGCTGTCCAGGCTGGTTTGCTCAGCCTTTTCCACCGCACATCCCAGGCCGGTGGACTTCTTGATTTTGTCCGCCGCCTGGTCCAAAAGCTCACCTCGGTGGGCCAGGATGAGCACCCGCTGGCCGGCCTTTACGCAGTCCTCGGTGATTTTGGCGAAAACAATCGTTTTGCCGCATCCCGTTGGCAAGACCAGCAGTGTGCGCCGGACACCTTCGTCCCATTGGCCCTCTACAGCGGCTCGGGCCTCCTGTTGATATGGTCTAAGTTCCATTAGAATGTATCCTCCGTAATTTTCTGGATAGGCTGGGCCGAATCGGAGGCCGGCTCGTAAAACCTCTTGATTTCATTGCTCTGCTTTTTCTCCCCATCCCGGTCGCTGACCCACTCCCGGACGCCTACCTTGCAGCGCCCTTTGGAGCCTACCACCTTACTCCAGTTCATTCTAAGTTTTTCGCCGTGCTTACGCTGGCCGATACTGCTGAAGAACGCACACAGTAGCCCCTCGCACTTGGAGTGCAGGAATAGGTTGTGCTTGATGACCGCGCGGCCTTCGGGCGTGTCGATGGTGATGGAGAGCACGGCCTTGTTGCAGGGGGGTAGTTTGGCTCCGCCAGAGTAGTGCTCCCG
>CAJUSM010000005.1 GCA_910588935.1 uncultured Oscillospiraceae bacterium
GAGTTAGAGATAAAAAGAGAAGGAGAGCTAAAGAAAGGGCAGACCGGCCACGCCTATGATTTAGAGCGGCGCGTCCGGCTTCACCAGAGCGGTATTGACAGAAGGATTCTGGAATCGGCTGAGAGCTACCGGCAGCTTAGAGAAAGCATCTGCACAGACGATCATTCTGGCCGGGGGCTGGCGCTTTATAAGCGCAAAAGCGTGATCGATGGCGCGGAGGATTTGACCTATGAGGACGGCTCCCACGCCTACATTCTGAACGCCGCATTCACGGCCCTGAACATGAGCGAACCGGCGCTGGAGGATATCAAATCCAATAAGGGAAAGGTGGAGAGGTTGATGACATTGGCGGCGAAGCTGAAGGATGAACGGTGGATTGGTCAACAAGAAGGGATTAAGAAGGGCACAAGTGATACTAAAACTGGCATAGTTTAGCAAATGCTGGAGCGGCATAAGACTCTGGAGGAAATTGCGAATATTTGCGCCCTGGATTTGGACGAAGTCAGAAAAACCGCGGAAGAAGGCTGAGTTGGCTTTCTGTGCGAGACGAGGGTATCAGTGGATTCTATTGCCATCTATGAAATGGCGTTACCGGGTGCCTAAGAGAGATATTCTTTCTCTTGAAATTAGACAAAGGGGTTGGAATCGCATCACTTTTTTGTGAAGAAAAAAGTGGCATTTTTTAAGCATGGTAAGGCAATTAGAGCACAACAAAACGTACTATTGCGCGTTTTGTTGTTCAGCAGGAACGGAACCCTTGCACGGCAGAATATAGAATAAGAGAAATAGGACCAGCAGCTGCTGGCCCTATTTTTTGATACCCAAGGGTGGAGCCCCTTGGGTACATAAGCTAGGCAGAGATTTCTTCCGGAAAGCGGAAATTCTAAAAACACTTCAAATGCTTTGCCATGTGCCTTTTTATTATACCGTCACTTCCGCTGCCGGTTATGATAGTGGAATGGGAATGAGATGGAGCCGGGTGTATGAAAATTTTAAAGTGGTGGTATGTTGGTTGGGCAAATACTTCATTTCCATCAGCATCCTTTCTGCTTTGCAAATTATCTAAAAATATTGAATTTGCTTGTGCAAAATATGGAGTTTTAAAACGAACACAATGCAGTTTTAGGGAAAATCTGGCCTATTCTCTGGGGTTTCCAGCTATTAATAAGGTTATAAAGAAATATATTAGGTGTTTACATGTGAGAAGATTTATGATAAGATTGTTTTATAAAAAACTTGAATTGCTCAGGGGCTGAGCGATTCTACAAGAGAAAGGAACGTTGCTATATGGCCAATAACACTGAAACAACAAAAAAGGTGTCCGCCGAGCTGCTATGCCTGCTGCTGCTGAGCGAACGGGATATGTATGTTTATGAGATTACCCAGGAAATCTCCCGGCGCAGTCAGGGCCTGTTGTCCCTAGCGGAGGCAGCCATATATGTTACCATGTACCGGCTGGTGAAAAATGGCTATGTCACCGACCGGCGGGAGATGATCGGCCAGACAAAGCCCCGCATTCGCGTGTACTACCACATTACAGACGATGGCCGGGAGTATTTTGAAAAGATCCTGGAGGCCCATAAGCGGGCCATGAAGGGGCTGAAATACTTTTTTGCCTATGTGGAGGAGCCTGGCGAGCCAGCGCTAGAGGTATAAACACGCCTGAAAGAGGCAGAATAAGGATACGCGGCACACGCGGCGCCCCAGGTTTTATGGGGCCAGCGTGTGCTTTTTGGTGGAGAACAGAAAGGAATTCCAGAGATATGGATTCCGGTACTGGCTCCTTTCGGTTTCCAGCTCTTGTTTGAAAAAACGAAAACGCTGCCTTATTGCCTAAAAGCGGCCATCTCCCGCGCAGATAATCCCTGTAGCCCGCAAGCATTACTTGCGGGTTTTTCCTCAAAGCTGACCACTTCCAGTTAAAAATCCCTCATTTCCTTTATTATTAAACAAACCCTAACCGGGCAGAAGACTTTTTGTCTTCCTGGCCATGGTGTTTTTGGGGGGCTTAGGCGGCTATACCCCCAGAGGGGATTTTTTGTTCCTCGTCTAGGGCTTGTTTGAAAATAGAGAAAGTACCGGATTTTTGCCTTGGGTGGTGCGGTTTGACGAAGAAAACCGCAAGTAATATTTTCGTGTTACGAGGATTTTCGACACACAAATCCGCCCGGACAGGGCAAAAAGACGGTGTTTTCGATTTTTCAAACAAGCCCTAGGCTCCCCCTTGTGGTACACGGAAATCAATTTTGTGAGAAAATATCCAAAGCCCTCCTGCGCTGACGAAAAAGGCTTTTCTAAGGGATGTCTCCAGTGACAGATTTAGGGTAGAAACAGCTGAAATTCAGAACCTTGTTTGGGCACGATTTGAATATCCCGAATGTTTATACTCAAAATTGATTTCCGTGCTTGTGGTACAATCCCAGTTGACAGAAGCCGCCGGCAGTATTAAAATAAGAAAGTACGTGACAAAACATCTTAGTTTTCCCAAAATTTCCATAATTTGGAAGGAGCGCCCGTCAATGGATAACAGAAACGTGTACGAATCCCCCCTTTCCGCCCGCTATGCCGGCAAGGAAATGAAATACCTCTTCTCCCCCGAAAAGAAATTCCGCACCTGGCGCAGGCTTTGGGTTGCCTTGGCCGAGGCTGAGCACGAGTTGGGCCTGCCTGTTAGTGCCCAGCAGGTGGAGGAGCTAAAAGCTCACCAGCAGGAGATCAACTACTCGGTAGCGGAGGAGCGGGAAAAAGTCGTGCGCCACGATGTAATGAGCCATGTTTACGCCTATGGCCAGCAGTGTCCCCAGGCTGCCGGCATCATCCACCTAGGCGCTACTTCCTGCTATGTGGGAGATAATACAGATATTATTATTATGACCGAAGCCCTTAGCCTTATTCGGGATAAGCTGGTAGCCGTGCTTCGGGTGCTGGCAAAGTTTGCCGGGGAGTACCGGGCGTTGCCTACCCTGGCCTTTACCCACTTTCAGCCCGCCCAGCCCACTACCGTGGGCAAGCGGGCCACGCTGTGGATGCAGGACCTGCTGATGGATCTGGAGGACGTGGAGTACCAGCTGGGTAAGGCAAAGCTGCTGGGCAGCAAGGGCACCACAGGCACCCAGGCCAGCTTTTTGGAGCTTTTTGAGGGCGATCACGAAAAGGTGAAGGAGCTGGACCGGAAAATCGCCGAAAAAATGGGTTATAAGGAGTGCTTTGCCGTTTCCGGCCAGACCTACTCCCGCAAGCTAGATAGCCAGATGCTCTCCATCCTCTCTGGCATTGCCCAAAGCGCCGCCAAGTTTTCCAATGACATCCGCTTGCTTCAGCACCTAAAGGAGGTGGAGGAGCCCTTCGAAAAAGGGCAGATTGGCTCCAGCGCCATGGCCTACAAGCGCAACCCCATGCGTACCGAGCGCATTGCCTCCCTGGCTAGGTACGTGATGGCGGACGCCCTAAACCCGGCCCTAACCATGGCCGGCCAATGGTTCGAACGCACTCTGGATGACTCCGCCAACAAGCGCATCAGCGTGCCCGAGGCTTTTCTGGCTACAGACGGCATTTTGAACCTCTATGCCAATGTGGCTGACGGCCTGGTGGTTTACCCCAAGGTTATTGGCCAGCGGCTGGAAAAGGAGCTGCCCTTTATGGCTACAGAAAACATTATGATGGACGCGGTAAAGCGGGGAGGCGACCGCCAGCAGCTTCATGAGGCCATTCGGGTTCACTCCATGGCCGCGGCCAAAGTGGTGAAGGAAGAGGGCGGCGAAAACGACCTGCTGGCCCGTATTGCGGGGGATCCTCTGTTTGGGGTAAGCCTGGACGAACTGCAAGAGCTTCTCCGCCCGGAAAAATATGTGGGCCGGGCTCCGGAGCAGACCGCGGATTTTCTGCGGGAAACCGCGGGGCCGGTCCTGGAGCGCTATGCCGGCGTGGAGGCGGAAAAGACCAACATCACTGTATAACGAAAGGAAGAAATGCCATGCGTATAGAATTGTACACTCCCCAACCCAAGGAGCTGTGGTTTCGGCAAAAGCTGCTGGCCGACCCGGAAACCATGAGCTACAACAAGGGCTGCGGGCTGGACATGCCCACGTATCATAACGACACAGGCTGCATAGACTTTCCAGAGGAGGCCTGGGCAGATTGGTACGCCAGGTGGGTGAACAATGGCCGGGAGCGCTTTTACGCATATCTGCGGGAAGGGGAAACCGGGAAGTTTGCGGGAGAGGTGAACCTCTTTCAAACAGAAGGCCCCGGCGTGTATGAGATGGGCATTGTGCTGCACAGCGCCTGTCGGGGGAAAGGGTATTCTAAGGAAGGCATTCATCTGCTGCTGAACCATGCTTTTGGGGAACTGGACGCCAAAAAGGTCACCAACTGCTTCGAGCCCGGCCGGGCGGCCGCGCTGCGCATTCACCAAGCCGCGGGCTTTCAGGTTCTTAAAGAAGAGGAGGGGCTCCTGCACCTGGAGGTAACAAAGGAAGCCTATGGCCGGGTGGAAGGCTAAAATTTCTTTCAATGGCGGGGAGCGATGGAAAAGTTTTTCGGCTTTTCCAAAAAGCCCTAGCGTCCCCGCAAAATGTAAAATCGACATAAAAACACTTAATTTTTGAAAGGTCAGGTAAAAATGGTAAAAGCAATTGTAGGCGCCTGCTGGGGCGACGAAGGCAAGGGCAAAATTACAGACGTGCTGGCAGAGGATTCCGACATTGTGGTGCGCTTTCAGGGCGGCTCCAACGCCGGCCACACCATCATCAACCAGTATGGGAAATTTGTTCTGCACCAGCTGCCTTCCGGGGTTTTCCGGCAGAATATTACAAATATCATCGGCAATGGCGTGGCCCTCTCGCCCGAAAATTTTCTCAGCGAGCTGAAATACATTGAGGAAGGCGGCGTGCCGGCCCCGAAAATTCTAATTTCCAACCGCTGCCAGGTGCTCATGCCCTATCACAAGGAGCTGGACGGCCTGGAGGAAGCCCGGCTGGCGGATCAGGCCTTTGGCTCTACCAAGTCTGGTATTGCGCCTTTCTATTCCGATAAATACGCGAAAATCGGTTTCCAGATCAGCGACCTTTTTGACGATAAGGACGCCATTTACCAGCGCATTGACCATGTTCTGGGCTTGAAAAATGTTCTTTACACCCAGCTTTACCACCGCCCGCCCCTGGACAGGGAGGAAATCTACCAGAAGCTTATGGAGTATAAGGAAATGCTTGCCCCTTACGTGGCAGACACCACCACTCTGCTCTATCAGGCCGCCAAGGAGGACAAAACCATTCTGCTGGAGGGCCAGCTGGGCTCCCTGCGGGACCCGGATATGGGTATTTACCCTATGACTACCTCTTCTTCGCCTTTGGCGGCCTTTGGCGCGGTAGGAGCGGGAGGCATCCCGCCCTATGCCATCCGGCAGATTATCTCCGTGGTAAAGGCCTACTCCAGCGCGGTAGGAGCCGGGGAGTTTGTCTCTGAGATTTTTGGGGAAGAGGCCGAGGAGCTCCGCCGCCAGGGAGGCGACGGGGGAGAATATGGCGCTACCACTGGCCGTCCCCGGCAGGTAGGCTGGCTGGACCTGGTGGCAGCCCGGTACGGCTGCATGGTCCAAGGGGCCACAGATGTGGCCTTTACTGTGCTGGACGCGCTGGGATATCTGGACGAAATTCCGGTATGCGTGGCCTATGAGCTGGACGGCGAGAAGATTGACTATTTTCCGCCCACAGCCCAGCTAAAGCGCTGCAAGCCCGTGCTGGAGGTGCTGCCTGGCTGGAAATGCGATATCCGGGATATTCACGAATACGACAGCCTGCCGGAAAATGCTAAGCGGTATGTAGAGTTTGCGGAAGAGAGGTTGGGTGTGCCAGTAACCATGGTGTCCAACGGCCCTTCTCGGGGCCACATTATTTACCGGAAGAAATAAGTGAACGGCGCCGCGGGCAAGGGCTTGGGAAACGGGTTTCCAGGGCATTGCCATGGCAAAGTTATAAAAATTTCGGCACGCAAGTTCCAAAACGTCCAATTTGCGAAGGCTGCCCCCGCCTGGCGGGCAGCCTTTTCCCACCATCTTTTAAGGAGGTATCGCCCTATGTGCGGAATCGTTGGTTATATTGGAGAGGAACAGGCTGCCCCTGTTTTGCTAGGCGGCCTGAAAAAGCTGGAGTATCGGGGTTATGACTCCGCCGGAGTGGCTGTGCACAATAGCTCCGGCCTCCATGTGGTTAAGGCAAAAGGCCGGCTGGCTGTGCTGGACGGCATTTTGGAAGGGGGAGCCACCCTGCCCGGCACTGTGGGCATTGGGCACACCCGCTGGGCCACCCACGGCGCCCCAAGCGATGTGAACTCCCATCCTCAGGTGAGCGACGGCGGCCTTTTTGCCGTGGTGCACAATGGTATTATTGAAAACTATCTCTACCTAAAAAACCACTTAAAGCGCCGGGGCGTGGCCTTTGTGTCTGATACTGATACCGAGGTAGTGGCCCAAATGCTGGAGTACTACTACAAGGGAGACGTGCTCCAGGCCATCCGCCAGGTAACGGACCGCGTAGAGGGCAGCTATGCCTTAGGGATTATCTGTGCCCACTGCCCGGAAAAGGTTTTTGCCGTGCGGAAAGACAGCCCCTTAATTGTAGGCCTGGGCCAGGGCGAAAACTTTATTGCCTCCGATGTCACCGCGATTTTAGGCCATACCAGGCGTATCTGCCGGTTAAAGGATCGGGAAATCGCTGTACTGGAGCGGGGCGGCGCCCGGTTTTTCGACGCTGAGCTGGATCCAGTGGAGAAGCAGGAGGAGCTGGTAGAGTGGGATGTGGCCGCCGCGGAAAAGGGGGGCTATGAGCACTTTATGATGAAGGAAATCTGTGAGCAGCCCGAGGCCTTGGGAAAAACCATATCCCCCCGTATCCGGGAGGGGCGGGTGGTTTTAGACGGCATACGCCTGAGCAAAGAAGAAATTGAGGGCCTGAGCCGCATTTACATTGTGGCCTGCGGCACCTCTTACCATGTGGGGGCAGTTGCAAAATATGCCATGGAAAAGCTTCTCCGCCTGCCCATTGAGGTGGATGTGGCCTCGGAGTTTCGGTACAGAGAGCCTATCTTGGACAGCCGTACCCTGGTGATCATTATCAGCCAATCGGGAGAAACCGCCGACACCTTGGCAGCCCTTCGGGAGGCAAAGCGCCAGGGGGCCAGGACACTTTCCATTGTCAACGTGGTGGGCAGCACCATTGCCAGCGAGTCGGACGATGTGCTGTATACCTGGGCCGGGCCGGAGATTGCCGTAGCCTCTACCAAGGCCTACAGCACCCAGCTGGCCATGATTTACCTGATTGCCCTGTATATGGTTCAGGAGCTGGGAACCATGCCCCAGCAGGAGCTGGCGGGCCTGCTTGCCCAGCTGGAAAACCTGCCGCGGCTGGCGGAACGCTGCCTAGCTGAAAAGAAAGAGATTCAGTACTTTGCATCTCGGTACTTTAATGCTGGGGATATCTACTTTATCGGCAGGAACGTAGACTATGCCGCCTCTTTGGAGGCATCCCTTAAGCTCAAGGAAATTTCCTACATCCACTCCGAGGCCTATACCGGCGGGGAGCTGAAGCATGGCCCTATCTCCCTAATTGAGGAGGGCACCCTGGTGGTAGCCATATGCACCTGCCGCCGGCTGTTTGAAAAAATGATGGCCAATATCCGGGAGGTGAAGGCCAGGGGCGCGGTAGTGCTTGGCATTACTACGCCCCAGCTGGCAGAGGCCCTTGCCCAAGAGGCCGACTGCCTGTTCGCGGTGCCGGATACCGCCGAGTTTATGCTGCCCTCTATGTCCATTTTGCCCCTGCAGCTGTTTGCCTATTATGTGGCCTCTATGAAGGGCTGCGATATCGATAAGCCCCGGAATTTGGCGAAGTCTGTGACAGTGGAATAGAGGAGCAGGTATGGAGGACGCAAGGAAAAGGCTGGAAAATATAAAAATGTTTGTGCTGGATATGGACGGCACCATATATCTTGGAGATACCCTGTTTCCCTTTACCCAGAATTTTTTGCGGGAAACCAGAGCCAGGGGCAGAGACTTCTGCTTTTTTACCAACAACAGTTCTAAAAATCGAGAGGCCTATCTTTCCCGGCTGGCAGGAATGGGGATCCAGGTGCCTCCGGAAAAAATGCTGATTTCCAATGGGGTAATTCTGGAGTGGCTGGCTGCCAACCGGCCGGGGAAATCCGCCTATGTGGTGGGCACACCGGCCCTAGAGGAGGATTTCCGCCAGGCCGGAATTCCTATGGCCTGCACGGCCCCCGACTATGTGGTGCTGGGCTTTGACACCAGCCTGACCTATGAAAAGCTCCGGCTGGCCTGTCATTTTATCCGGAATGGGGCAGAGTTTTTTGGAGTTAACCCAGATCTAAACTGCCCGGTAGAAGGGGGCTTTATCCCAGACTGCGGCTCTATCGCGGCTTTGGTCAAGGCTTCTACCGGGGTGCAGTGCGAGTTTTTCGGCAAACCCTCCCGGCATTGCCTAGACTACATTATGAGAAAAACCAACTGCAAAGAGGAAGAACTTGCAGTAATCGGCGATAGGCTTTACACAGACATCGCTCTGGCAGCCGGGACAAAGGCTTTATCAATTTTGGTAATGAGTGGGGAGACCACAAAGGAAATGCTGAAAGAAAGCCCCTGGCAGCCGGACTTGGTTTGGGAGAACCTGGCGGCGTTGGGAAAAGACCTTTTTTGACACGGCAATATAAAGCCCCGAAAAGAGGCAGATGCTCAGCAAGAGGGCATCTGTTCTTTTTTCTTTACAAATTTCTGAAAATAGAGTAAAATAATACCGTATTATTCTGCGGCACTTTACGCTGCCCACAACGGAGGTTCCCATGAAAAAAGAAATCTCACACGAAACCATTGCCGGCCTATGCCTAGAGCTCTCTATGCTTCTCCACGCCGGCGTGGCTGTGGCCGACGGCCTTTTGCTAATGGGCGAGGAGGAGCCGGAGGGCCCCTATAAAAAAATGCTGGGGGAAATGGCGGATATGGTGGACAGCGGGGAGACTCTTTCCGCTGCCATGAAATCTACCGAGGCTTTCCCTTCCTATGTCTGCGGCCTGGCAGAGGTAGGGGAACAATCCGGGCGCACCGAGGAGGCACTTTCCGCGCTGGCCCAATACTATGAAAACCGCGCCAGGCTGGACCGGCGGCTACGCAGCGCCCTGCTCTATCCCGCTGCCATGCTGGCCCTAATGCTAGTGGTTATCACTGTCCTGCTGGTACAGGTGCTGCCCATTTTTGACGATGTCTATGCCTCGTTAGGCGGGCGGCTTACCGGCGTGGCCGGAGGCCTGCTGGCCATTGGCCGCGGTCTGGATGCCGCCATGCCTTTGCTACTGCTCCTGTTGGCTGCCATTGTGGCTTTCTTTATTCTGTTTACCTTGGTGGGCAGTTTCCGAGACAAGATAACCGGCTTTTGGAAAAGCTGGCGGGGAGACAAGGGGGTCTCCCGCCAAATGAATACCGCCAGACTGGCCCAGGCGTTGGCTATGGGTATGGCCAGCGGCCTGCCCTTGGAACAGGCTGTGGATTTGGCTGGCAACCTGATGGCCGATGTGCCCGCTGCCCAAGAAAGATGTAAAAACTGCCTGAACCGTATGGACGAAGGCCAGCCAATGGCTGCCGCCATGAAAGAGAGCGGCCTGCTCCCCGCTCCCCAGTGCCGGCTGCTAGAGCTTGGCCAGCGCAGCGGGGCAGGGGATTCCGCCATGGAGAAGATTGCCCAGGATCTGGCGGAAGAGAGCGAGGCCGCCTTGGAAGATCAAGTTAGCCGGGCAGAGCCTGCGCTGGTTCTGGTTTGCTCGGTATTGGTCGGCTTAATCCTGCTCTCTGTAATGCTGCCGCTGATGGACATTATGGCGGCAATTGGGTGAGGCCATGGGCATGAGAAGAAGGGCCCAAAGGGCTGAAACCGGAATCCGGATTGCAAAAATGCTTGCCCTGCCCGCCGCTGCCGGAGCGGTGGTTCTGTGTTTTGCCATGGCGCTGGAAAGCTTGGACCAGGGCCGGGCGCGGGAAGGGCAGGACCAGCTGGAGCAGGCCCTGCGCAAGGGCTGCGTGGCCTGTTACGCGGCAGAAGGGGCTTATCCACAAAACTTGGACTACCTGAAGGACCACTATGGGGTACAGGTGGACAACGAGCGGTATATTGTGCACTACGAGATATACGGCGAAAATCTCATGCCAAATATTACGGTGTTGGAGAGATAGGAAACTTATGAAGAGAAAATTAGTAAAGCATCAGCTGGACGGTTTGATGGCCCTTTTGCTTTTCGCCATATTCGCCGTTTGCGTGCTCATTGTGCTGCTTACGGGGGCTAAGGCCTACCGCCGGCTAACCGCCCGGGACCAAGAGGCTTACCAGGCCAGAACCTGTGTCCAGTATCTTGCCCAGCGGGTGCGCCAGGCAGACCGGCGGGACGGCATTGCGCTGGAGGAGGACTTCCAGGGCACACAGGCCCTGCTGCTGGACGCGGACCAGGAATACGTGACCCGGGTGTACTGCTACGAGGGATATCTTATGGAGCTGTACTGTGAAGCCGGCGCCGGGCTGGGGCCTGGGGACGGGGAGCGAATTATGGAGGCCAAGAGCTTGCAAATGGACATTACAGGAGATACCATTGCAATGAAAGTGGTTACCGGAGCCCAGGACCAGGAAAGGGAATCGGTTTTAACCATTTCCCTGCGGAGCAAAAACGGAACCACATAAGGAAACCAGCACACCCCGAGAAAGGACTGTAACAATGAAAAGCAAAGCGCCCCTGGTTATGATGGAACAGATGGTGATGATTTTGGTATTTGCTCTGGCTGCCGCCCTGTGCCTGCAGGCCTTTGTTCTCTCCAATTCCCTTTCAGAGCAGGGCCAGGCCCGGGATCAGGCCGTGGTACTCTGCGAAAACGCCGCGGAAACAGTAAAAATTGGCCCCCAGGAAAGCTTTGTGGCCTATTATGACGAAGCCTGGCAGCAAGCACAGGCACCCTCTGTTTACCGGCTGGAGGTAAACGGACTGCCACAGGAGCTGGAAACCCTTTGCCAGGCCAAGGCACGGGTCCTTCGGGAGGCAGACGGGGAAGAGCTTTATAGCCTGGGCTATGCTTGGCAGGAGGTGGACTAAATGGCAAAACGGGAAAGGTCGGGGTTTGCCCCGCCGGCTTTGGGGGGCAGCTCGCTGCTGGTAGTATTTGCAGTGCTCTGCCTAACAGTATTCGCCTTGCTCAGCCTTTCCACGGTTCGGGCGGATTCCCGCCTGGGGGAGGCCTCGGCAAAGGCTGTGACCCAGTACTATGGCGCCGATGCCCAGGCTCAGGAGATTCTGGCCCGTCTCCGCCTGGGAGAGCAGCCACAAGGCGTGGAGAACAGCGGGGATATCTATTTTTATAACTGTGAAATATCCCCCACCCAAGAGCTGGTGGTAACCGTATGGGTGAAGGACGGCGATTTTGAAATTTACGAGTGGTACACCAGGGCTACCGGAGAGTGGACACCCCAGGATAGAATTCGGGTATGGAACGGCGAGTAATTTGAAGAAAGGCAGCGACACAATGGAAAAGGTTTTGGAATATTTGCAGCGGGCCGTGCACGATCAGGCCTCCGATCTCTTTATTGTCAGCGGCAGCCCGGTGTGCGAAAAGCTGGAGAACCGGCTGGTTCGGATGAACAGCGACCAGCTTTTCCCCCAGCACACCGAGGCCCTGATTACCGAGCTCTACCAAATGGCCGGCCGCCCTATGGAGCGCTTTGCCGAAAAGGGGGACGATGATTTTTCTTGCCCGGTGCCTGGCTTAGCCCGGTTTCGGGTAAATACCTACCGCCAGCGGGGCTCTATGGCGGCGGTGGTCCGGGTGGTTTCCTTCGATATCCCAGACTGGCAGAGCCTGCACATCCCATCCCAGGTGATGGACCTGGCCCAGCTGCACAGCGGTATGGTGCTGGTTACCGGCACTGCCGGTAGCGGAAAATCTACCACCCAGGCCTGCATTATTGATGCCATCAACCGTTCCCGGGACGCCCACATTATTACTCTGGAAGATCCCATTGAGTACCTGCACCGGAACCAAAAAAGCATTGTGAGCCAGCGGGAAATTGCCATAGATACGGCAGACTATTTGGCCGCCCTGCGGGCCTGCCTGCGCCAGGCCCCAGACGTAATGCTGGTGGGGGAAATGCGGGACCACGAGACCATCCGCACCGCTATGACGGCGGCGGAAACCGGCCATTTGCTTATTGCTACCCTGCACACCAAGGGCACAGTGAATACCATAGACAGAATTGTAGATACCTTCCCGGGGGACCAGCAGGGCCAGGTTCGGGCCCAGCTATCTATGGTTCTCGGCGCGGTGGTCTCTCAGCAGCTAGTACCAGGTGTCAGCGGCGAGCTGGTGCCGGCCTTTGAGGTAATGCGTATCAACAGTGCCATTCGCAGCCTAATCCGAGATAGCAAAACCCACCAGATTGACAGTGCCATTGCCGCCGGCGCGGCGGAAGGCATGATGACAATGGATCAATCTATTTTGCGCCTGGTAAAGGCTGGGCTGGTGGACAAAGAAACCGCCCTGAATTATAGTGAGAACCCTGACCAGATGCGCAGGCGGCTGGGTTGAGGAGGGAATGGCCATGAAGAAAAAAGCGTTGTTTGGGGCAAAAGTTCTGCTGCTGGGCGCGGTGGTGATTGGCCTGGGCATGGCAACCTGGAAGATGCAGGATTACCATAAGGGTGCCCAGGACTACAGCGAGGCCGCCCAGCTGGCCGGGATCTCCAAGGAGGCCTTTGGGGCCATTCAGGCCCCGGAAAGCCGGCCAGAACCGGACGCCCACCCCACTGCCTCTTCCTCATCTTCCACAGCCTCCCAGCCGGCAGAGAATGCTTCCGAGAGCTCTGAGCCAGAGGACTGGGAAGAAGATTCGTCCCCAGAGGAGGAGCCGCTGCCGCCAGAGCAGAACACTGCCGACCCCTATATCCAGGCCCTAGCCCAGGTGGACTTAAACGCCCTGCGCCTCACCAACCCAGAAGTGGTGGGCTGGATCGCCATTCCTGGTACCGATGTGTTCTATCCGGTGCTGCAGACAGATAACAACCAGCACTACCTGAACTATACCTGGAAGAATGAGAGCAGCTCGGTAGGGGCAATTTTTTTGGAGAGCACCAATAAGCCGGATCTGAGTGGCTACAACACCTTGGTATATGGCCACCAGATGATGGATGGCTCCATGTTCGGCAGGCTTTCTGATTTCGGGAAAGAGGGCTATTGGCGGGAACATCCCAGCGTCTATATGGTTACAGATGCAGGCGTGAAAAAATACAATGTTTTTTCGGCGTTTGAGGTTGGTGTGCGGGATATTGTATATCGGCTGGACTTGGAAGAAAGCAAGCTGCAGCAGGATTTTATAGATTTCTGTGTGAGCAACTCCGCGATTGATACGGGAATTGTGCCTGGCACAGATGAGAAAATGCTGACGCTTTCCACTTGCACAGGCTGGGGCTATGCCACCCGATGGGTGGTTGTGGCGGCGGAGGATAAAGGCACAGCCTGAGGTGCTATAGGCTCCAGAACCCCCACGGGAAGATCAGCTAAGGCCAAGTATCCAATCTGGGCTTTTGCCTCCGCTTTGGTGGGTAGCTGGGTAAAACCAAAAATTCGGGATGTAGTCCCGACAGTCCTTGACCTTATGAGGAGAAGGGCTGCCGGGATTTCATCCCGAATTTTTTGTGCGGCGAAAGCCTTGGGCTGCCGCCCGAGGCTTTCGTTCCTATATCATAGCAATATCTTAGATTTTTTACTCCATATGCCCTGTAGAGGACTTTACCCGCAGCCGGTTTAGCGCCCGAGCCAAAGTGGCCTGGGCCACCTGGTATTCCTGCCGGCTCTTCTTTTGCAGAATTGCCTCCATGGCTTCATCCGCTTCCCGGCGGGCCCGGGCGGCGTCGATGTCCTCTGGGCGTTCGGCAGAGTCTACCAGCACCAGCACCTCGTTGTGCTCTACCTTTACCATGCCAGGAGAAATAGCGGCGGTCTGGGTTTCCTCCCCAGGCCTGCGATACCGCATGGTTCCTGGCAGAATTGCCGCGATCATACTGCTGTGGTGGGCCAGGATGCAGTGCTCCCCGTCTGAGGTGGGGATGGTCAGGCTTTCGCAAGGACCCTCATAAAAGGTTTTGTCTGCCGCCAGAATATGGACCTGGAACGCCGCTGCCATCAGGCCTCACCTGCTTCCAGCTTTTTGGCCTTTTCTACCACGTCTTGCCAGGTGCCTACATTATAGAAGGCCGCCTCTGGGTACTGGTCCAGCTCGCCGTCCACCAGTTTGCCGAAGCTCTCCAGGGTATCCTTTAGGGGCACATAGACCCCAGGGATGCCTGTAAACTTTTCTGCCACATGGGTGGGCTGGGCAAAGAAACGCTGGAGCCGCCGGGCCCTGCCTACAATCCGCTGATCCTCCTCGCTAAGCTCATCCATGCCCAGAATGGCAATGATGTCCTGGAGCTCGCTGTATTTTTCCAGAATCTCTTGGGCCTTTCGGGCAATACGGTAATGCTCCTTCCCCACAATATCTGCCTCCAGAATCCGGGAGGTGGAGGCCAGGGGATCTACAGCGGGGTAAATGCCCTGCTCAGAAATCTTCCGGCTAAGCACTGTGGTGGCGTCCAAATGGGCAAAGGTAGTAGCGGTAGCCGGGTCTGTCAGGTCATCGGCAGGCACGTATACCGCCTGCACAGAGGTTACCGACCCCTCTTTGGTAGAGGTGATCCGCTCCTGGAGCTCGCCCATTTCGTTGGCTAGGGTGGGCTGGTAACCGACCGCCGAGGGCATACGGCCCAGCAAAGTGGAGACCTCGCTGCCTGCCTGGACAAAACGGAAGATGTTGTCAATAAAGAGCAGCACGTCCTTGTGCTCTTTGTCCCGGAAATGCTCTGCCATGGTCAGGCCCGAGAGGGCTACCCGCATGCGCACGCCAGGGGATTCGTTCATCTGGCCAAACACCAGGGCGGTTTTGTCGCTGACGCCGCTTTCCCGCATCTCCCGCCACAGGTCGTTGCCCTCTCGGCTGCGTTCGCCAACGCCGGTAAAGATGGAGTAGCCTCCGTGTTCCATGGCCACATTGTGAATGAGCTCCTGGATGAGCACGGTTTTGCCCACTCCCGCTCCGCCGAACAGGCCAATTTTGCCGCCCCGGGGATAGGGCTCCAGCAGGTCGATGACCTTAATGCCGGTTTCTAGAATTTCCACTGCCGGGCTTTGCTCATCAAAGGCAGGGGGATTGCGGTAAATGCTCTGCACCGGGGTGCCGCGGGGTACCGGGCCCTCTCCGTCAATGGGCTGGCCCAGCACATTGAACATGCGGCCTAGGGTGGCCCGGCCTACCGGCACCTGAATGGTGTGCCCGGGTACATCTACCGCCAGGCCCCGGGCCAGGCCCTCGCTGGCAGAGAGCATAATGCACCGCACGGTAGAGGCGCTTAGGTGCTGGGCAACCTCCATTACCCGTACCACGCCGTCTTTTTCTACGGTGAGCTCTTCCCGCAGCCTGGGCAGCTGGTCTCCCTGAATCTCTACGTCCACAACCGGGCCTGATATCTGTACGATGATTCCTTTTTCCAAATTCCTCACCTTTCTTTCTTCTGACGTTGGGCCTTGGCTCCGGCAGAGACCTCGGTGATCTCTTGGGTAATGGCCGCCTGGCGCACCCGGTTATACTGGAGAGAAAGCTCCCCCATCAGCTTTTCGGCGTTTTGGTTGGCGCTGTCCATGGCGGTCATCCGGGCGTTCTGCTCGCAGCAAAAGCTGTCGATGAGGGCGCTGTAAATAAAGCCGGAAACATAGCTTGGCATCATATTGTTCAGAACTGCCCTTACATCGGGCACAAACTCAAAGGGTTCGGTTACCTGCTTTTCACCGGCAGTGGCGAAATAGGTACGGTGAAAGGGCAATACGCGGGTACAGCGAGCCTGAAAAGACACGCTGTTCTCCATATCGGTATAAATAATGAATATCTTTTTTAGATTCCCCTGGTCAAAGCCATCCAGCAGCAGGGCGCTGATTTCTCTGGCCCGCTGCATGGTGGGGTTTTGGGCAGTGTATAAAAAGCTGTGTTCTATGGGGATTTTATGTTGGCTGAAAAACCGCCGGCCATATTCCCCTACCACAAAGAGTTTAGTGTCTGGATGCTCTTGAAGCAACCGCAGGGCGGCCCGGATGGCGTTTTGGTTGTACGACCCGGCCAGGCCCTTGTCAGCGGTGATTACCAGGCAGCCATAGGTTCCCTCCAAAGGCGGAGAGCCGTCTGGGGGATAAAAGTAGTGGCTGTCCACATCGTTGGCCGTGCGGAAAATCCGCTTAATCTCCCCTTGCAGGGCCTGGAAGTAGGGGCGGGTATTATCCAGCTCCTGCCTTGCCCTGCGCAGCTTGGTAGAGGCGATGAGGTACATGGCGTTGGTAATTTTTTTGGTTTCCCGCACACTCTCTATATGGTTCTTAATCTCTTTGGTTCCGGCCAAATTAGCCACCACGCTTTCTGCTTTGGAGGTAGCTTTCCAGGAATTCCTTGGAAAGGGTTATCAGCTCCTCCCGGTCGTCCTCAAAGAGCTGGCCGGTTTGGTCTGCTCTGCGGCAGATGTCCGGAGATTCTCTTTCCACAAACTCCAGCAGCCTTTTCCGGAAATCCTCCATCTCCTCCAAGGGGATATCCTGCATGATATGGCCCATGGCCGCGGTGAGGATGATTACCTGGCGGTGCTGGCTGAAGGGGCTGTACTGGGGCTGGCGGAGCAGGCGCATAAGGCCCTGGCCATAGGACAGCTGGCGCTTGGTGGCATCGTCCAAATCGCTGGAAAACTGGGTAAAGACCTCCATTTCCCGGTACTGAGCCAGCTCTAGGCGGATGGCTCCCGCGGCGGACTTCATAGCCTTGGTTTGGGCGTCGCCGCCCACACGGGATACGGAAAGGCCCACGTTTACCGCCGGCCGCTGGCCTGAAAAGAACAGGTCGCTTTCTAGGAAAATCTGGCCATCGGTAATAGAGATAATATTGGTGGGGATATAGGCGGAAACGTCCCCTGCCTGGGTCTCCACAATAGGCAGGGCAGTCATGCTCCCTCCCCCCAAATCGTCGGAAAGATGGGCGGCACGTTCTAGCAGCCGAGAGTGGAGATAGAACACGTCCCCAGGAAAGGCCTCTCGACCGGGGGAGCGCTCCAGCAGCAGGCTTAGGGCACGGTAGGCAATGGCATGCTTAGAGAGGTCATCGTATACAATAAGCACGTCTCGGCCCTGGTACATATAGTATTCTCCCAAAGCGCAGCCGGCATAGGGGGCAATGTACTGCAAAGCGGCAGAGGCCCCAGCGGGGGCGGTAACAATGGTGGTGTACTCCATGGCCCCCCGGCGGCTGAGATTTTCCGCCAGCTGTGCCACAGAGCTGGACTTTTGGCCAATGGCCACATAGATGCACACCACATTTTTTCCCTTCTGGTTCAAAATGGTGTCCAAGGCAATGGCGGTTTTTCCGGTCTGCCGGTCGCCGATAATCAGCTCTCGCTGGCCTCGGCCAATGGGGAACATGGAGTCAATGGCCAGCAGGCCGGTTTCCATGGGCCTGTTCACAGGCTGCCGGTCCAGGATGCTAGGGGCAGGGGCTTCAATAGGACGGTGGGTTTCGGCCTCAATATGGCCCTTGCCGTCTACCGGGATGCCCAGGGCATCCACCACCCGGCCTAAAAAGCCATCTCCTACCCGCATAGCGGCGGTTTTCATTGTGCGGCGCACAATGCTGCCAGCCACAATCTCTTGGCTGTCTCCAAAAAGTATGCAGCTCAGGTCATCCCGGCGCAGGTCCTGAACCATGCCCTTTACCCCAGAGGAGAACACCAGCACCTCGCCATACTGGGCGTGGGTTAGGCCGCCTACAGTGGCGATTTCCCCATCTACCGTAAGCACCTGGCCTATTTCCTCAGGGACCAGGTTCAGCTCCCATTCGTCCATGGTTTGGCGGATTAAGGGGAGCAGGTCGTCCTGGCCGGGGCGCAGCTGGCGCAGGTAGTCCTGAAACTGACGGATACGGCCATGGGGGGTCCAGTCATAGATATCGGAGCCCACCTGCAGCCGGAAACCGGTTTTAATCCCAGGGTCATGCTCCCATTTTAGGGGAACCTCCCTGCGGTACTTATCCTGAAGAAACCGGGAGAACCGCTCCAGCTGCTGGGAGCTGGGCTCTTTGGCGCTGCGCAGCAGAGCCGATAAATAGCCCCTATCGTTTCTCATGGGCGCTGCCTCCCTCTGCCAGATTTAAAAACTGGTCGAAGGGGTCTGTATCTGGATGAAAAGCCAGCATTTCCACGGCCTCCGTGGCCAGCTTTTTCAGCTCCCGCTGCGACGCTTTCAGGGCCCGGTCCTGGGTCTGTTCAGCCTGGGCCTGGGCTTTGGCCACAATCTCCTGGGCCTGGGTTTGGGCAATGGCCAGCTGCTCCCGGGCAGATTTCTCCACGGCTTTCTGGGCCTCGGCCCGGGCCTGGTGGAGCTCCTCGTCGGCCTGGTCCAGCTTTTGCTGGTACTGGGCCTTAATTCTTTCAGCCTCTTCCAGCTTGCCGGCAGCCTCCTTTTCCAGGTTTTGGTAGTGCTCTTCCCGCTTGGCAATAAACTGCTTAACCGGCTTATACAGCAGGAAGTACAGGCCGCCGGTGAGAATGGCCAGGTTCAGCCAGTGCAGCAGAATCTGCTGCCAGTCGATATTCAGTGGAATATTCATCCCTGCCACCTGCCTTACAGTACAAAGATGATCAGAATGACCACCAGCAGGGCGTAGATAATGGCGGTTTCAATAAACACCAAACCCAGCATTAGGGTAGTGCGAATCTTGCCCTCGGCCTCGGGTTGGCGGGAGATGCCCTCGGCGGATTTCGCGGTGGCAAGGCCCATGCCCACGGCGCCGCCGGCGGCGGCAATTCCTACGGCAATGCCGGCGGCAATGGCCTTTAGGCCAAGGGAGCCTCCGGCGCTTTCGGCAGCCTCATTGGCAGGGGCGGCATCTGGGGCGGCGGCCAAGGCGGGCATGGCCAGCACAAACATGAGCATAAGCGCCAGTGCTACGGCGCAAACAGTTCTTCTGTGGCGGAAAAGCTTTTTCATTTTACTCCATTCCTTTCAGATAATGCAAAGCATTGGTTATTTTTTCTCATGGGCGGGCTCGGAAACCTCCCCATAGTACAGGGAGGTGAGCATGGTAAGCACATAGGTTTGAATAATTGCGTGGAGCAGGGTGAACAGCACACCCACAATTACCGGCAGCACAAAGCTTAGGGTAACATAGTAGTACACCAGCTCGGTAACCAGCAGGCCGCTGAGCAGCGCGCCAAAGAGCCGGAAACTCATGGAGATGGGCAGGGAAAATTCCTTTAAGGTTTTGCCCACGCCCTTTAGGCCGTTCTGGGCAATGCCGCCGGAGAGGATGACCAGGTAAGAGAGGGTGCCGGTGGCGATGGCGGCGTTTACATCAGAGAGGGGGGCGGGCAGGGTGATGGGGTGGCCGTGAACGGTAAGGGCCTGCAAGCCCAATAGCTCAAAGAGGGTACCTACAAATATGTAGGAGCCTACGGCAAAAATATAAGCCCCCATAAAACCGTAGCGGTGGGGGCTGCTGCCTTTGGCCATATTGTCAAAGAGCCCAACTACCTCCTCCAACGCCAGCTGGAGCCTGCCTGGCGCCAGCTTAAACCTGGGTATGGCAAAAATCCGGATAATCAGGGCAGCGGCCAGCAAGACAGCAGTAACGGCGAAAGCGGAGACCAGCCCGGGGTTTACAGCCTTGATACCCAAGAAATTGATTTGGTTCACATTGTGGAGCACCGCGTCCCGCATTGCTTCCTGCACGGTTTCTGTGCGGGGATTGGTGCCTGCCAACAGGGCGGCGGCCAAAAGGACCGCTATTGCCAGCAGCCACAATACAAACCCTTTTTTGTGTTGCTTCATCGCGCACTTCCTTTCTGTAAACTGCATTGCATGTTATTTCCGCCTTTTCCCTAGGGGCAGAAAAGCCGGGGGAGCCAGGCGCAAAATACCATGCAGATTATAGCAAGTGTCAATGTCAATGTCAAGGCCAAGGGGAACAGGAAGAATGGGTAAAAATCCCCAAAAAACAAGGAGGAGAGAGACGGGAGAAAAGCATAGTTTTTTCACACCGCTGACAAGGTTTTTTGGAAGGCGGAGAATGCGCCCCGTCCTGGAGCCTGCCGCTGTATGGGAAAGTAAAGGGAGCGTCCCTTTCGCGGATTTTAATATAGGGGCGGATATTACCCGCCCAGTCCGTGAAAGTACCAGAACCCGGGTAGAGAGGGGCGGACACGCGGGGCCGCCCCTACAAGGCGCTCGGCTCTTGAATCATACATAGAACGAACGCGCGGCAGGACACTCCCCAAAGTAAAAAGCGGATTGACAGACGCGTGGTTTTCAGGTACAATAAAAGTCATTATATTTTCCTTATCTTAGAAAGGAGCCTCAACTGTCATGCCTGAAGACCCTGACGGTCTGGCCGTCATCCCAATTTTGCTTACCCTGCTTTTTGCCGCCTTGGCTGCCCTTTACGCTGCCGGCGAGTCCGCTGTAAACAGCCTCTCTCTCTCTCAAGTGCGAAAGGACGCGGAGTCCGGCAGCAAAAAGGCCAAGTCCTTGCGCAAAGCTATGGAAACCCAGGTTAGCGCTGTGTCCCCCCTCCAGTCCGGCCTGCTGTTTTGTGGGCTGCTGGGCCTTGCTTTCTGCATTTCCGCTTTTCTGGGCCCTATGTATCGGGCTCTTTCTTTCCTGGAAAAGGGGAGCGGCCTGCGCTGGAGCCTGTCCTGCTTTGCCGTGGCGGCTAGCTATCTGCTGGCCTTTTTCCTGCTGGCGGATCTGCTGCCCAAAAAGGGCGCCCGGCATGCCGCGGAACAGTTTGCCTACCGCTGGGCAGGGCTCATTCTTACCCTTTCTTCTGCTGCCATGCCCTTGCTCCGTTTTGCCAATTGTGTGGCCAATGGCGTGCTGCGCCTGTTTCGGGTAGATCCCCACTCCCTAGATGACGCCGTGACGGAGGAAGAAATCCTCCAAATGGTAGGAGAAGGGGAGGAGAAGGGGGTAATTGAGGAGACGGAAAAGGATATGATCGCCAATATTCTGGAGTTTAACGACACCACTGCCGGGGAGACCATGACCCACCGCACAGACATTGCGGCCGTGGCCGACGACGCTGCCCTCAGCCAGGTGGTGGAGGTGGCTTTGGAGCACGGCTGTTCCCGTATCCCTGTGTACCATGAGGACATCGACTCGGTGGTGGGCATTTGCTATGTAAAGGACCTGCTGCCCTTTGTAGGCGCCTCTCTCCCGGCCGAGGCCACGGTAACCGGCCTGATGCGCCCTGCCTATTTTATCCCGGAAACCAAGAAATGCAGCCAGCTGTTTACCGAGCTTACCGAGCGGAAGGTGCAGATTGCCATTGTGGTGGACGAATACGGGGGCACGGCGGGGCTGGTCACCCTAGAGGACCTGGTGGAGTCCATTGTGGGCAATATCCAGGATGAATATGACAACGAGGAGGAGGAGATCCGCCAGGTTAGCGAAACAGAGTTTACTGTGGACGGCTCCGCCTCTATTGACGAGATTGGGAACCTGACAGAGACGGAACTGCCGGAAGGAAACTACGACACCATCGCGGGCCTGGTCACCGAGCTGCTGGGCAGAATCCCTAAGGAAGGGGAGCACCCCCGGGTAGAGGTGGCGGGGCTGGCAATTACAGTAATGGAGATTGATGACCAGCGCCTAGCCAGGCTGCGGATTGTAAAGGAGTCAAAGAAAGGGGAGGAAGACGAGCAATTATGAAAAGCCACAGCAACCCCGGGGTAAAAGAACAAAACCTGGGCTCCGGCAGCGTGGGCCGGCTAATGCTTTCTCTGGCCGTGCCTGCCATTACCGCCCAGGTGGTGAATATGCTCTACAATATTGTGGACAGGATGTACATTGGCCATATTCCAGAAATTGGGGCGGCCGCCCTAACCGGCGTGGGCATTACCTTTCCCATTATCATCCTCATTATGGCGTTCAGCTCTTTGGTGGCCATGGGGGGCGCGCCTCAGGCCGCTATTGCTATGGGCGAGGGGGACCTGCCTAAGGCGGAGCAAATCTTGGGCAGCTGCTTTACTACGCTGCTGGCCTTTTCTGTGGGCCTTACAGCGGTATTCTTGCTTTTCGGTGAACCCATTCTTCGGGCCTTTGGGGCCAGCGGCAATACCATTGGCTATGCATCCAGCTACCTGCAAATCTATGTCATTGGCACCGTGTTTGTCCAAATCGCTTTGGGCATGAACATGTTTATTACCACCCAGGGTTTTGCCACCACAAGTATGTTTACCGTTATCATTGGCGCTGCCCTCAATATCGCCCTGGACCCGGTTTTTATCTTTGTGTTCCAAATGGGCGTGCGAGGGGCAGCTTTGGCCACTATCCTCTCCCAGGGGGTATCGGCTGTGTGGGTGCTCCGGTTCCTTACAGGGAAAAAGACCAGCCTCCGCCTGCGCCGGGAAAACCTGGCGGTAAAAGCGAAGATCATCCTGCCGGTAATGGCCCTAGGAGTGTCTCCCTTTATTATGCAGAGCACAGAAAGCCTGCTCAGCGTGGCCCTAAACACCTCGCTGCTAAAGTATGGCGGCGACTCTGCCGTAGGGGCCTACACAGTGCTGGCCAGCGTGCTGCAGATTGTGAACCTGCCTCTGCAGGGGCTCTGCCAAGGAGCCCAGCCCATTACAAGCTTTAATTTTGGGGCGGGAAAATTCGACAGAGTGAAAAAATCCATCCGCCTGCTTCTGGTCTGCTGCCTGGGTTACAGCCTGGCCTTTTGGCTGGCGCTAATGCTGGCGCCCCAGATATTTGTGGCCATGTTTACCGGGGACCAAGCCCTAACGGAAATCACGATATGGGCCATGCGGATCTTCCTGTTTGGCGTGTTCGCCTTTGGGGCCCAGTGCGGGTTCCAGCAGTCCTTTCTGGCTTTGGGCCAGGCAAAGGTTTCGCTGCTGCTTGCCCTGCTGCGGAAAATTGTGCTGCTGATCCCCCTTATCTTTATCCTGCCAGTATTCTTTGAAAACAAGCTGTTCGGGGTCTTTGTGGCCGAGCCCATTGCGGACATTTTGGCAGCTATTGTCACCAGCGCTTCTTTCCTAACCTGGGCGAAACGCCATTTGGGCGGGAGGGGCCGGGTGGAGCCCCCTGCTTAAGCGCCAGAAGCCGCCCTAAAGGGCGGTTTAGATGTCAATTTAAGTATAGAGGAAAAGGCCTTGCGGTAGCAAGGCCTTTTTTGTGTGGAAAAACACCTTTGGTTTTTTAAAACAAGGAAAAGGCGGCCGTTTATTCCCCCCTCTAGCTTGCTGTTTTCTTTGATAAATGACTTCTTCCAGTCCCAAACACGCCGTCTTTTTGCCCATAAGCGGCGCTTTTCGCGTCAAAAATCCTCGTCAATTGGAAGACTTGCGTTTTTTTTCTTGAAATAGACCCTATTTGGAAAAAAATTCGTCATTTTCTCTATTTTTTAAACAGACTCTAATCCCGAAAATCAAAAAGGTCCCGGGGCTTTATGTCCAGTACCTCGCAGAGCTTAAAGATTACGTCAAAGGATACCCCTACATTGCCCAGCTCTATGGCGCTGATATGGCTGCGGTCAATATCTGCCAGCTCCGCCAGCTGGAGCTGGGTAAGCTTTTTGCTTTTTCGGTAGTAGACTACGTTTAGGCCAAACTTTTCGTACAGCGGTTTGTATTCTGGTTTCAAAGCGCATCACCTCCTCCACTTACATTGTATGGAGATGGCACGGAGAATAAACCTTGTACAAAAAGCGCGGCGATATTGACACAAGTCATTTTGTGTGTTAATATAGCCGGAGGGGCGTGAGAGGCAAATCTGTCGATTCTCTTACGATTCGCAGGTCCGCCTTGCGCGGGACCCGTTTTTTCTGTAAAATAACAAATTAGGAAACCAGCCGTGGTTTTTTTATGGAGTGGTTTTACGCTTACCACAGAAGGCGCTCCTCTTTTTGGCTGGCTGAATGAAATTTGGGAATTGAGAAGGGAGATCATTTTAGTATGCTTTCAATTAGCGGCGTTACCAAAAAGTACGGCAAGACCATTGCCAACGACAATATTAGCTTTGCTGTGGGTGACGGTCAAATCGGCATCCTCTTGGGCCCAAACGGCGCGGGAAAATCCACCATTATCAAGTGCATTACCGGCTTGCTCCGCTTTACCGGGCGCATTGAGATCAACGGGTGCCTGAACACCTCGCAGGAGGCCAAGCGCCAGCTAGGTTATATTCCGGAGATTCCCGCGGTTTATGACCTGCTCACTGTTTCCGAGCATCTGGAATTTATCCGCCGGGCCTATAAGGAGTACGACGAGGCTTACTCCCAGCGGCTGCTGGAACGGCTGGAGCTGTGGGAGAAAAGGGATAAGCTGGGCAAGGAGCTTTCCAAAGGAATGCAGCAAAAGCTCTCCATTTGCTGCGCCCTGTGCCACAAGCCCCAGGTAGCTGTGTTCGATGAACCTATGGTGGGCTTAGACCCCCATGCCATTAAAGAGCTGAAAAATATCTTTCGGGAGCTAAAGGCCTCCGGCGTCTCTATTCTGATCAGTACCCATATGATCGACTCGGTGGAAGACTACTGGGACCAGGCCAATATTATGATGAACGGCCGCTTTGCCGCCACCATGGCAAACAACGGCGGCGAGAACCAAAGCCTGGAGGAGCTGTTCTTCCAGATTACCGAGGGCGGCGCCCCGGAAGGGGGCGCGGCAAAATGAAAAGCCCCCTGATCTATCTTACCGTAATCAAGCTGAAAAACCAGCTGAAAGAGTCTATTCGCCACCCCTCCCGGCTGATTTACGGGGTGTTTCTTGTGGCAATGCTGGTGCTTGTTGTTGTTAGCGGCAATGTGGAGGGAGAAATGGACCTGCGCCCTCTCTCTGAGCTGACGGCTATTATGGTGCTTTTCTACAGCATGATGTTTTTGTTCTCGTTTATGAACGGCGTAAACGGCGGGGCAGGGAATTACCCCATGTTTACCCTTTCCGATGTGAGCATTCTGTTTCCCTCTCCCCTGCGGCCAAACAAGGTGTTGGCCTACGGCCTGTTCCGCCAGTTGGGGCTCTCCCTGCTTATGGGCTTTTTCCTATTGTTCCAGTACAGCTGGCTTCACAGGGCCTATGGCCTGGAATACGCCCATTTGCTGCTGATTGTGGCTGGCTACGCCCTGAGCCTGTTTTTAGGCCAGGTATGCGCCATGGCCGCCTATACCCGCACCAGCGGCAACGACAGCGCCAGGCAGGCGATAAAATATACTGTTTATGGCCTTGCCATTGCCTTTGTGGCTTGGATGCTATGGAGCGCTATGCCTGCCGGGCTGTTCTCCGGCCAGGGCCTTTCCACTTTGGATACTATGGAAGTTGTGGAAAAAGGGGCGGCCTTCCTCAGCACGGTGGGGGTTTACTTCCCAGTATCTGGCTGGGCGGCAGGCTTTATTGGGGGCCTGCTTGCCGGAGACTATGCCAGGGTGGGGATTAGCCTTGCCCTAATGGTTGCCACATTTGGGATTATGCTTTTGCTGGTTATAAAAAACAAGAACAATTATTACGAGGATGTGCTCCAGACCGCGGAGACGGCCCAGTCGGCCATTACTGCCAAAAAGGAGGGCCAACCCGCGGAGGTGGTCCCAAAGAAAGTGCGGGTAGGCAAAACCGGGCTGAATCAAGGCACAGGGGCTGGGGTAATCTTTTTTAAGCATATGGTAGAAAACCGCAGGTCCGGGGTGTTTCTGTTCTCTAAGATGACGGTAATCTTTATGGCAATTATCATTGGCACAGCTTTCGTTTATGGCCAGATTTTCAGCGAAGAAGAGGGCAAGGCGGCGCTGGTGGCCCTGTTTGCCATGAGCACCTATATGCAGATGTTCTCCGAGGGCATGGGCCGGTTTAGCTGGGAGCTGAGCAAGCCTTACCTGTATCTTATCCCCGAGCCGCCCTTTAAAAAGCTGCTGATGGCCACAGCGGAAACCCTGCTGGCCGACTGCCTTGAGGCGGTGGTCATTTATGTGCCGGTGTCGGCCATTCTGGGGCTGGACCCTCTCACCTGTGTGCTATGCATCCTGGCCCGCATTTCCTTTGCCCTGCTGTTCACCTCTGGGAACATTATGGTGGAGCGGGTGTTCGGCACTGTGCGGTCGAAAGGCCTTATGCTGTTTTTCTACTTTATCGCCCTAATCCTTTTGGCGCTGCCTGGGCTTGGGCTGGGGTTAGGGCTTAACATTTCGGGGATTCTGCCAGGTTCGGCAGGTACTTTGCTGGGCATAATAGCGGGGAATATTCCGGTGGCGTTAATTGTTATGTTCCTGTGCCGGAACCTGCTGCAGTACGCGGAGCTAAACGGCAAATAGTCTGCCAAAGCCAGAGCAACTATAGCTCATGTGGTTCAGAGGCAACAAAGCTGCTTTTGAACTGGCGGCTATGCCGCCTAATGGAGAATCGGCAGATACCGATTGTGTTTACCATAAACTGAAAAAAACCGCTTGGGCGGGCCTTTCCAGGCTCATCCAGCGGTTTTTTGGCGTTTTCTCTTGACCTTTTCCACCAACTATATTATGATAGATTTCTCTGAACAGCGTGACGGATGTGCCGGGCAAGCACCTGGTTTGCTAGGTCTGAGGGGGAGGAGCCGTTTAAAATAAGATCTGCCCGCCATTTGGTGGGTTCAATATACTGCTGGTGGCGGTAGCGCACCATGTCCAGGTAAACCTGGGCGATTTCATCAAAACCCAGGCCCCGCTGGGTCATGTTTCGCTTTAGCCGGCGCACAATCCGTTCATCGGCCTGGCAGTCTATAAAGAGCTTTAAGTCCAGCTGCTCGTACAGCCAGTCGTACCACAGGGCGAAAAGCCCCTCCACCAGAACGAGGGCTTGCCCTTGGGCCACGGCCTGGGCCAGGTCCTCTTTTAGCTGCGGGTGATCAATGGTTTCGGGGCAGTTGTCGTCGTAATACTCTATACCGGTAACGTGAGCCTGGGCCTTGGGGCGGGTGGAGTCAGGCTTAAAATAGCTATCCATGTGGAATACTTGGGGGTGTAGGTCAGAAAGCTGGGTTTCCAGCCAGGCGGCAAAGGTGGATTTTCCGCTGGCGGTGCCCCCGGATATGCCAATTATGTAGGGTTTGCGCATGGTGAGCCTCCTTATGGGGTGGTGTTTGAGATGATTATACTATAGAATGCAGGTAGAGCGCAAGCAAATGCCAATAGAAGCGGGAAAAAGCAGCTTTCAGGGGCTGGCGGGCGCGGAAGGATAGGGCCACGGCTTGGCACTGCCAGGCCTGCCACACTTTGTTAAGAAGGATCCTGATATCGTGATCCGGAATTTTTGTTATTTGGACACCTAAAGGAAGAAAAGGAGTGATTGGATGTTTGAAAATGAACAGACCCAGGAGCGGGCTTTGCTAGTTTCTTTGGATACGGGTGAGTATGACGTGGAGGCCTCTTTGGCGGAACTGGAAGAACTGACCAAAAGTGCCGGGGCAGACCCTGCCTTTACCTTAACCCAGAAGCGCCCCGCCCCCGACCCCGCCACCTGCCTGGGCTCCGGTATGGCCCAGGAGGCCGGGGACCTGGTGAAGCGGGAGGCGCTGGACCTGGCTATTTTCGACCGGGAGCTGAGCCCTACCCAGATTCGGAACCTGGAAAAGCTGTTTGGCGTTCGGGTTATCGACCGCACTACCTTAATTCTGGATATTTTTGCCCAACGTGCCCGCAGCAGGGAGGGCCAGCTCCAGGTGGAGCTGGCTCAGCTGCGGTATATGCTCCCCCGGCTGGCTGGTCAGGGCACCGCCCTTTCTCGGCTGGGCGGCGGCATTGGCACTAGGGGCCCTGGCGAGACAAAGCTGGAAACCGACCGAAGGCACATCCGCCGGCGCATTGGGAACCTGAAGGAACAGCTGGCAGATTCCCAAGCCGCCCGGGAGATTACCGAAAAAAGGCGGAAGAAAAACTCTGTGGTTACCGTGGCTTTGGTTGGCTATACAAATGCGGGTAAGTCCACCCTGATGAACCGGCTAACCCAGGCCGGGGTGCTGGCGGAGGACAAACTTTTCGCCACCCTGGATCCCACCGCCCGGGCCCTAAAGCTGCCTAGCGGCAAAAATGTTATGCTCATTGATACAGTGGGCCTTATCCGCCGACTGCCCCACCATCTGGTAGAGGCCTTTCAATCTACCCTGGAGCAGGCGGCTAACGCGGATATTTTGCTGAATATTTGCGATGCCTCCAGCCTGGAGGCCAGGGAGCACCTGGCGGTAACAGAGGAGCTGCTGCGCAGCTTGGGCAGCGGGGACCGGCCGGTGATCCCGGTGCTGAACAAATGGGACGCGGTGGAGGATGAGGAAAACGCGCCCCGGCTTCCTGGGGCAGTAAGAATCAGCGCCCTGAATGGGGAAGGCATTGACCGGTTGCTCCAGGCAGTGGAGGAAAACCTGCCGGAAAAGACCTTTGAGGCAGAGCTGCTGTTCCCCTTTGCCAAAACCGGCTTGGCCGCCAGGCTTCGGGAAGAGGGGGCGGTGCTTAGGGAGGAGTATACAGAGAAGGGCCTGCGGGTTACGGCCAGAGTGGACCAGCGCCTATATGGCCCGGTAAAAGACTTTGATATGAACCACATGGAAGAGGAGTGATCTGCTATGTTCTATCACGCAAGCCCGGTTCATTGTATAGAAATTTTGGAGCCAAGGGCCTCCAACCATGGAACGCCCCAGGTGTACCTCTCTAAAAAGCGGGAGAATGTGCTGCCTTACCTTTCCAATGCGGTGGAGAAGTACTGCAGGGAAACCGGCTTTGCCCAGGAGGGCCCCTGGCATAAGTGGGGAAGCTATGGGTTCCAGGCAGGAAAGCTCTGTCTGGATGAATACTATCCCAACGCCCTGCGGGATACTTATGCAGGGGTTTCTGGGTATATCTACTGTGTAGAGTCTGTTCCAGGGGGAGAGCCTATGGCGGATATCCCTGGCGGGGTGGCCACCAGAGAGCCTGTGCCCGTGGCTGGCTGCGAGTTTGTCCCCGATGCGCTGGAGGCAATCCTCGCGGCAGAGGAGGCAGGGCAGCTGGCAATCCGCTGGTACCATCAGCTCCCAGAAGAAATGCTCCGGTGGATTGAGGCCAGCATCCGGCAGGAATATATTTCACAGGACAGCTCCCCTAAGTACCGGCACTTTTTAAAGGGCAAGTTCCCTGAAATTACGGCTGGGCTGGGATAAAATGCATACATATTCCATTAAAATGAATATTTATGCAAAAATCCTCTTGATTTTCAGGGGATTGGGTGTATAATGGAAGGCAGAGAAGGGAAACGGCAGAAAGCTTTCCCATAGCATTGGCGGAACCATACAAAAAATATATATGAAACCAATTAAGGAAAGGACGATTTGTAAAATGGCAAACGAAATAAAAAAGGTTGTGCTGGCTTATTCTGGCGGCCTAGATACCTCAATCATTATTCCTTGGCTTAAGGAGAATTACAACAACTGCGAGGTAATTGCTGTTTCTGGCGACGTAGGCCAGGGCACCGAGCTGGACGGCCTGGAGGAAAAGGCCAAAAAGACCGGCGCCTCTAAGCTTTATGTGCTGGACCTGAAAGAGGAGTTTGTGCAGGACTATGTATACCCCACCTTGAAGGCTGGGGCGATTTATGAGAATAAGTATTTGCTTGGCACCTCCTTTGCCCGGCCTATTATTGCCAAGGGCATTGTGGAAATTGCCAAGAAAGAGGGAGCGGACGCCATCTGCCACGGCTGCACAGGCAAGGGCAACGACCAAGTGCGTTTTGAGCTGGCCATTAAGGCCTTTGCCCCAGATATGAAGATTATTGCCCCCTGGCGCATTTGGGATATAAAGTCTCGCGAGGAAGAAATTGCATACGCGGAAGCCCACAATATCCCCCTGAAAATTAACAGGGAAACCAACTACTCCAAAGATAAGAACCTGTGGCATCTCTCCCACGAGGGCCTGGACCTGGAAAATCCCGGAAACGAGCCTCAGTACCAAAAGCCCGGCTTTCTGGAGCTGGGGGTTGCCCCAGAGCAGGCCCCGGACGAGCCTGCCTACCTAACCCTGCATTTTGAAAAGGGCGTGCCCACCTTGCTGGACGGCCAGGCCCTGAACGGCGTTCAGATGGTGGAAAAGCTCAACGAGCTGGGCGGCAAAAACGGTATTGGCTTGGCGGATATCATCGAAAACCGCTTGGTGGGCATGAAGTCCCGGGGCGTGTACGAAACTCCCGGCGGCACAATCTTGTACCATGCCCACAACAAGCTGGAGGAGCTGTGCCTGGATAAGGAGACCTATCATTACAAGCAGCAGGTGGCTTTAAAGTTTGCGGATTTGGTATATAACGGCCAGTGGTATACCCCCCTGCGCCAGGCCCTCTCCGCCTTTGTGGATTCCACCCAGGAAACCGTTACCGGCGATGTAAAGCTGAAGCTGTACAAGGGCAATATAATTGACGCCGGGGTGACCGCCCCTTATTCGCTATATGATGAGGAGATTGCCACCTTTGATGAGGACGAGGTTTATAATCAGGCGGATTCCGCTGGGTTCATCAACCTCTTTGGGCTGCCCATTAAGGTGCAGGCCAAGAAGGGCCTAACCTACGACAAATGACAGGCGGACTTTGACAAGGATCGGAAATATGTTATTGAGCCCGAATTCCGCCGCAAAGGCCTTATAGAAGGCTGGGGTTCTACACATATCAGTACGAAATTGAGAAAACCTCTAAGGTGGGTTAATATGGAGCAGATCGATATTTATGACCAGTTTGGGGAGCCCACGGGGGTTGTTCGAGATAAAGAGGCGCCTTTGGGCCCTGACGAGTACCGCATGGCTGTAGGAATGTGGATTGTAGATAAAAGCGGCAGGCTATTCCTTACCCGCCGCAGCCCGAAAAAGCGCTATGCTCCAGGCAAATGGGAGAACCCCGCCGGCCATGTGCAGGCGGGGGAAACCCCTATTCACGGGGTGATCCGGGAGCTTTTTGAGGAGACGGGCCTGACTGTTGCGGAGAGCCAGATCCAGCTGCTGGGCTGCTCCTGCTCCTGGCCCTATTTGGGCCGGGACTATGGGGTATATATGAATGTTAACCTGGATGAGGTGCGGTTCCAGAAAGGGGAAACCTGCGGCGCCAAGTGGGTGACCTTTCAGGAGTTTGCACAGATGGCCCAGGCAGGAGAGTTTGCCCCCTCGCTTACCCGGCATATGCGGGGTTACCGCCAGGCTTTTCTGGAATTCACCGGCAACTCTCACAGCCAGGCCCTGGATTTTCTGATAGGGGAGGAAAACAAATGAAGCTATGGAAAGGCCGTTTTAAAAAGGAGGCCGATCCCAAAACCAACGACTTTAATTCCAGCATTGCCTTTGACAGCCGGATGTACCGGCAGGATATTGAGGGCAGCATTGCCCACGCCACTATGCTGGGCAAGCAGGGGATCATTGATAAAGAGGAAAGCATGAAGATCTGTGTGGAGCTGGGAAAGCTCCGAGAGGATATAGAGAGCGGGGCCCTGGCCATAGACCCGGACGCCGAGGATATCCACACCTTTGTAGAGCAGGAGCTTACCGCCCGCATTGGCAACGCCGGCAAGCGCCTGCACACCGGCCGCAGCCGAAACGACCAGGTGGCCCTGGATATCCGCCTGACCCTGCGGGAGGCCTGCCTGGGCTTAAAGGCCCAGCTTCGGGATCTGGTGCGGGTGCTGGGAGAAAAGGCTCTGGTTTACAAGGCCGCTGTTATGCCTGGCTATACCCACATGCAGCGTGCCCAGCCGGTAACCTTTGGCCACCATTTGCTGGCCTATGCGGAAATGCTATTGCGGGATATCGGCCGGTTTGACGATGCTCTGAAGCGCATGGATCAGTGCCCTTTGGGCAGCGGCGCCCTGGCTGGCACCACCTATCCCCTGGACCGGGAGCTTACCGCCAGCCTGCTGGGATTTTCCGGGCCCACCCAGAACAGTTTGGACGGGGTGTCTGACCGGGACTTCTGCGCCGAAATCGCCTTTGCGGTTTCCATGGCCATGGTCCACCTCTCTCGCCTGTGCGAGGAGCTAGTGCTGTGGTGCTCTTGGGAATTCCGGTTTATCGAGCTGGATGACGCTTTCTGTACTGGCTCCAGCATTATGCCCCAAAAGAAAAACCCCGATTTGGCGGAGCTGATTAGAGGAAAATCCGGCCGGGTGTTTGGGGACCTGACCGCCCTGCTCACCATGATGAAGGGCTTGCCTCTGGCCTATAATAAGGACATGCAGGAGGACAAGGAGGCGGTGTTCGACGCGGTGGATACCCTGAAGCTGTGCCTGACCCCACTGGCTCCCATGCTGGAAACCATGACTGTGCGAGAGGACAATATGCGCCGGGCGGCGGCAAAGGGCTTTATTAACGCCACAGACTGCGCGGATTATTTGGTGTCTCAAAAGGGCCTGCCTTTCCGGGATGCCTATAAGATCACCGGGGAGCTGGTGGCCTTGTGCATCGACCAAGGGTTGACCCTGGAGGAGCTGCCCCTGGAGGAGTACCAGAAGGTGTGCGAAAGCTTTGACCAAGGGGTATACCAAGCCATTTCCTTAGAGCGGGCCACAGGGGACCGAAAGGTATTGGGGGGGCCTGCCCCAGAGAATGTGGAAGCCCAGGCTAAGCGGGTGCTGGGTCTGGTGAAGAAATAAGGAAAACACAGAATCAGCAGGACAATAAGAGAAACAGCGTATGTTTAGATGCCAGTACAGCGCCTACCGAAACACTGGCGAAGGCCAAGGGCAAGGGCTTGCCTAGCCCGCCTTTTTCTCACTGAGGGCGTATAGACTTATTGCGCGGCTTTGCTTCTATCATTTGGCATAACCATACACCACAGCGCCTCGGGGCGCGGGAAAGGAAAGTGTAAATTATATGGAATTTATAGAAGGCGGTGTAACCGCCGCGGAGGGATTTCTAGCCAGCGGCCTCCATTGCGGCATCCGCAAAAACAAAACCAAGCCTGACCTAGCTCTTATCTACAGCGACCGGCCCTGTGCGGCTGCCGCCGTTTATACCCAGAACCTGGTACAGGGCGCGCCTATCGCCGTAACAAAAAAACATATTGCCAACGGCAGGGCCCAGGCTGTAATCTGCAATTCCGGCATTGCCAATACCTGCGCCCCAGACGGCATGGAAAAGGCAGAGGCTATGTGCAAAATTGCCGGCCAGGCCCTGCGCTTGGACCCAGAGGACGTGGCTGTGGCCTCTACCGGGGTGATCGGCCCTTCTCTGCCCATTGAGCCCATTGAAAATGCTATGGATGAGCTGAAAGCCGCCTTAAGCCCCAGCGGATCCCGCGGCGCTGCCCATGCTATTATGACCACCGATACCTTCCCAAAAGAGGCGGCTGTGGGCTGCTGTATTGGGGGCAAAACCGTAAAGGTAGGGGGCATCTCCAAGGGCAGCGGCATGATCCACCCCAACATGGCTACCATGCTCTGCTTTGTTACCACCGACTGCCAAATCTCTCCCCCAATGCTGCAAAAGGCGGTAAAGGCCGCGGCAGACGCCACCTTTAATATGATCAGCGTGGATGGCGACACCAGCACAAACGACACCTTTTTGGTGCTGGCCAACGGCGCTGCCGGTAACCAGGAAATTACCGACGAAGGAGAAGACTTTGCCGATTTTGTAGCCGCCCTGGAGGCCGTAGGCCGAAAGTTGGCCAAAATGATGGCCCGGGACGGGGAGGGCGCTACCCGGCTGCTCACCGTGCGGGTAGAGGGCGCTCCCCACCTGCAGGCCGCCCGCGCCATAGCTAGGAGCGTAAGCAGCTCCAGCTTGTTTAAGGCGGCTATGTTTGGCAGCGACGCCAACGCTGGCGGCCGGGCTATGTGTGCCATTGGTTACGCGGGGGCTTCGGTGGATGTGAATAAAATTGACGTTAGTTTTCAGTCTCAAAAGGGCCGGGTGCAGGTGGTAAAAGACGGCATGGGGATTGAGTTTTCTGAGGAGCTGGCTTTGCAGGTGCTGGGCGAGGAGGAGATCCTCACGGTGATAAACCTAAAAGACGGCTGCACAGTTGCCGAGGCCTATGGCTGCGACTTGACCTACGACTATGTAAAGATCAATGCGGATTACCGCACCTGAGGATGACTCTATGAAAAGGAAGAAGCTGGGCATTGCCAGCCCCTGGGACATTCCGGCGGCGGTGGGGGCAGTGCTGCTGTTTGGCAATTTTGCCGTATTTGTGGCGTTGCTTATTACAGCTATGGGCAGGGTTTTTCTGGAGCCTGTGGTGGCAATTGTCACTGCCGCTCTGCTTCTGGCGGGGATTTTGTGCCACCTGGCCACCCGGCGAAAAACGGGAAAGCTGTGGCGCAGGCTGCTGCTGGCAGCGATTGCAGCCAATCTTTTGATTGTGGCCTTTTATGTTCTGGCTACAATCCTTATGGTGTTAGCCTGGGCAGATGTTGGAAAAGAAGGGTGAATCAAATGCAGGTATCGAACAGCGAGCGGGCCAATATTCTGGTGCAGGCCCTGCCATATATTAAAAAGTACGCCGGAGCCACTGTGGTAGTAAAATACGGAGGCAACGCCATGCTGGATGACCAGCTGAAAAGCGCTGTTATGAGCGATATTGTGCTGATGCAGCTGGTGGGCATTAATGTGGTGCTTGTTCATGGGGGCGGGCCGGAGATTAACGCCATGCTGGACAAAATTGGGAAAGAGAGCAAGTTTATTGGCGGCATGCGCTATACCGACCGGGAGACCATAGACATAGTGCAGCAGGTGCTGGCGGGCAAGGTAAATAAAGACTTGGTCCAGCTGCTGGAAGACGCGGGGGGCAAAGCCATTGGCCTGTGCGGCCTGGATGGATCTTTGCTAAAAGCCGACCAGCTGGAGGAAGAGCTGGGCTATGTAGGGGAGATCCGAGAGGTTAACGCGGAGATCCTCCGCAGCGCGGCAAAGGATGGATATATTCCCATAGTGTCCACCGTGGCCGCCGGGTACCACGGCGAGGTGTACAACATCAACGCGGATGTGGCGGCGGCAAGGATTGCGGCAGAGTTAGGGGCAATGAAGCTGATCCTTATGACGGACGTGCGGGGCCTGCTGCGGAACCGAGAGGATGAGAGTACTATAATTCCCGTTGTAAATGTAAGCGATGTGCGCCGGCTGAAAAAAGAGGGGGTCATCAGCGGCGGGATGATCCCGAAGATTGACTGCTGTGTAGACGCGGTGCGCCGGGGGGTAGGCCGGGCCCACATTATTGACGGGCGGATTGCCCATTCGATTTTGGTGGAGTTGTTTACAGATGAGGGCATAGGCACAATGTTTTATTAAACATGAGGGTCCGGAGAAAAAGCCTGTTCCCCAAAATGCCGAAAGCTGTCTTTAGCCCCTAAGGCTCTCAGTTTCCGGCATCTTGCTTTTTCCATTGTTCTTCTTAATTTTTCCCTAAAAAGGAGTGTCCCACCATGACCTTCCAGGAAATCAAGGACCAGGATCAAAAATATATTATGCACACATATGGCCGGGTGGATGTGGCCCTGGTAAAGGGCAGCAATGCCCGGGCCTGGGATGAAACCGGCAAGGAATATATCGACTTTACCTCTGGCATCGGTGTGAACTGCCTGGGTTACAGCGATCCCCAATGGGCGGCGGCTGTGGCCAAGCAGGCCGGGGAAATCCAGCATATGTGTAATTACTACCATTCCCCCCAGAACATTGGGCTGGCAAAGGAGCTTTGCGGGGCGGCAGGCATGGCCCAAGGCTTTTTCTGCAATTCTGGGGCAGAGGCCAACGAGTGCGCGATAAAAATTGCCAGGAAATATGGAGAAAAGCGCGGCGCATTTAAAATTATTACGCTTCATAATTCTTTCCACGGCCGTACCCTTACCACTCTGGCCGCCACTGGCCAAGAGGCTTTTCATAGGGATTTCCTGCCTCTCACCCAAGGGTTTTTGTATGCCGAGCCAGGGGATCTGGAGGGCATTGCCAGCCTGATGGACGGCAGTGTGTGTGCCGTGCTGCTGGAGACAGTGCAGGGCGAGGGCGGCGTGGTGCTTATGGATGAGGCGTTTGTCCAGGGGCTGCGCCAGCTCTGCACCGAGAGGGATGTGCTGCTAATGCTGGACGAGGTACAGACCGGGGTTGGCAGAACCGGGCATTTCTTCAGCTATCAGGGCATGGGCGTCCAGCCGGACGTGGTGACAGCGGCCAAGGGCTTGGCCGGGGGGCTGCCCATTGGCGCTTGTCTGGTGTCAGAAAAGCTCCGGAATATCCTAAAGCCCGGCCAACAGGGTTCTACCTTTGGGGGCAACCCGGTGGCCTGCGCTGGTGCTAGAGAGGTGGTCCGCCGGGTAAACGATCCCAACTTCCTTCGGGAAGTGGGGGAAAAAGGGGCATACCTCCAAAAAAAGCTGGAGACCCTGCCCCAGGTGGACTTGGTTCGGGGCCGCGGGCTGATGCTAGGCATACAGCTAAAGAGCTTGGATGCCCATGAGGTGCTGATAAAATGCACCGAGCAGGGGCTTCTGGTGCTTACCGCAAAGGAGCTGATCCGTTTCCTGCCGCCCCTGACTATTACCCAGGAGGAGATGGATCAGGGCCTGGAAATATTCGCCCGGGTGCTGGGCGAATAAAAGCCGGGCAAACACAATACGAGGAGGAACCATATGGCGTACCACTGGATCAACCCCAAGGATTTTTCATTTAACTGTCTCCTGCTTATGGACCGGTACCTAATCGAGCAGATTTGCGCTCCAGGCGGTGAGGACTATGGCAAAAACTTGGCCATCGCGCTGGCTTATAACCCTGCCGTGGCCTGGTATTGCCAGGAGAAAGCCCCTGGAACCGCTGGGGAGGTGGAACGGCTCGTCGCCGCCTCGCCGGCTGGCTGCACGCCGGAGCAGGTGCGCGGTTCCGAGTGCTTTGTCCTGGACCGGCATGACTGGGCGGTGGTCTATGTGTATCCTGAACTCATGGAGCGGCGCTGCCCGTACATTTATAACTGGGACCCGGCACGGCTTTTCGAGTTGGCAGATTTTACAGGCAAACTGGTGCTGGACGTGGGCGCGGGAACCGGCAGGCTGGCCTTTGCCGCGGCCCAAAAGGCCAGGCATGTGTACGCCAGCGAGCCGGTAGACCGCCTGCGGGAGTATATGCGGGAAAAGTCTGCCCAAACAGGGGCCGGGAACATTACGGTGCTGGACGGTGTTTGCGAATGCCTGCCTTATGAGGACAGCACCTTTGACATTGTTATGGCGGGCCATGTGATTGGGGATGATTACAGCCGGGAACTGGCTGAGCTGGAGCGGGTGGCAAAGCCTGGGGGCTGGGTTCTAAATTGCCCCGGGGAGGATGACCGGCAGTGCAGCCCGGACCAGGAGCAGATCCGCCGGGGCTACGAATGCCTGCCTTATGAGGGCAAGGCAGGGGTAACGGTTTACCGGTACCGGAAGCAGGTACGGAAATAGGACCGGCAAAAAAGTAAAAGAGAGGTTAACAAAATGAAGCATTTACTCAAGCTGCTGGATATGACAGGCGAGGAGATCATTGAGGTGCTGAACCTGGCCGATCAGCTGAAATATGAGACCAAGCACGGCATTGAGCACCACCACCTGAAGGGGAAATGCCTGGGCATGATTTTTGCCAAGTCTTCCACCCGTACCCGGGTGTCCTTTGAGGTGGGCATCAATCAGCTGGGGGGCTATGCGGTGGTGCTGAACTCCCAGGGCTCCCAGATCGGCCGGGGAGAGCCGGTACAGGACACGGCCCGGGTGCTCTCCCGGTATGTGGACGGCATCATGATCCGAACCTTTGAGCAGGCAGAGGTAGAAGCTTTGGCCGCGCACGGCAGCGTGCCGGTGATCAACGGCCTTACCGATTTCTGCCATCCCTGCCAAGTGCTGGCAGACCTAATGACGGTGCGGGAGTTTAAGGGGGCGCTGGAGGGGCTGAAACTGTGCTTTATTGGCGATGGCAACAATATGATGAATTCCCTGATTGTAGGGGGCTTGAAGGTGGGCATGAGCGTGTCGGTCGCCTGTCCGGAGGGATACCGGCCACCCCAGGAGATTCTGGATTTTGCCAAAGATTACGACTGTTTCCAGCTGACAGACTCCCCCATGGAGGCGGCAAAGGACGCGGACGTGGTGATTACTGATGTGTGGACCTCTATGGGCCAGGAGGAGGAGAGAGCCAAGCGGGAGGCGGCCTTTACGGGCTACTGCGTGGACAGCGCCCTAATGGCCCAGGCCAAGCCGGACGCCATGGTGCAGCACTGCCTGCCCGCCCACCGGGGAGAAGAGATCAGCGAGGAAGTCTTTGAGGCCAACGCTCATTATATTTTCGAGGAGGCGGAGAACCGGCTCCACGCTCAAAAGGCTGTTATGGTAAAAGTTATGGGTTAAAAAAAGATGCCGCCAGCAAACCAGCAAGGCTTCTGGTTCCTCTTGGAACCGGAAACAGGCCGGATTGCTTCCGGCATTTTTTGCTGAGCTTTTACGCTTTATTCGGATGCTTCTGAATCTGTGCTGCTTTTTTTAATCTCTGGCAGCGCCCCCGTTTCCCGCAGCGCTCCGTACCCCATACACAGCCCTGCCACGTAGAGCAGCACCCAAAAGCTCCCGGCTACCAGGGAGAAGTACACCCCCGCCATCATGGCCAGGGGGTGTATTCGTACTGTGGAGGCTACCAGCCGGGGCTCAATTACCTGGCGCACACAGGTAATCACCAGCCACCCCACTAGCAAACCTCCGCTCCTGGCGTATTCCCCAATCAGTACCTGGTATATGGCTATGGGCGTAAACACAATCCCTGGGCCAAGCACTGGCAGCAGGTCTGCCCCGCAGGTGATGGCCGCGGTCATTAGGGGGTATGGCAGGCCCAGCAGGTAGAGAATCACAAAAGCCTCGCAAAAGGTGATGCCATAAATCAGCAGGTAAGAAAGCACATAACGCCCTCCTGCCCCCGAAGAGCTTTTCGCCGCGGCCTTTACATGGGCCATGGCTTTTGAGCTCAGCAGGCTCTTTGCCCAGTCGGCCAGCGCTGAAAAATTTAGAGAAAAGTAAAAAGCCGCCATGCCTGTAACCAGAAGCATGGTAACGATGGCCGGCAAAGAGGTAAGCAGCCCCAGCACGCCTTGCAGAATAGGCACAACCAGGCCTGCAGCTTTCCCAGCCAAGCCGGCCAGATCCAGCTCTTCCAGGTTTAGGGCCTGAAGGCTTAGGCCTTGGCAAAAATCTATGATCTTACTCAGAAAGGCCCGCACCGGTGGGGAGAAATCGGGAAAGCCGCCTTGGGCGGTTCGGGCCAAAAAGGCGCTGATCTCCTTCACCCCATAAATTCCCAGCAGGCCCAGCCCAGCCAGCAGCAGGGCCAGAGCTATCCCGGTGGCGAGCCCGGCGGCCAGGCCCCGGTTCATACCCAGCCGCCGCTGGGCAAAGCGGATTGCCGGCTGAACCGCGGCGGCGGCCAGCAGCCCCAGCAGAAAGGGCAGGGAATAGAGAAAGGTGCTTTTCCACAGCAGGAAAAGGGCGGTGTATATCCCAAAATATATGGCCAAAGGGGCTAAGCGTTTTAGCTCGTCTGTTTGTAGCATTGCGGCAAATTTCCCTTCCAAAGCTTCGATATGGTTAATATGGAGGGATAAAGGGATTTTATGCAAAAAAATGCCCCACTCTGCGAAAAGAGAAAACCTTGGGGGGCTTTCCATATAGGAGAGCCCCCCAAGGAATAGCTGCGGCATATGCCAGCCTGCTTTTAGCCAAAAAAGGGGAAAAGCGCAAAATAACCCCCAAAAAACGCCCCATGGGCATAGCAACTCTTTACCAAGCCATTTATCTGTCTCGCCCGGTTAACAGCCACATGACGGATACGTTTAGTATGTCCGATAAGGCCAGCAATTCCATATCTGTCACATACCGAATCTGCCCTTCCAGCTTAGAAAGGCCGGAGGCGTTTAGATCGACACCCCGCACTTGGAGCTGAGCCAACAGCTCCTTTTGCTTCATACCCAGACCTTTTCGGGAGGCTTCCACTCTGGCGCCGATTAGGTTTTTGGTACCCAGGGGCTGCCCTCTCAGCCTCATAGCAATCACCATCCATAGAATAATTCTTATAACTCTAATATAATCCCCTATAATATAGTATTATAGTGCAGAGTTGATTGAAAATCAACCCTTTTTTGTAAAAAATACAGAGTTTCTGCGGAAGAGTTGGGAGCGAAGCGGGGATGGGAGGTTAGGAAGAGGGAGAATTTTGGAGAGGGTTCGAAACCAGGTGTTTATGGGGAAAGTGTGAGGCGCCGGTTAGCTTTCGGGATGGTCGGGGCTACATCCCGAATTTTCAGGATTTTTTCTTCTGAAACTGGGGCGGCAATTCCCGCTGGAACTTTCCTTTCCGGTTTAGTATTTGATGGGTAAACTTCAAAAGCTCCTCGTCCACAGGGAGGCTGTTAATCTCATAGTCATCGTGAACCAGGACAAAATGCTCCATGGACTTATCGTAGAAGAGAACAACAAAGGACATGTCGTCAGTGAGAGTGCTGCCGCCGAATAACACAATTCTGCCGCAATCCTGATCCAGATGAGTGAAATCCTTCTCGAAGCAGTCGGGTTCCGTCCAGGTGCATCCATACCGCTCCTTCCCGGACTCATGGAGGAGCTCCATGTCCAGCGTCACCCGGCCGAAAAGCCGGTCGATCCGCCGGAGGCGGAGGGTGATAGAGACAGCTTCCTCCGAACCGTCATGGTAAAAGGTCCCCTGCAGAGTCTGTTCTTTGTAGGAGAAGGCAAAGTGCAGGGCCAGGAGGAGCAGGAGGATGGCGCAGCACCAGAGGACGTACTGAAAGAAAGATTTCAGGGTTAGCTTTGCTTTCATCATACCTCAGAAGTTTTCAGGGCGAGTAACTTTATGTCTGCCATAATTATAGGAGGAACTGGTTGTGGAGGCGCTTTCGGATATCAGGATTCTCTGAAGCGCGTCATGGTAATCCTGCATAACCGTCTCGACACTGTACGGACCTGGTTCCTCGCTGGCAAATACCAGATTTCCACATGTTGTGAACATAATTGCCAAAGTCAAAACAAGGGCCACGATCCTTTTTACCTTTCTGTTCATACCAATAAACCTCCATATAGTAGTTGCAGTCAAATTAGTTCATATGTATATTGTTGATTTACTGCGACTGCATACAGTAAAATAATTGTACTGTGTTTCTGTATCTATCACCTCTTCACTTATTTTGTATCAATATATTATCACAAAAAAATACAATGTCAACATGAATTGCTTGATTTTTTTAAAATATAGCTTAAATTAGATTTTGTTAAAGATAATTCCTTTTTATAAAATGTGGGGAAGCGCCTGGAGGGTAGAAAATTTTATTGCATTCCTCCGGTTTCTTTGCGTTACGCTTTTTTCTTAGAAATAGCATTTGTTCTAGTTTTGCTTTTAAATGCAGCTGCACTGGGAGAGCCTAAAAATTCACTGTACTTTTTGCCCCTTTGCTGGTATAATAAAGGCCGGATATTGAAAGAGTTAAGGAAAGGATGCACTTTTACTATGAGCAGGATTTTCTCTGAACGGGAACTCACGATGCTGACCGACTTTTACGAGCTAACCATGGCCAATGGCTATTTCCTGGAAGGCTTTCGAGATACGGTCTGCTATTTTGATATGTTTTTCCGCAAGGTGCCGGACAATGGCGGCTTTGCCATAATGGCCGGGGTAGAGCAGCTGGTAGATTACCTAAAGGGGCTGCGCTTTACCCAGGAGGATGTGGACTATTTGGCTGGGCGCCATATTTTTAGCCAGGAGTTTTTGGAATACCTGCGGGATTTTCGTTTTTCCTGCGATGTGTGGGCAGTGCCAGAGGGTACGCCTATTTTTCCAGGGGAGCCCATTGTTACCGTGCGGGGCCCGGCCATACAGGCCCAGTTTATAGAGACAATGGTGCTGCTGTGCGTAAACCACCAAAGCTTAATTGCCACCAAGTCCAACCGGATTGTCCGGGCAGCCCAAGGCCGGGCGGTAATGGAGTTTGGCTCCCGCCGGGCTCAAGGCTTTGACGGCGCGGTGTATGGGGCCCGGGCTGCCTATATTGGCGGCTGTGCCGGCACCGCCTGCACCTTAAGCGACCAGCTCTTTGGCGTGCCGGCCTTGGGCACCATGGCCCACAGCTGGGTGCAGTTGTTCCCCAGCGAGTATGAGGCCTTTAAGGCTTACGCCCAGGCCTACCCCAGCAATTGCGTGCTACTGGTGGATACCTACAATGTGCTGAAATCCGGGGTGCCAAATGCCATTCGCGTGTTCAACGAGGTGCTGGCGCCCTTGGGCCACCGGCCGGCTGGCATTCGCATCGATAGCGGCGACATCACCTATCTCTCCCGCAAGGCCAGAAAGCTGCTGGATGACGCTGGGTATGAGGACTGCCAGATTTGTGCCTCTAACTCTCTGGATGAGTATATTATACGGGATATGCTGGCCCAGGGGGCAAAGGTGGATTCCTTTGGTGTGGGGGAGCGGCTGATCACCTCTTCCTCGGAGCCGGTGTTCGGCGGGGTATACAAGCTGGCAGGGGTAGAGAACCCGGACGGCAGCATTACCCCCAAGATCAAGATTAGCGAGAATGTGGCAAAGATTACCACCCCCTGTTTTAAAAACGTGTGGCGGTTGTTTGACAAGGAGACAGATAAGGCCATTGCGGATGTGGTTACGATGCACCAGGAGGTTATTGACGAGGAAAAGCCCTATGTGCTCTTTGACCCCAACCACACCTGGAAACGGAAAACAGTAGAAAATTTTCATGCCGTGCCTTTGCTGACTCAGATTTTTAAAGACGGCCAGTGTGTGTACACCCCCCGGGCCCTAAAGGCCATTAAGGCCTATTGCGCTGCCCAGGTGGACACATTATGGGAAGAGGTTACCCGGTTTGAGAATCCTCATAGCTACTATGTGGATCTTTCCCAGCAGCTTTGGGAGGAGAAGAACCGGATGCTATCGGAAAAAAACTATTGACAGCCAGGGGGAGCATCCACTAAAATAAGAATTGTGAGCAAGCCGGGCAGTTGCGGGCGCAAGGCGAAAGCCTGCGTCTGAGGAAAGTCCGAGCTCCTCAGGGCAAGGATAACGGCTAACCGCCGCCGGGGGCGACCCTAGGGAAAGTGCAACAGAGATATACCGCCAAGAGTTAAGCCCTGAAAGGCTTAGCAGAGAATTTGATCCCCAACGGGAAAGAAAACTCTGAAGGAAAGCCCCAAAGGGGGCCTGCCGGAGAGTTGACCCCCCAACGGGAAAGAAAACTCTGAAGGAAAGCCCCAAAGGGGCTTTCCGGAGAGTTAAGCCCGTCAGGGCTTAACTCTTGGTAAGGGTGGAAAGGCGAGGCAAGAGCTCACCGGCGCATGGGAGACCATGCGGCCCTGTAAACCCTATCCGGAGCAACACCGTGGTACTGGAACCAGCGGCAGAGCCTAAGGGCCTGTCTGCAAGCGTAGCCCTGCGCGGTTCTATGGAGGTGGCGTGAGCCCGCTGGCAACAGCGGGCCAAGATAGATGACTGCTCAAGACAGAACTCGGCTTATAGACTTGGTCACAGCAAAAAGGGCGCTTTGGCGCCCTTTTTGTCTTTGAGGACTGAAGCTTTCCGCTAAACCAAATCCTTCTGCAGGGAAAAACTCCTAAGGAACCATCTTTGCCCGTGCTACGGGTGAACAGCTTCTGGAGAGAGGGCGGCGGAGAAAGACTTTACCGTGAGTGAATATGAAAATCACCGATTAGAATAAGGAGACACCATGGAAAACAGCAGCATAGTGAAAGAAACAGAACGGCTGATTTTACGTAGATATAAAGAAACCGATCTCCAGGATCTGTTTCAGTATTTATCGGATGAAAAGGTTGTAGAGTTTGAGCCCTATAAACCCATGTCTCTGGAGGAGGCTAGGGAGAACCTGAAGTGGCGGATTGGGACAGAGGAAATGATTGCCGTGGAGCTAAAAAGTTCTCACAAAATGATTGGGAACGTGTATCTAGGAAAAAGGGAGTTTGAGGCGCTGGAAATCGGATATGTATTCCACAGAGACTATTGGGGAAAGGGCTACGCGGCGGAAAGCTGCAGGGCTCTTATCCGCCAGGCGTTCTCCCATGGAATCCACCGGATATACGGAGAATGCGATCCCAATAATCTTAGCTCCTGGAAATTGCTGGAAACCCTTGGGTTTCATCGAGAGGCCCATTTTCACCAAAATGTGTATTTTTGGAAAGACGAGAAGGGAAGGCCAATTTGGAAAGATACCTATGTGTACGCTAAGCTGGATACTGACAGAACAGACAATTCCGGCTTTTAGAGGCAGTTAATTCCCCCTGGGAGGCCATGGTATGGAGCTGGAAGACCGAAAGAAAAAACAGGCCCGAAAGGCCCGGCGAAAATTGGTTCTGTATCTCCTTTTCGGGCTGGTCCTGGCGGTGAGCCTGACCCCAAAGGGAAAGGAATTTTGGGGCAAGGCCTGTAGTGCAAGCGGCCTGAACGGCAGGGAGGTGCAGGAGCAGCTGCTGGAGATCCATGTAATCGATGTGGGCAAGGCAGACGCCATCCTAATCCGCAGCCAGGGCCATGCCGCCCTGTTGGACGCCGGCACCGTAGGAGACGGGGACCATGTATCTGACTACCTTTTCCGCTTTGGGGTGGAGGCGCTGGATTACGCCATTGTTTCCCACACCGACAGCGACCATATCGGCGGAATGAGCCAGGTTTTGTGGGATAGGGAGGTTCAAACCCTGATTCACAGCAGCGCGCCGGGAGAGCCTGAAACCCCAGAGTATGAAAACCTAAAAAATGCCCTCCGCCGGTTTTCAGTGGAGCTGCGGCAGGTGGAGGCAGGGGAAAGCTTTTCTCTAGGCGCGGCCCGGTTTACTGTGGTGGGGCCTATCTCCTACACTGGCAGGCCAAACGATGATTCCCTGGTGCTCCGCCTGGAGTGCGGGGATTTCTCCGCTCTGTTCTGCGGGGACGCGGAGAAAGCGGCAGAAGAGGAACTGGTGGCCTCTGGGGAGAACCTGCAGGCGGATCTGCTTAAAGTGGCCCATCATGGCAGCGCCACCTCCTCCACCCAGGAGTTTCTGGAAAGGGTGCGCCCTAGGTACGGGGTGATTTCCGTGGGGCCGGACCGGAACCGCCTGCCCAGCCAGCAGGTGCTTCAAAGGCTGGAGGAGATGGGAACCAAGGTGTTTGCCACAGATGTGGAGGGAGATATTGTCTTTTCATACAACGGGGAACAGCTGACGGTCCGCACCGGCCGGAAAGCCGGCAAAATTTGGTAAAGGCAAGGGGGGGTTAGAATGGTCAGGCTGATTATCGACCGCATTGAAGGGGACTTTGCTGTGTGCGAGGGCCCGAACCGGGAGATTGTGGAGATAGAGCGCGCCAAGCTGCCTGAAGGCGCTGGGGAAGGGGCTGTGCTTATTGAAGAGGACCAGGGAGAGCTCCGGCTGGACCAAGCGGCAGCCGAGGAGCGCCGGCGGCGAATACGGGAGCGGCAGCGGCGGCTGCTGGAACATAAGGGGCCATTGATTTAGGGTAAATGAAAGGCGGGGCTGAGAGGCAGCCCCGCCTTTTTTCTTGTATGGAAAGCAGTCTTCTATTTGCTTTGCTTATAGGAGAAACGCAATGGGGTTTTTCGCCGGAGATGAAGGCCATCAATCTCTTTTCGCCGGATATGAACGCTTTGCACCAGGCCAAAGCCCAGGTATAAGCACAGGGAAGAAGAGCCCCCGGCGCTGAAAAAGGGCAGGGTAACACCCATAACCGGCAGTATGGCCAGGCACATGCCCATATTGGTAATGGACTGGAGGGCTACAATGCCAAAAAGCCCAAAACACATATACCGTCCCAAATCGTCCCGGGCGGAATTGGCCACATGAAGAACCTTTAGCATAAAGAACAGCAAGAGCAAAATAATCAGAGAACAGCCAATAAACCCCAGCTCCTCTCCAGCTACAGAGAAGATGTAGTCGCTTTGCTGAAAGGTGACCACATTGCTGGCCACCCGGCTGCCCTGAAACAGCCCTTGCCCCCGGAACTTGCCGCTGCCAATAGAGATGCGCCCCTCGTATTGCTGGTAGCCGGTAGTCATGCGCACATCCGGGTCGGTGTCCAGGTTAAAAACAGCCACAAAACGCTGCTTTTGGTACTCGGGCATAAAGTACCGCCACACAATGGGCAGGGAGATCAGCAAAGCGCCGGCTAAAATAGCAAAGTAGCGCAGCTGCACCCCCGCCGCCAGGCTCATGACGATAAACATAGCGAAAAACACAATGCCCGCTCCCATATCCCCCTGAAGCACACATAAGAGGATTGGCACCAAAGCATGCAAACCCAACAGGATCACCTGGCCCAGGTCGTTTAGCCGGCCCCTGGTGTTCAGTATATCCAGGTGCTTGGCGTAGGTAACCATAAAAGCAACTTTTACCAGCTCAGAGGACTGAAAGGTCCTGCCGCCAATCACAATCCAAGCCCGGGCGTCCACGCCGCCGGCGCCCTGAATCTGTTCTCCAAAAAAGTAGGTGTAAAGCATAAGGAAAACAGAGAAAGCGGCAATCAGTTTCCAGAAGTTGGAGATTTCGGCATAGTCCATGAGACTGACGATGACAGCCCCGGCCACGCCCATGGCTACGGCAAGAAGCTGGGTGCGGAAATAATCCGCGGTGGTGGCCCGGGAAACACTTTTCAGCAGGATCAGGCTATAGGTGGAGATAATGATCAATAGGAGCCAAAGGATGAGGTCGGCGCGCTTTAGGTAGCTGCCAACGCTTTTGAAAATTTGGTTTAGCATAGTTTTTCCTTTTTACACGCGGGTTTTATGGTTGGGGGCGTGGAGAAAGGGCGGTTTGCAAAACGTGCCAGTGCCGGTTTCCGGTGTCTTAAAAATAAATTTTACCCCTTTGTTTCTTCTCCACTAGGGCTTGTTTGAAAATAGAGGAAATGAGGGATTTTAGGCCAGAAGGGGACAATTTCAAGGAGAAGAACCGCTGTAGTTAGCTGCGCTAACTACGGCAATCTCGCGATTGACGAGGATTTTCGACGTAGAAAGTGGCCTCTTATGACCAAAAAGACGATGTTTTCGATTTTTCAAACAAGCCCTAATGTTGCCTATTATAGCATACCCCACTTGGTTCGGCAAGTTTTTTTGATTCGGGCTTTACTAATCCGGCAAGATAATTTATAATGGGGGGAGCAAATACGAAAAAGACGGAAAGGTGTTGAGGCATGCTATGATGACCGATATCGAGATCGCCCAGAGCGTAAAGCTAAAGCCCATTCAGGAGATCGGCGAAAAGCTGGGGCTGCTGGAGGACGAGCTGGAACTCTACGGAAAGTATAAGGCAAAAATAAACGATGCCGCTTTCCACCGGCTGCAGGATAAGCCCAATGGCAAGCTGGTGCTGGTAACAGCCATCAACCCCACCCCTGCCGGCGAGGGGAAAACTACCACTACCGCCGGCCTGGGCCAGGCTATGGCAAAAATCGGCAAAAACGCTGTAATTGCCCTGCGGGAGCCCTCTTTGGGCCCGGTGTTCGGCATTAAAGGCGGAGCCGCTGGAGGCGGCTGGGCCCAGGTGCTGCCTATGGAGGACATTAACCTTCACTTTACTGGGGACATGCACGCCATCACCTCTGCCAATAACCTGTGCTGCGCCATGCTGGATAACCATATGCAGCAGGGCAACCCCTTGGGCATTGATCCCCGGCGGATTCTCATAAAGCGCTGCCTGGATATGAACGACCGGGCCCTGCGCAACGTAATTGTGGGCTTGGGGGGCAAAATCAACGGCGTGCCCCGGGAGGACAACTTCTGCATTACCGTGGCCAGCGAGGTTATGGCCATCCTCTGCCTGGCAAAGGATATGCCAGACCTGAAAAAGCGGCTGGGGAATATCCTAATTGCCTATGATTACCAGGGTAAGCCTGTATATGCCCGGGATATCGGAGCCCAGGGGGCTATGGCCGCGTTGCTCCGAGACGCGGTGAACCCCAACCTGGTTCAGACCATTGAGGGCACCCCGGCCATTATGCACGGCGGGCCCTTTGCCAACATTGCCCATGGCTGCAACTCTGTGCGGGCCACCCGCCTGGCCCTGAAGCTGGCCGATTACTGCATTACCGAGGCGGGCTTTGGCTCCGACCTGGGGGCGGAAAAGTTTATGGATATCAAGTGCCGTATGGCTGGCCTGGCCCCAGACTGCGTGGTGGTGGTGGCTACGGCGCGGGCTTTAAAGTACAATGGCGGCGTGCAAAAGGCCGAGCTGGCAGCCGAGAATATTGAGGCCCTGAAAAAGGGAATTGTGAACCTGAAAGCCCATGTAGAGAATATGGGCAAGTTTGGCGTGCCCGTGGTGGTGGCCATTAACCGCTTTGGCACAGATACCGCTGGGGAAATTCAGGTAATTGACGATTGTTGCAAGGAGCTGGGGGTAAGCTACGCCCTTTCCGAGGTCTTTGGCAAAGGCGGCGAGGGCGGTATGGACCTGGCGGAAACTGTGTGCAAAGTCATCGAAGAAACCGCCGGAAAAACCCGCTTTGCCCCAATTTATCCCGATGAGGGCCCAGTGGAGGAGAAGATTGAGGCTGTGGCGAAGAAGATTTATGGCGCGGGCCAGGTGAATTTTACCAACCAGGCCCTGAAATCCCTGAAAGAGGTAAAGGCCTTGGGCGGGGACAATATGCCTGTATGTATTGCCAAAACCCAGTATTCCCTTTCTGATGATCCCGCTTTGTTGGGCCGGCCCGAAGGCTTTGGGATTACCATTCGGGACCTAAAGCTCTCTGCGGGGGCGGGCTTTGTGGTGGCCTATGCAGGGGATATTATGACAATGCCCGGCCTGCCCAAGGCGCCGGCGGCAGAAAAAATTGATGTGGACGATAATTCGGTGATTCATGGGCTGTTCTAAGGTCTGGGAGTTTGTCGTCCGCTCTCCCGAGGAGACCAGGGCGCTGGCTGAGCGGCTGGCCGCCTGCCTAAAGGGCGGAGAGGTCATTGCCTTTACCGGGGGCATGGGGGCGGGAAAAACCGCTTTTACCCGGGGGCTGGCCATTGGCCTGGGGGCGGGGGATGTGGCCAGCAGCCCCACCTTTGCCATTGTGAACGAGTACCCAGGGCAGATTAATTTGGCCCACTTTGACATGTACAGAATTGAGAGCTGGGAAGACCTGGAAAGCACGGGCTTTTTTGATTATCTGAACGGTGACTGGGTGGTGGCGGTGGAGTGGAGCGAAAACATTGAGGCCGCCCTGCCGGAACAGGTGATCAAGGTAGACATCCGCCAGGGAGAAGGAGAGGAAGAGCGAAGGATTACCATAAGCGCTCCGCAATCTCTTAACCTATAGAAGATTGGGGAGCAAACCCGGCCCGGCGAAACCTAGATCCCCTAATCTTACGAAAAACGCGGAACAATAGAAAGGAAGGCGCGGAAAACCATGACCATACTGGGTATCGATTCCTCCGCTGGCCCGGCTTCTGCCGGGGTGGTGCGGGAGGGCAGGCTGCAGGGGGATTTCTTCCTCAACACCAAGCAAACCCACAGCCAAACCCTACTCCCTATGATCCAGTCGTTGCTGGATAATCTGGGGCTTTCCTGTGGTGAGCTGGATCAAATCGCCGTAACCCAGGGCCCCGGCTCCTTTACCGGGGTGCGGATTGGGATTGCCTGCGCCAAAGGCTTGGCTTTGCCTAGGAATACCCCCTGCCTGGGAGTCTCCACGCTGGAGGCCATTGCCTATGGCTGTCTGGGCCAGGAGGGGCAAATCCTCTGCCCGGCTATGGACGCCCGGCGGGAGCAGGTATATAATGCCCTGTTCCAGGTGAAAGAAGGGGCCCTCTGCCGGCTTACCCAGGACCGGGCCATCTCTCTGGACGAGCTGGAGGAGGCCTGCCAGGCGTATGGGGACCGGCTGATTCTGTGCGGGGATGGGGCAGAGCTGTGCCACCGCCGGTTTGCCCGGTGGGGGGCCAGGCTGGCCCCAGAGGCCCAGCGGTTTCAGCGGGGGGCCAGCGCCGCCCTGCTGGCCCAAGGCCGGCCAGGAGAAGAGCCTGGAGAGCTGCGGCCGGTATACCTGCGGCTGCCTCAGGCGGAGCGGGAATTGAGAAAACGACAAGGAAAGGAATCGTGAGAGATGAAACTGGCAATTGGCTGCGACCACGGCGGCTTTCAGCTAAAGGAGGCCGTGCGGGCTTATCTGGAGGAGCGCCATATGGAATATGAGGATTTTGGGGCTTACAGTACCGATTCTGTGGACTACCCCCTGGTGGCGGTAAAGGTGGCCAGGGCAGTAACCGGCGGCCAGGCAGACCTGGGGGTGCTGGTGTGCTCTACAGGCATTGGCATATCCATTGCCGCCAATAAGGTGAAGGGAGCAAGAGCCTCGGTGTGTACAAACGAAGAATGCGCCCGGCTCACCAGGAAGGACAATGATTCCAATATCCTGTGCATGGGCGGCAAGGTGGTAGATGAGGAAACAGGTCTGAGGATTTTGGAGGCCTATCTTGCCGAGGACTTTGCAGGCGGCCGCCACGCCCGGCGGGTTGGACAGATTCAGCAGATTGAGAACGGCGAGCTGTAATAAAATGCCGGAGGGCAATTGGCCTTTCAAAAAATACCCAATGGAGTTGAAGTACAATGCAGAATAACAAGAATGTGTTCGTTATGGACCACCCCCTGATCCAGCATAAGCTCACCTTCCTGAGGAGCAAGGACACTGGTACCAAGGAATTCCGGGAGCTGGTCAGCGAAATTGCCAACCTAATGTGCTACGAGGCCACCCGGAACCTACCCCTAATGGATGTGGAAACCGAAACCCCTATGCAAAAGACCACCACAAAGGTGATTGCCGGCCGCAAGCTGGCCTTTGTGCCCATTCTCCGAGCAGGGCTGGGCATGGTAGACGGTATGCTGAACCTGGTTCCTTCCGCCAAGGTGGGCCATGTGGGCCTTTACCGGGACCACGATACCCTAAAGCCTGTAGAATATTACAATAAGCTGCCCCAGGATATCAGCGAGCGGGACGTTATTGTGCTGGATCCCATGCTGGCCACAGGGGGCTCTGCTGTGGACGCCATTGAAATTGTGAAGCGCAGCCAGCCAAAAAGCGTGAAATTCCTCTGTATTATTGCCGCGCCAGAGGGCCTGGAGGCCCTGGCCAAGGCTCACCCGGATGTGCATATCTACTGCGCGGCAGTGGATGAAAAGCTTAACGAGAACGGCTATATCCTGCCTGGGCTGGGAGATGCCGGAGACAGGATTTTCGGCACCATCTAAAAAATTGCCTGCGGGAGGCAGATCCATGAATCAAGTCCAGACCTACCCCATTGGCCCTGGCGTCACCCTGAAAAGCTTTGTGGACCCGGCCTTTAAAACCATGCGGCTTTCGGTGAATATGCTGGTGCCCCTGCGGGCTGCCACTGCCGCGGGCTATGCCCTGCTGCCCTCTCTGCTGGGCCGTGCCACCCGGGAGTTTCCAGATTATACCGCCTTGGGCCGTAAGCTGGCCAGGCTTTACGGGGCCTCCTTAGGTTCGGCGGTATCCCGGGCCGGGGAGTACCAGGTGCTCACCCTCTCTGCCGGAGGCATTTCCAGCCGGTATGCCCTGGGGGGCGAGGATATGTTTGGGGAGCTTACCGGCCTGCTGCTTAGCGCCCTGCTAACGCCCCTTACAGACAGCCAGGGCCTGTTCCCTCAGGAAGGCTTTCTCCAGGAAAAGCGCCAGCAGCTGGAGCAAAAGGACGCGGAACGCAGCGATAAAATCCTCTATGCCCACCAGCGCTGCCACCAGCTGCTTTTTCCCGGCTGCCCAGCCGGACTGGACAGGCTGGGCAGCCGGGAGGAAATTGAGGCCCTGTGCCGGGAGGAGATGACCTCTGCCTGGCAAACCCTGCTGAAGGAGGCCCGCTTTGAAATCTTCACCCTAGGGGACTGCCAGCCAGATGTGGAGCTGTTCCGCGAGAGATTTGCCGGCCTGGGCCAGCCCCTTGCCCTAGGGGCGGTGGAGCGCCCCCTGCCGGAAAGAGCGGAGAGAGTAACCGAGATCCAGCCTCTGTCCCAGTCTAAGCTGGCTATGGGTTTCCGGGTTCAGGCAAAGGCGGAGGAGCGGCTGCTGTTCCAGCTGATGAGCGCTGTGCTGGGGGAGCCCACCAGCTCCAAACTGTTCTTGCATGTCCGGGAGGAGCAGGGCCTGTGCTATTACTGCGATTCCTCCTTTTCTTGGGTTACAGGCAGCCTGTTTGTGGAAAGCGGCGTGGAAATCCAGGCGTTGGACCAGGCGGAAACGGCCATTCTTGCCCAGCTGGCGGCCCTGCAAAGGGGCGAGATCACTAGGGAAGAGCTGGAAAGCGCTAGGCTCTACCTGCTTCATGGCCTGAGAACCGTAGGAGATTCTCTTCACCGGGTTGAGAGCTGGTATATAAACCGAGCTTTTGACCTGCCAGGCCAGACCCCGGAGCAGGCGGCGGAGCAGCTGATGAAATACACCTGGCAGGACGTGGCCGAAGCCGCAAACCGCCTGGTTCCCGCCGGGGTGTTCCGGCTGAAAGGAAGCGAGAGCTGATGGAGCTGGAAAAAATAGAGAGCCGGCGGGTGGGGGACTATTATTATAAGGTGCGCCATCCCTCAGGCCTAGACATCTACCTTTACCCCAAAGAGATTGGGCGCAGTACCCGGGCGGTGTTTGCCGTTCGATACGGATCGGTGGACAACTGTTTCCAGGGGGAGGGGGAGGCTGCCCCCACAGAAATGCCCCTGGGCATTGCCCATTACTTGGAGCATAAGCTGTTTGAAAGCGGCGAGGGTGACGCCTTTGCCCGCTTTGCCCAGGCAGGGGCCAATGCCAACGCCTATACCGGCGCCGAGTCTACCAGCTATGTGTTCTCCTGCACAGACAGGCTGTATGAATCCCTGGAAATCCTGTTGGATTTTGTACAGGCCCCCTATTTCACAGAGGAGACCGTGGCCAAGGAGCGGGGAATTATTGCCCAAGAAATTAAGATGTACGACGATTCTCCCAACTGGCGGGTAGTACTGAACTACCTGCAGGCCATGTACCACGCCCACCCTGTCCGGCAGGACGAGGCGGGCACGGTGGAGAGCATTGCCCAGATTACCCCTGCCCATCTGTACCGTTGCTACAATACTTTTTATAATTTGCGGAATATGGCGCTGGTACTGGCCGGGCATTTTCAAAAGGACAAGGTACTGGAGCTGTGCAGCCAAAAGCTAAAGCCCGCGGGCCCTTTCCAGGTACGGCGGGTGCTGCCCCCGGAGCCGGATACTGTGGTAACGCCTTTGGTGGAGCAGCGGCTTCCTACAGATATGCCTTGTTTCCAGTTCGGCTATAAGGATAAGGGCGGGCCCAGGAGCGAGGAGGACTTGGCGGCGGTTACGGTGCTGCTGGATGTTTTGGCCTCTGATGCCTCCCCTCTCTTTCGAGAGCTCTTAGACAAGGGGTTGGTAAATGAAGCCAGTTTTGGCTATCAATATTTTGAAGGCCGAGGCTATGCCACCCCTATTTTTGGAGGGGAATCCCGGGATCCACAGGGCGCGGCTAAGGTGATTGCCCGAGAAATTGCCCGGGTAAAGGCCCAGGGCCTGGAGCCAGAGGCCTTTGAGCTTGCTAAGCGCAGCCTATATGGGGAGGCCATTGGGGCCATGAACCACCCAGGAGGGGTAGCTGGCTCTTTGGCGGATTTTGTACTTCGAGGGCAAGAGCCCTTTCGGTACATCGACGCTCTGGCGGAGCTTACCTTGGAGCAGGTGGAGGCTAAGCTGGATATTTTTCGGGAGGACCGAAGCGTGCTTTCGGTGGTAAGGCCTTTGTAGGGTTGCTGCTCCTGCTTTTTTAGGTGGCGGGCTGTATGTGGGGGTTTGGATGTTTCCGCAATTTTTGTTCAGAAAGAAGGATTGGTGCATGAATCATTTGGTAGAATTCCCCAGCCTGGGGCTTAGCTTTACAGTAAACGAGGTGGCCTTTTCTATAGGCAGCTACGACATCCGCTGGTATGGGGTTATTATTGCCCTAGGCTTTTTGCTGGCCCTGGGCTATGCGGGTATCAGCGCTAAAAAAATGGATATTGATATGGATCACCTCATCGATGCTGTTATCGCTGGTACCATTGGCGGTATTATCTGCGCCCGGCTGTACTATGTGCTCTTTTATCCCGGCGATAAGTACTGGCAGGATCCTATACAGATTTTGTATATCCACGACGGTGGAATTGCCATATACGGCGGCTTCATAGGCGCCATGGTCTTTGGCGGATTAGTGGCTAAGTGGCGTGGCCTGCGGGTGCCGGCGGTGCTGGATCTGGCCAGCTTAGGCTTTCTGATCGGCCAGGGCGTGGGGCGCTGGGGGAATTTTGTAAACCAAGAGTGCTTTGGCGGGGCCACCAACCTGCCCTGGGGTATGGTTAGCGACAACACCCGGGCTGTGGTGCCAGAGGGGCCGGTGCATCCCTGCTTTTTATACGAGTCGGCTTTGTGCCTGCTGGGGTTTTTGCTGCTGCATATTTTTACCCGGCGGTTCCGGCGGTACGACGGCCAGACCTTTATTCTGTATATTGTGTGGTATGGGGCAGTGCGTTTCTTTATAGAGGGTACCCGCACGGACAGCTTGATGATCGGCAGCTTAAAGATCTCCCAGGTGGTAGCTGGGGCCTGCGTGGTGGTTGGTATCGGCCTGCTCGTTGCCCTGCGGCATAAGAACAGCCTGACAGGCTGCGGAAGCCGGTATGTGATGGAGAGCATTGGGCTGGGAGAAACCCAGGAAGAGCCGGATATGGGGGGAAGTACCATTTTTGGCGATTTGCCCCCCTATGAGGAAGAATCGCCGGCAAAGGAAAAGAAAGAAGAAACGCCAGCGGAAAAGCCTGAAGAAAAAACGTCCGGTACAGAAGAAAAAGCCTGAATTCAAAAAGCCGAAGGGCTACACAATCGTTTTGCCAACCCCTACAAAGGCTGGGGCAGAGTTCCATGCCCTTGTAGAAAGGCCATATAAAAAATTCCCGGCGGTGATTTTCGGCTGAAAGCGTCTATCGCCGGCAGGCGGGGCAGAAATCCTGATAGCTCTTTTACACCCTCAAAACACGCCTCACAACTCTTCCAAGCAAGAAAAGCACATGCTCTCCCAAACGAACCCCAAAACCCCAGCAAAACTCAGGAGGTATTTATTATGGCAACCATCATAGACGGCAAGGCCGTGGCAGCCAAAGTAAAAGCGGAGGCCGCCCAGGAGGTACAGGCCCTGGCAGCCCAGGGCGTTGTACCTGGGCTGGCTGTGGTTATTGTGGGGAGCGACCCTGCCTCCCGCATCTATGTGAACAATAAAAAGAAAGCTTGCCAGGAGGTGGGCATCCACTCGGAGGAGTACGCTTTGTCCGGGGAAACCTCCCAACAGGAGCTGCTGGCTTTGGTAGAAAAACTGAACGCCGATCCCAATATTCATGGCATTCTGGTGCAGTCTCCCCTGCCCGCTGGGCTGGACGAGGCCGGGGTGGTGGAGACCATTGCCCCCCATAAGGATGTGGACGCCTTCCATGCGTATAATGTGGGAAAAATTATGCGGGGCCGGTATACCTTTTTGCCCTGCACCCCTGCAGGGGTAATCGAGCTTATCCGGTCCACTGGGGTAGAAATTGCCGGAAAGCGCTGTGTGGTCATCGGCCGCAGCGATATTGTGGGCAAGCCTATGGCCATGCTGCTGCTCCACCAAAACGGCACGGTGACCATTTGCCACAGCAAAACCCAGAACCTGCCGGAAATCTGCCGGGAGGCGGACATTCTGGTCTCTGCTGTGGGCAGGGCTGCCTTTGTTACCGGAGATATGGTGAAACCCGGGGCTGTGGTAATTGATGTAGGTATGAACCGGGACAAAAACGGCAAGCTTTGCGGAGACGTGGTTTTTGAGGAGGTGGCGGAAAAGGCGGCCTACATTACCCCTGTTCCTGGCGGGGTGGGCCCTATGACCATTGCTATGCTGATGAAAAATACTGTGGCAGCCGCCAGGCTCAGCCTGGAAAAGGCCGGGGATTCTCATGGCTGACCTGCTGGAAGGGATCCGTTCCCCCCAGGACCTGAAGAAGCTCAGCCTCCAGGAGCTGGAAAACCTGTGTGAGGAAATACGTCAGGTGATCATCCGCACGGTCTCTGACAATGGCGGCCATTTGGCCTCTAATCTGGGGGTAGTGGAGCTTACCGTAGCTCTCTGCCTGGCCTTTCATCCCCCGGAGGACGCCATTGTGTGGGATGTGGGCCACCAGAGCTACCCCTATAAGCTGCTCACCGGCCGGTACCAAGCCTTTTCTTCCCTGCGCCGGGAGGGAGGGCTTTCCGGCTTTCCCTGCCGGGAGGAGAGCCCCTGCGACCAGTTTACCACTGGCCACAGCAGTACCTCTATCTCATCGGCCCTGGGGCTCTCCCAGGCCAGGCTGCTGGGGGAAAAGGAGGGCTGGGTGGCGGCGGTGATCGGGGACGGCGCCCTAACCGGAGGCTTAGCCTTTGAGGGGCTGAACAACGCCGGCCAGTTCCGCCGGAATCTTATTGTGATCCTCAACGACAATACCATGTCCATTTCCAAAAATGTGGGCTCTATTGCCCGGTATCTAACCTACATGCGCACCAAGCCCGGTTACCTGAAAGCTAAAGGGAATGTAGAGCAGGCCCTAGGCCGGCTGCCGGTGGTGGGCGGAGCCATTGCGGCCTTTATGCGCCGGGTGAAGGACAGCCTGAAAAAAATGCTTTATGGGTCTAATGTGTTCAGCGACCTGGGCTTTGCCTATTACGGACCCTTTGACGGGCACAATGTAAGGGAGCTGGCCGAAACCCTGGAGGCGGTTAAGCTTATCCACAAGCCGGTGCTCATTCATGTGCGCACCTATAAGGGTAAGGGCTACCAGTATGCAGAGCAGGCCCCTACCCTGTACCACGGCCTTTCTGGTTTCGATGTGGATACCGGGGCCACAGGGGAAAAGGCGGAGACCTTTTCCGATGTGTTCGGCCAGGCCCTGTGCGGGCTGGCTGAGAGGGATAGCCGCGTTTGCGCCATTACTGCCGCCATGCAGGAGGGCACAGGTCTTTCCCTTTTCCGGGAGCGGTTTAAGAAACGGTTTTACGATGTAGGCATTGCGGAGGGCCATGGGGCCACCTTTGCCGGGGGCCTGGCGGCAGGGGGAATGCTGCCGGTGTTTGCCGTGTACTCCACTTTTCTTCAGCGGGCCTACGACCAGCTGATCCACGATGTGGCGCTGCAGAATGTAAAAGTGATCTTAGCCATTGACCGGGCGGGAATTGTGGGGGAGGATGGTAAAACCCACCAGGGCCTGTTCGACGCCGCCTTTCTCCGGTCTATTCCTGGGGTGACCCTGTACTCCCCAGCCTATTTTCAAGAGCTGCGAGACCAGCTGGCCTTTTTGGCCCGGGAGCCTGGGGGTATTTGCGCCATCCGCTATCCCCGAAGAAAGGAGCTGTATAAGCCTCCCTGTTTTCGCAGCACTACAGACCCCTGGTCTGTGTATGGCGACCCTGAGGCTTCTCTGTGCTTAGTTACCTATGGCCGGTTGTTCTCCTTTGGGGCCGAGGCGGTCCGGCGGCTGAAGGAACAGGGCGTTGGGGTAAAGCTGCTCAAGCTCAACCGGATTGTACCCATAGACCCAGCCGCAGCGGAGGAGGTCTTGGGCTGCAGCCATGTGCTTTTTTACGAGGAGGGCCTGCGCCAGGGCGGTATTGGCGAGGGCTTTGGTGCCCTGCTGCTGGAGCGGGGCTACCGGGGGAGCTGGACGCTTCGGGGGATAGAAAACCCCTTTGTAGCCCACAGCCCCATGTTCCGGGCCCTAGAGGAGCTGGGCCTTTCCGCGGGATGCATGGAGAAAGACCTGTTGGGCTGCTGGGAGAAGGAGGAAGATCATTTTGGGAAAAAAGAGGCTTGACCTGCTGGTGACCGAGCGGGGCTTGGCTCCCAGCCGGGAAAAGGCCAAAGCCCTGATAATGGCTGGGGCTGTGTATGCGGACAACCAAAAGGCGGATAAACCTGGAGACCTGTTCCGGGAAGACTGCCGGTTGGAGGTTCGGGGCGGGAACCAGAAATATGTGAGCCGGGGCGGGCTGAAGCTGGAAAAGGCCATGACTTGCTTTGGCCTAGACCTGGCTGGGCTTATCTGCATGGATGTGGGAGCCTCCACCGGAGGCTTTACAGATTGTATGCTGCAAAATGGTGCCCAGCGGGTGTATGCCGTAGATGTGGGTTATGGACAGCTGGCCTGGTCCCTGCGCCAGAATCCCCGGGTGATCAGCCTGGAGCGTACCAATGCCAGGTATCTTAGCCGGGAACAGGTGCCGGAGGAAATCGGCTTTTTTTCGGTGGACGTGTCCTTTATCTCCCTAACCCTGGTGCTGCCTGCCATACGGGCCCTTCTTGCCCCAAAGGGCCGAGGGGTCTGCCTGATTAAGCCTCAGTTTGAGGCGGGGCGGGAAAAGGTGGGAAAAAAGGGGGTAATCCGGGACCGCCAGGTTCACCAGGAAGTAATTGAGAAGATTGAAAGCTTTGCCCTGGAAAACGGCTTTTCCGTGTTGGGCCTGAATTTTTCCCCAGTAAAGGGGCCGGAGGGAAATATTGAGTACCTCATTTTTCTGGAGCGGTCCCAATCGCCGGAACCTGCCCAGGGGCTGGCTCAGGGGGCGCAGGTGGTGGAGGCCTCCCACCAGGCTTTGGATCCGGCTTAACCGAGAGCTTATGGGAGAGGAGACAGGTATATGAAAATCGCGGTGGCCCCCAACCCAGTTAAAAAAAGGGCTCCGGCCTGTGCCCAGGCTGCGGCTGCCCTGCTGGAGGGCTGCGGCTGCCAGGTCGTGTTGGTTCAGGGCCTGTACGGTCAGGGCCCTGCCAAGGAGGCTGCCCAAAGGGCTGTGGCAGGCTGCCACATGGTTTTGGCAGTGGGAGGAGACGGTACCATTATTGCCGCCGCCAAGTTGGCCGCCCGGCTGGATATCCCGGTGCTAGGTGTAAACGCGGGCAAGCTGGGCTTTACCGCTGGCCTAGAAAGCCGAGAGCTGGAGCTGCTTCCCCGGCTGGCAGCAGGGGACTATCAGGAGGAACGGCGGATGATGCTGGAAATTACCCTGGTTTCCGATGGGCAGCGGCGGGCCTTTACCGCTCTGAACGACGGGGTAATCTCGGCGGAGCTGGCAAAAATTGTGGAGTACCGTATGGCGGTAGGCGAGGGCCAGGCCTACAATTACCGGGCGGATGGCTTTATTGTGGCCACGCCCACTGGCTCTACGGCCTATTCCCTGTCTGCTGGGGGGCCGGTGGTAGAGCCCAATATGGACTGCATGATCTATACTCCCATCTGCCCCCATTCCCTGTTCAACCGCAGCGTGGTTTTTGCCCCGGATACCAGGCTGACAGTGGAGATTCCCCGGAACCGGGGAAGCCTGTTCCTTACAGTAGACGGGGAGACGCCAGTGGAGCTGCTAGAAGGGGACCGGCTGTGCTTTGCCCGGCGGGCAGGGGCGGTCCGGTTTATCCGGCTGGGAGAGCACAATTTTTACGATACGCTGAACGAAAAGCTGTTAGAAGGGCAATAAAAGGCGTGAGAGTAAAAAACTGGAGCCCCAAAAAGCTTTGCCGTGCCGCCTGCCGGCTTGATGGGTGGGGAAGGGGAACCGGTGGGCAGCTCCTTTTCAAAACAAGAATCCAGAAAAACTCGGGATGCTGTTCTTGCTTTCTTCCCCTAGCCCTGCTTTTTAAAATTCAAGTCCCTATAAAAGACCTGGCGGCAAGCCGCCGGAAAGGAGCTGCGATGAAAAGCCGACGCCATGCAAAAATACTGGAGCTGATCCGAGAGATGGACCTGGAAACCCAGGATGAACTTCTTCGCTATCTGCGGGAGGCTGGGTTTGATGTAACCCAGGCCACGGTTTCCCGGGACATTCGAGAGCTGCGCCTCATTAAAATCCAGTCAGGCTCAGGCCGGTACAAGTATTCCATAGGGACCGATTCCCAGCCAGATATGGCCTCTAAGTTTTACGATTTTTTTACAGACGCGGCTCTCTCCGCAGAGGCCGCGGGGAACTTGCTGGTCATTAAATGTATGAGCGGCATGGCCCAGGCGGTGTGTGCCGCGATGGATGCTATGGTGTGGGAGGACTTTGTGGGCACCCTGGCCGGGGAGGATACGATCTTTGTGGCCTGCCGCACAGAGTCTGCCGCCAAAGCCGCCCAGGAGGAGCTGAAAAAGCTGCTGAAGGGCAGCTAAGGAATGCTGCCCAGGGCAAAACCAAGTTCTGGCCGGCGTCCGGCTAAATTTCCCATTTTCGTTACAACAGGAGGCTTTGCCGTGCTTGCACAGTTGTTTATTAACAATATCGCTGTTATCGAACGCGCCTCTATCGACCTGGAGCCCGGATTTACCGTGCTTACCGGCGAAACCGGCGCGGGAAAATCTATGATTATAGACGCCATCCACGCTATTTTAGGGGAGCGCACCTCTAAGGAGCTGGTGCGTACAGGGGAGTCAGCCGCCTCTGTCTCCGCCCTGTTTACCGGCCTGGCAGGGGACGTGCTGGAGCTGCTGGACAGCCTCTCCGTGCCCCGGGAGGAGGAGGGTTCCCTGCTGGTCCAGCGGAACATTCGCCTGGAAGGAAAATCCTCCTGCAAGCTCAATGGCGCTCCGGCTACCGTGTCTATGCTAAAAACCATTGCGCCCCGGCTGATTGGGGTTCATGGCCAGCATGAAAGCTACGAGCTCCTTTCCCCTGAGCTCCATATGAACTATATCGATAGCTTTGGCCAGCTGGAAGGCCTGCTGGAGCGGTACAAGGCCAGCTATCAGCGGCTGCGGGGCTTTCAGCGCCGGCTGAAAGAACTGAATACCGACCAAGGAGAGAAGAATCGCCGGGCAGACTTGCTGCGGTACCAGATTGGCGAACTGGAAGAGGCGGGCATTACCCCTGGCGAACGGGAGGAGTTGACAAAGAACCGGGACGCCATCCGAAACAGCGGGCGAATTTCCGACGCTGTGGAGCTGGCAAAACGCATCCTTTCTGGAGACGAGGAGAGCAGCGGGGTGGTTTCAGAGCTGGGCCGGGCGGCAGGAGAGCTGGAGCGGGCGGCAGAGTTTATGCCTCAGCTGGAAGAGGCTGCCCAAAAGCTGCGGGAGGCAGGCTTTTTGCTGGAGGACGGGGAGAGCGCCCTGTATAGCTTGGCGATAGAGTTTGACCCGGCGGCTTTGGACGCCATAGAGGACCGGCTGGATCAGCTCTATCGCCTGGGCCTAAAATACGGGGAAACAGAGGAGGATATGCTGGCTTTTTTGGACCGCTGCCAAAAAGAGCTCCACGAAATCCAGTTTTCCGACGAAACCCGTGAGGAGCTGGAGGCCGGCTACGAAAAGGAAAAGGCGGCAGCCATTGCCTTAGCCCGGGAGCTTTCGGGAAAGCGGCGGGACTGGGCGGCAAAATTTACCCGGCAGGTAAAGGCAGAGCTGGCCTTTCTTAACATGCCTGGGGTAGAGTTTGTGGCAGAGATTGAGCGGGTGCCCCTAACCGCCACAGGCTGCGACCGCCTGCAGTTCTTAGTATCGGCCAACAAGGGAGAGCCCCCCAAGCCTCTATCCAAAATCGCCTCGGGAGGCGAGCTTTCCCGGATTATGCTGGCGGTGAAAACCGTGCTTTCCGGTATGGACAAAATCGACACCTTGATTTTTGACGAGGTAGACGCAGGGGTTAGCGGGGCGGCCGCCAACCGCATTGGAGAAAAGCTGCGCCAGGTCAGCAAAAACAGGCAGGTGCTGTGCATTACCCATTTGGCCCAAATTGCGGCGATGGCGGAAAATCATTTGCGTATAACAAAGCATGTGGAAAAAGGGCGGACCTTTACCCAGGTAGAGCCCCTGGACCTGGAGGGCCGCAAGCGGGAGCTGGCCAGAATAATTGGCGGGGAAGAGGCCACCCAGCTGCAGCTGGATATGGCGGAGGAGATGCTGAGGAAAGCCCGGGAGAGGGAATGCTCTAAGTGAGGGGGCCTGGGAAAGGGTAGGGAGATGATTTGGTTTTTTCATAACCTTTCCTAAAGGAAAACAAGGCGAAGCGAAGCATTACAACTCTTTATCAGGCCAACCGGCATAGGAGAGCTGGCCTTTGCTTTCTTAACCCTGCTTTTATCTTGGTCAATTCCCTGAGAAAAAGCCCTTGACATCCTGCTCCAAATCGTCTATAATATTTGCCAATGGCAATGACGGAATGCAAGTAAGCCCTGCTCTACATGGCAAAGAGAGCCCGCAGCTGGTGGAAGCGGGACCATAGCAGGGGCTGAAAATACCCTCCCGAGCCGCTTTCCTGAAACGCCAGTAGGGAAAGCCGTCTGACAGGCGTTACACTGTCAGGGTATCAGGAAGTGAATTCCTTGTACCTGTTAAGGCCGGAGCCGCGAGGTTTCTGGTAAAAAGAGGTGGTACCGCGATTTTGTTTTATCGCCCTCTGCAAAAGCTGCGCCTATGGCGGCTTGGCAGAGGGCTTTTTGTCTTCTCCGCCGGCCAGGGGCAATGGAGGTGAAAAGAAAATTCGTCACAGTTTTGTTCCAGAAGTTGCTGTGAAGCCGGCGAGGCTCAAAGACGCCCCCGCCCTGCTGGATATACAGCGCAAGGCCTTTGAGGCCTTGCTGAAAAAATACCAGGATAGTAACACCAACCCGGCCATGGAGTCCTTAGAAACCCTAACGCGAAAGATTCAGCAAAAGGATTACTGGTTTATTTTGGAGAGCGGCCGTGTTGTGGGCTTTGCGGGCATTCGCCACTGGGAAAGCACCTGCCGGGTAAGCCCCATTGGGCTGCTGCCAGAGTGCCAGGGGCAGGGAATTGGGCATAAGGCCATGGAGCTGCTGGAGGCCCAGTATCCAGAGGTAAAGCGGTGGGAGCTGGATACTATTCTCCAGGAGCCGGGGCTGTGCAGGTTTTACGAAAGCTTAGGCTACCGTCCCACAGGGGAGGTCCATTTGATAAAACAGGGAATGTGCACAGTAGACTATGAAAAAATACGATAGAAGAGAGGATTGGAGAAAATGCAAATTTACGAAGAGCTTCAGGCCAGAGGCCTGATCGCCCAGGTGACCAACGAGGAGGAGGTCCGGGACCTAATCAACAATGGCAAGGCCACCTTTTACATTGGCTACGACTGTACCGCCGACAGCCTAACCGCCGGCCACTTTATGACCCTGGTGCTGATGAAGCGCCTGCAGATGGCCGGTAACCAGCCCATTGCCCTAATTGGCGGGGGCACCACTACTGTAGGGGATCCCTCTGGCCGCACAGATATGCGAAAAATGTTGACCATGGAGGACATTGACCATAACGCCGCCTGCTTTAAAAAGCAGATGGAGCGCTTTATTGAGTTTGGCCCAGGTAAGGCCCAAATGCTGAATAACGCCCAATGGCTGCTGAAGCTAAACTATATTGAACTGCTCCGAGAGGTTGGGGCCTGTTTCTCTGTGAACAATATGCTCCGGGCAGACTGCTACAAGCAGCGCATGGAGAAGGGCCTCTCTTTCCTAGAGTTCAATTATATGATCATGCAGTCCTACGATTTCTACTACATGTTCCAGCACCACGGCTGCAACATGCAGTTTGGCGGCAACGACCAGTGGAGCAACATGCTGGGGGGCACAGAGCTTATCCGCCGGAAACTGGGCAAGGATGCCCAGGTGCTCACCATTCCTCTGCTCACCGATTCCCAGGGGAATAAAATGGGCAAAACCGCTGGCAACGCCGTATGGCTGGACCCCAATAAAACCTCGCCTTTCGACTTTTACCAGTACTGGCGAAATGTGGAGGACGCGGACGTGATGAAATGCCTGCGCATGCTTACCTTTTTGCCGTTGGAAGAGCTAGAGGAGATGGCCAAGTGGGAGGGCAGCCAGCTAAACCAGGCGAAGGAGATTTTGGCTTTCCAGCTTACCGCTATGGTTCACGGGGAAGAGGAGGCGGCAAAGGCCCAAGAAGGGGCCCGGGCCCTATTTGGCGCGGGAAAGAATACCGCCAACATGCCTACCACTACCCTTTCTGCCAGCGACCTTACCAATGGGGCAATCACCATTTTAGACCTGCTGGTAAAGGCGGGTTTGGCCGCCTCCAAAGGTGAGGCCAGGCGGCTGGTGCAGCAGGGCGGCGTTTCTGCCAACGAAGAAAAGGTGGCGGATATAGGGGCCAGCTTTGATGAGGAACAGCTAAAGGCCGGAGTTGTAATCCGCAAGGGGAAAAAGGTGTTCCACAAGGTGATCCTGTAAGAGATCATTGCTTCGGGGGGGTTGGGGGGAGTGGTTGAAGGAGAGGATCTACGCCTTAGAAAGGGCTTGTGGGGATTGCATCCCGAGAGGGGCCTTACGGCCGGCCCTTTCGCATTGTTTTAATGCCTTCGGCAAGAGCAAGAGCTTGGGACTCTGCCCCAAGCTCTGAAGCCTTAAAAGGGTGGCGAACTTTTTGTTTCGCCACCCCGCATCTTTCTTTTGGTTTTTTCTTCTATATCTTAGCCCTGCTTATCCTGGCTGGCCAGTTGGCGGTATATTTCCATTTTATGTTCAATCCGGCTTAGGTTTTTCTGTAGCTCGCCAATCTCCTCCAGTATTCGCCGCCGATGTTGGGCAAAAAGCTCTAGGCGCTGTTCAACAGTGCCCTCCCCCTGGGCTACCAGCTGGAAATACCGGCGGATCTCCTTAATGGGCATTCCGGTACCCCGGAGACAAAGAGCCATTTCCAGCTGGGCAATGTCTTGGTCCGTGTAAAACCTGGCCCCGCCGGGAGTGCGGTGAGGGGATACAATGCCCTCTTTTTCGTAAAACCGCAGGGTATGGGGCTCAATGTGATAACGCTTGGCAGCCTGTGAAATAGTATAAGACATGGGTGGTTCCTCCTTGTTTTTTTGGTAGGGCGCGGGTCCTGGCAGAGGGTTTGGGGGCTATATCTTTTTAATCCACTTTTTGCTGCCCAGCCGGAACACGCACCAGATGGCCTTAATAAATTGGTCAATTTTTAAAAATGTGTAAATCCAGAAGGCCGGCAAATGCCACCACAGCCCTGCCAGCGCTCCTAAGGGAATAGAGGCCACCCAAAGAAATAGGATGTCTGCCAGCATGAGAAACTTGGTATCGCCCCCGCCCCGAAGTACCCCTTTGGTCAGAATGGAATTCATGGATTGGAAAATAACGATAACGCCCACTGCCATCATTAGCTGTACAGCAATGTTCTGGGTTTCGGCATTGATGCTGTAGCAGCCAATAATGGGGCCGCTAATCACCATGATGAGACCCCCCGCCAGAATGCCAATGAGCGCGCCCAGCCCCAGAAAGGTTACCCCCTGGCGCTGGGCTTTTTCTGTGTCTCCCTGGCCAAGGGTGTGGCCAGTAATAATGGCGCTGGCGTTAGAAATGCCCTGGATGAAAACTGTGCTGAGCTGCTGGGTTACAGTGGTAATGGCGTTGGCGGAGACAAAGCTGGAGCCAATGCGCCCCATTACCATAGCCACAGCGCTGTTTCCTAAGGCCAGCAGGGCATCGCTAACCAATACTGGGATGCTGACGCGCAGGTAATCCCCCACCAGATCTCCGCATTTGAGAAAGAGGTGGCCCAAACGGTAGCCAATTTTTTGGTCGATCAGGAAGAAATAGCCGCAAATAACGGCAAACTCAAAAGCCCGGGAAATCAGGGTGCCCAAGGCCGCCCCCTCTACTCCCATTGCCGGGGCCCCAAATTTGCCAAAAATGAAGGTGTAGTTAAAAAATATGTTTACAAAAAATGCCCCAATAGAGCTGAGCAGGGGCAGGCGGACCTGGCCCACGCTGCGCAGCACAATGGTGCAGGTAAGAGAAAGGCCCAGCAGCAGGTAGCAGGGAATCGACCACCTAAAATACCCGGCTCCGGCCTGGATAATCGGCTCCTCTTGGGTGTAAATGGCCATTAGCCCCCGAGGGGTGAGAATAGTGGCAGCGGTAAACAGGGAGGCAATCACCAGGCAAAGCCGGAGCATAATGGTGATGGCTTTGCGCAGAGAGTGCCTGTCCTGCATCCCCCAAAACCGTGAGGTGAGCACGGAGGCCCCCATGCCAATGCCCATGCAGCAGATGTGGAAAATATTGATAAACTGGTTGGCAAGGGACGAGGCGGAAAGGGCGGTTTCGCCTAAGCTGCCCAGCATAATGGTATCCATCATGTTTACGCCTATGGTGATAAGCCCCTGTAGGGAGATGGGGACGGCCACAGTAGCCACGGTGAGGTAAAACTGCTCGTCCCCTAGATAGGGGCGGATTTTGTCTATTACAGCCACGAGCTGCGCCTCCTTAGTTTCATTTGCAACTACTATTGTACACCAAAAAGAAGAAAGGCGCAAGAGGGGAAGCAGGAGGGGGCGTGCCCAAAGGAGAGTGTAAAACCTGAACTGCGGAAAGAACCCCCGCTCAATGATGCCGGCTGGCCTCAATAAAAGTTTTGCGGATTTTCTGAAATCAAGTCTTGCCTTTCTCAAAGGCTGTGTGGGAGGGGGTCTTTAAAAGAGGCTGCCCCGAGCCATAGATGAGAGTGAAATGCCAGACAAGCCCTAGCCCTTGAAAGCCAAAGAAAAAGAGGAAACCTCTTTGGCTTCCCCATGTATCAACACATCCTTCTACCGGCCTCCCTGCCGTAGCAAATGCCCCAGTATGGCAATTACAAACCCCAGCCCCGCCCCGCAGATAACCTCCCGAATGCGGTGGCCCAAAGACTCGTTTAGCTTAGGGATGAGCTGCCGCAGGGCTTGGGGATCCTGGGCGCCTTCTGCCTTTTCTAGGTACTCTACCACATGGTTGATGGCCCGGGCGTGGAGGCCTGCCGCCCAGCGCACCCCTGTGGCGTCGTACATGACAATAAGAGCCAGCACAAAGGACAGGGCAAAGATGGGGGAGTTGAAACCGTACAGATAATAGGAGGTGAGCAACACCGAGCAGGTTACTGCTGAGTGAGAGCTGGGCATACCCCCAGCCCCAGCCAGCCTGTGCCGGTCAAATTGGCCATGCTTTATGCTCTCAATGGCAGTCTTTATTACTTGGGCCGCCGCCCAGGATATGATGCTTACATTAATCAGCGGATTGGAAAACAGGAATGTCAGGTCCATTGTGCTTCCTTTCCGGCCTGCCTCCTGGCGGCCTGCTGGACTTTAATTTCTATTGAATATGATACATTATTTTGCAGAGGCCTGTCAATAAAACAGGGAGATTTTCCTAAAAGAAATCCCATAAAATTTTTTGTGAAAAAACCTTGACAAATGGGACCTGCTGTCGTATAATATACAAGGTCGATGAGGGCGGTGAAGCTCTTAAAGGCAAAAAATTGGCCCGGTAGTTCAGTTGGTTAGAACGCTAGCCTGTCACGCTAGAGGTCGACGGTTCGAGCCCGTTCCGGGTCGCCAACACAGCCTGCAGGCTACTGTACCAGGTTTTGGTATTCTGTTTCAGGCTGTATATGCTGCTATGGCTCAGGTGGTAGAGCACATCCTTGGTAAGGATGAGGTCTCCAGTTCGAATCTGGATAGCAGCTCCAGGAGAATCCCTAGAAACTGTAAGGTTTCTGGGGATTTTCTTTTTTTAACATTCGTTTTCCCCAGATCATGATGGGAAAAACCTCAATTGCCAGGAGTGTCAGAGGATTTCACTCCGACTTCTATTTTTGTGGCCTCCAACGGTTCCCCTTTTTGGAGGAAAAAACATTGCATGGGTCAGAGAAATCCGCTAAAATAGAAAGGGATAGGAGGCGGCGCGGATGCCAGATAAAATTCTGATTGTAGATGATGAAATTGAGATTGCCGATCTGATAGAGCTGTATCTAAAAAATGAGGATTATACTGTGTTCAAATTTTATACAGCGGCAGAGGCCCTAGCGTGTATCGACTCCATAGAGCTGGATTTGGCCATTTTAGATGTTATGCTCCCTGGTGTCAGTGGCTTTACCATCTGCCAGAAGATACGGGAGCGGTACAACTACCCGGTTATTATGCTTACAGCGAAAATAGAGGAGACCGACAAGATTACAGGCCTTACTTTGGGCGCGGATGATTACATTACCGAACCTTTTCGGCCCCTGG
>CAJUSM010000006.1 GCA_910588935.1 uncultured Oscillospiraceae bacterium
CAATGCGCTCCATGGCGTCTTTAAAGAGCTGGCGGTCCTCGGCCTTGTCAATGGTTTCGGGGCCCGCGCCCAGCAGGCGTACGCCGTGCTTTTGAAGAAAGCCCTCTCTGGCCAGCTGCATGGAAAGGGTAAGGCCGGTCTGGCCCCCAAAGCCAGAGAGGATGCTGTCTGGCTTTTCCTTTTCGATAATGCGCTTGACGGTGGTGAGGGTAAGGGGCTCAATATAGATCCGGTCCGCCATAGCCTGGTCGGTCATAATGGTGGCGGGGTTGGAGTTTACCAGCACGATTTCAATGCCATCCTCCCGCAGGGCCCGGCAGGCCTGGGTGCCCGCGTAGTCGAACTCCGCAGCCTGGCCGATGACAATGGGGCCGGAGCCGATGACCAGTATTTTCTTGATATCCTTATTCAGTGGCATAGTTTTACACTCCTTATCCAAAAGTGATGTAGCGAAGGCAGCGCTGCCGTTCTTAAAATAACCGGCGGTTTTGAAGGGGCGGTTTGGGGGCATGGAATTGTGAAAGGGGCTTGTCGGGATTGCATCCCGAAATTTTTTTGATTATAAGAAAGCCTGCGGCGCTTTGCGCCTCCGGCAAGGTCAAGGGCAGAGGTCGCCTCCGGCGGCTCAGGGACTCTGTCCCTGAGAACCCTGCAACCTTTGAAAAGGTTGACGAAACTTTTACTGCCTCCCCACGGCTTCTTTTCGTTGCGCTTTTTCTTCTGTATCCTTCCTTCTGTGCTTTTCCTTTTTATGATTCTGGGGGCGCGTACAGGCTGTTTTCCTCAATGCCTGCCGGCGTGTTAAAGGGCCGGGCCGCAAACCCTGCGCCCTTCAGGGCGCAGCGGATGAGCTCCTTGGTCAGTCCCGGCACATCCTCCCGGCCCAGGGCCTCCTCTGTATCCATCCAAACCACCTCGCTGTTCTCATTGTGGTCCGAAACCGCCTGGCCGGAAACATACTCTGCCGCAAAGGCCGCGTACCAGTCCTTCTCCCCAAAGCGCACAGCCAGCAGCCGGCCCGGGTTAGCCACAATGCCGGTTTCCTCCAGCAGCTCCCGCCGCAGGGCCTGCTGGGGGGTCTCTCCCTGCTCCAGGTAGCCCCCGGGCACAATCAGCAGGCCCTTGCCCCCGCCATAGGTGTGCCTGGCCAGCAGGACCTTTCCCTCTCGGAGCACCACGCCGGTGACAGAGCGGCTCCAATCTGCGCGGTTTTCCGGATCTCCCTGCATTTTCTCAGTTCCTCCCCTCAATATAGTAAATGCCCCAAGGGCCAGCCCGTGTGGTTTTGCCCCTGGCTCAATGTTTTCCTGTCATGGCCAAAAACTCGTCGAACAGCCCTCTGGTATCCAGGGGCCCGGCGCAGGCCTCTGGGTGGAACTGAACGGTAAAGGCGGGCATGTCCATATAGCGCACGCCCTCGCAGGTGCCGTCGTTTACATTTTTATAAAGTTCCTTGCCCCAGGCGGGGTCTATGCTGCTGGAAACCACCGCGTAGCCGTGGTTCTGGCTGGAGATATACACCCTGCCGGTTTCCAGATTCTTTACCGGCTGGTTCTCCCCCCGATGGCCGTATTTCAGCTTTTCTGTAGAGCAGCCGTGGGCCAGCGCCATAAGCTGGTGGCCCAGGCATATGGCAAAGGTAGGCAGCTTAAGGCTGCAGATTTCCCTTAAGTTTTGGATAAGGTCCCTATTGTCCGAGGGATCCCCGGGGCCATTGGTGAGCATGAGCCCATCTACCTGAAGGGCGGCAATCTCTTGGGCGGTGGCGGTGCAGGGCAAAATATTTACCTGTGCCCCCCGCTCTACCAGCTGTTTCCAGATGCTGTCTTTCATGCCGTAATCTATTAGGGCCAGCCGGTACTTGGGGTTTTCCGGTCCCTCTACCCGGCGCTCTTTCACCGAGGTGGCCTTTACGGCCCCCTCTACCCGGTAGGCGGCCACAGCGGCCAAATCCACAGAGGCGGGGTCGTTGGTAATCACCCCGTTCATTACCCCTTTTTCCCGGATAATTTTTGTTAGGGCACGGGTATCAATGCCAGAAAGGGCGGTAAGGCCCCGCTCTTTAAAAAAGGCGTCAAGGCTGCCCTCTGAACGGAAATTAGAGGGCGCTTGGCACCAATGCTTTACGATATAGCCTTTCGGGCCGATACAGCCGCTTTCAAAATCGGCGGGAATAACCCCATAATTGCCGATCAGGGGGAAGGTCTGCACAACGATCTGACCCCAATAGCTGCGGTCGGTAAGGGTTTCCAAATAGCCAGACATGCCGGTGGTAAACACCACCTCGGCCACCAGCTCCTCTTGGGCGCCAAAGCGCTGGCCCTTAAAGGCTCTGCCGTTTTCCAGAACCAAATACGCGGAACGATTCATGCTGCCAAACTTGCCCATTTACACCACTTTCCTTTCAGTCGGCCTATGTTTGCTCAATTTATAATAATACAGGAAATTGGGGCTGTACGCAAGAGGGAATTTCATATTTTTGCAGGTTGCCGAAAGCGGCGGGAAAAGCGGGGGGAAGTTTCGCGCAGAGTGAACGGAGAGAACAGGGGCGGCCCCCTTTTTCCCGGCGGGGGAAACAGAGGGGGCCGCTTTTCTTTTGGCGCGGGGCTTTTTTTAAATTTGCGAAATGCTTTCCTGGTTGACCAGCCGGATGCCCTTGGCTGCCAGGGCTGTGCCGGCGGCCTTGGTGTCCTGCACCCGGAAGATCATGTAGGCGTGGTCCACGTCCCCGCCGCCTAAAAAGGCGTACATGTATTCCACATTGACCTTTGCCTCCCGCAGCACCGCCAGCACCTTGTACAGGCCGCCGGGCTCGTCGGGAATCAGCACCGCCAGCACCGGGGTAAGCTGGTGGATAAAGCCCCCGTCCTTTAAAACAGTGGTGGCCCTGTACACATCGTCTACAATAATGCGCACAATGCCAAAGTCGTTGGTCTCCGCCAGGCTTAGGGCCCGCATGTCAATGCCGCTTTCCGCCAGCAGGCCGGTCATGGCGGTAAGCGTGCCGGGCTTGTTCTCCAGAAAAACAGAGATTTGGTTAACTGTCATGAGATTGCCCTCCTTATTTCAGGTTTATGTACAGATCAAGCTCCATTTCTAGAACCGATTTTCCCAACAGGCTGTTAGATTTTTCTCTTGTCGATTACCCGCACGGCCTTGCCCTCGCTGCGCACAATGGATTTAGGCGCCACCAGCGTTACCTTGGCGGTAAGGCCCAGCATAGACCGCAGGCCCTCTACCAGCTCTTTTTGCCGGGCGGCCACGTCGCCTAGGTTGTCCGTGAACATCTCCGGGGTCATTTCCACCTGCACGTCCAGGGTGTCGGTGTTCTTTACCCGGTCCACAATAATTTGGTAATTAGCCGGGTAGCCGTGGTTTAGCAGCACGGTTTCAATTTGGGAGGGGAACACGTTTACGCCCCGGATAATGAGCATATCGTCGGTGCGGCCCTGGGGCTTTTGCATTTTTACATGGGTGCGGCCGCAGGGGCAGGGCTCCCGGGTAAGGGTGCAGATATCCCGGGTGCGGTACCGCAGCAGGGGGAAGGCCTTTTTGGTAATGGAGGTGAACACCAGCTCGCCTTGGGAGCCCTCGGGGAGGACCTCGCCGGTTTCGGGGTCAATAATTTCGGCGATAAAATGATCTTCATTTACATGCATTCCGCTTTGGGCGGAGCACTCGAAAGAGACCCCGGGGCCGGAGAGCTCGGTAAGGCCATAGATATCGTAGGCCTTAATGCCCAAGGTGTTCTCAATGTCCCGGCGCATCTCCTCGCTCCAGGCCTCGGCCCCAAAAATCCCGGCCTTTAGGGGGATTTCATCGGGAGTAAGGCCCATTTCCTTCATGGTTTCGCCAAGATAGGCGGCGTAGGAGGGGGTGCAGCACAGGATGGTGGCGGAAAGGTCCTGGATAAACATAATCTGCCGCTCGGTATTGCCAGAGCTGGCGGGAATGGTAAGGCAGCCCACCTTGTGGCTGCCCCCGTTAAGCCCAGGGCCCCCGGTAAACAGGCCATAGCCATAGCTTACCTGGCACACGTCCTCATTGGTGCCCCCTGCCGCCATAATGGCCCGGGCGCAGCAGTCCTCCCACAGGTCAATATCCTCTTGGGTGTAAAAGGCCACCACCCGCTTGCCTGTGGTGCCGCTGGTAGACTGGATGCGCACGCAGTCTTTAAGGGGGACGCCTATAAGCCCATAGGGGTAGGCCTCCCGCAGGTCGGCCTTGGTGAGAAAGGGCAGCTTGTAAAGGTCGCCGCAGCACTGGATATCGGCCGGTGTAAGGCCCTTTGCCTCCATTTTTTTCCGGTAATAGGGCACATTGTTCCATACATGCCGCACCTGGGCCACCAGGCGTTCGTCCTGCCAGGCTTGGATCTGCTCCCGAGAAGCGCGCTCGATCTCGGGTTGATAGTATCTTTCCATGGGTCTCAGTCCTTTCAAATTGTGTTTGAGGGGGGTTAAAAGGAATCGTAAAAAACGGTTTCTTCCAGGGGCTTTTTCTTGCTGTGCAGGGGCGCGGGGCGGCAGTCCTCCGCGGGGTAGCCCATAAGCAGCAGGGCAGCGGGCTCGTAAGCCTTTGGCAGGGAAAACTCCTCCTCTACGGCCTGGGGGATAAAGTGCATGATCCAAGTGGAGCCAATGCCCAGTTCCCAGGCGGCAAGCATCATGTGGGTGGCCACAATGGCCGCGTCGGTTTCGCCGCTGGCCTTGCCGTCGTAGCCCCTGGCCCAGCACTCTGTTTTGTCATAACAGACCAATAGGGCCAGGGTTTCCCCAAAGTGGTGGACCGAGCATTTTTGCAGCTTCTCCAAAGCGGCGGGAGACTGTATAACCAGCACCCGCTGGGGCTGGAGATTGCAGGCGGTGGGAGAGACCTGCCCGGCCCGGAGAATGGCCTCCAGTTTTTCCGGCTCTACAGGCCGGGAAGAGAATTTTCGGGCGGAAAACCGGCTTTCGGCCAATTGGGAAAAGCTCATGCTCCTCTGTCCTTTCTAAAATGAAGTCTAGGGCTTGTTTGAAAAATCGAAAGCGCCGTCTTTTTTGGCATAATTTTGGCATAAGAGGCCACTTTCTACGTCGAAAATCCTCGTCAATCGCGAGATTGACGTAGTTAGCGCGGCTAACTACAGCGGTTCTTCTCCTTGAAATTGTCCCCTTCTGGCCAAAAATCCCTCATTTCCTCTATTTTTGAACAAGCCCTAGGCATTTTGCCCCAGGGCGAAAGCCTTTTTGTTCACTTCCAAAAATTTTGCCGGCACACAGGCCTCAATCGCCGCCTGCCAGGCCTCTGCCGGGAAATCAAAATAATGGCTCAGCCGGCCCAGCAGCACCAGGTTTACGGCTTTCAGGTTTCCGGCCTCCTCGGCCAGGGAAAGGCAGTTGATGGCGTCTACCGCCGCCCCCTTTGCCCGCATTTTTTCCACCAAGCCCTGGGGGTACTGGGCTGCCCCGGTAATAACCGGCATAGGGTCAATTTGCTGGGTGTTGGTTATAATTTTGCCCCCGGGCTTTAGGTACTCCAGCCAGCGGGCGGCCTCCAGCAGCTCGAAGGACACAATGGCGTCTGCCTGGCCCTTATCGATAACAGGGGAGTGGACCTGGCTGCCATAGCGCACAAAGGTAACCACGCTGCCTCCCCGCTGGCTCATGCCGTGGACCTCGGAAACCTTTACATCAAAACCTTGGTGTAAAAGCAGATGCCCCAGCAGCTTGCTGGCCAGCAAAGAGCCCTGGCCGCCTACGCCTACAATCATAATATTTTTTGTATCCATCATTCCGCCTCCTTCAGCGCGTCAAACCCGCAAAGCTGCTGGCAGACCCCGCAGCCCAGGCATTGGCCGGGGTCTACCACAGCCTTGCCCTCTTTTATAGAAATGGCCGGGCAGCCAATTTTCATGCAGGCCTTGCAGCCCCTGCACTTTTCCGGGTCCGCCTGGAGGGCGGGCTTATGCTTTACGTGTTTTAGCAGGGCGCAGGGCCGGCGGGAGATGATAACCGAGGGTTCCTCTGCCTTTAGCTCCTCTTGTATGGCGGCGCGGCAGGCGGAAAGGTCGTAGGGGTCTACCACCCGTACCCGGGCGATGCCCATGGCCCTGCACAGGGCCTCCAGGTCGATTTTGCCTGCCGGGTCTCCTCGAAGGTTAAAGCCAGTGGTGGGGTTCTGCTGGTGGCCTGTCATGCCGGTAATGGAGTTATCCAGAATAATCACCGTGGAGTTGGACTGGTTATACGCCACATTGGCAAGGCCTGTCATGCCGGAGTGGACAAAGGTGGAGTCGCCGATGACAGCCACGGTTTTTTTCTCCCATTCGCCCCCTAGGGCCTTGTTAAAGCCGTGAAGGCCGCTGACAGAGGCGCCCATGCACAGGGTCATGTCCATAGCGGAGAGAGGGGGCATGGCCCCCAGGGTGTAGCAGCCAATATCCCCCAGCACAGTGCAGCCCAGCCGCTGCAGGGTATAGAACAGGCCCCGGTGGGGGCACCCGGCGCACATAACCGGGGGACGGTTGGGCAGGTCCTCTGTTAGGCCTGTGTAATGAGGCACAGGCAGAGAGAGCTTTTCGGCGATCAGGTTCTGGCTAAGCTCGCCGGTAAGGGGAAAAAGCTCTTTGCCGGCAGGGGCAAGGCCCAGGCTTTGGCAATAGGCCTGGATAAAGGGGTCCCCCTCTTCCACTACCACCAGCCGGTTTACAGACTGGGCAAATTCTCGGATTTTCTTTTCGGGCAGGGGCCAAACCATGCCCAGCTTCAGCACAGGGAACCGGTGGCCGCAGGCCTCCTTTACATACTGGTAGCAGGTGCTGGAGGTAATAATGCCGGTTTCCCTGTTCTGGCCCTCCTCTACCTGGTTAATCTCCGCGGTTTCGGCCCAGGCGGCCAGGTCCAGCAGCCGCCGCTCTACTACAGGGTGGCGGCGTACCGCGTTGGCGGGGGCCATAACATACTTGCCAGGAGACTTTGTATAGGCCTTGGCCTGGGGGGCCTCCCGCTCTCCCAGCGCTACCACCGACTGGGAATGGGCCACCCGGGTACACATTTTCAGCAGCACAGGGGTATCAAAATCCTCAGAAAGCCGGTAGGCAAGCTTGGTAAAGGCCAGGGCCTCCTGAGAGTTGGAGGGCTCCAGCATAGGGAGCTTGGCGGCTCGGGCGTAGTGCCTGGAGTCCTGCTCGTTTTGGGAGGAATGCATGGCGGGGTCGTCGGCCACCGCAATGACCAGGCCGGCGTTTACCCCTGTGTAGCTCATGGTAAACAGGGGGTCGGCGGCCACGTTTAGGCCCACATGCTTCATGGCGGAAAAGGCCCGCCTGCCGGCCAGGCTGGCCCCAAAGGCGGTTTCTAGGGCCACCTTTTCGTTGGGGGCCCACTCGCAGTAAATCTCAGGGAATTTTCCGGCCTCTTCGGTGATCTCTGTGCTGGGCGTGCCTGGGTAGCTGGAGGCCAAAGCGCAGCCGGCCTCGTACAGGCCCCGGGCCACAGCCGCGTTGCCTAAGATCAGTTTTTTCATGGAATATGTACCTCCAAATGGAAAATAAAGGCGGGTTCATCCGTTTTGCGAAAAAGAACGGCTTGGTGTTTTATGGATATTTTGCCCGCCTGCCGGCCATGCCAGGCCAGCTCTTTTTTTACTTAGAATTCGTAGTCGATACAGGCCCTGTCTACGCGGATAGCTCCCACAAACTGGCCAAAGGCCACATGCTGGGGGCACACCTGGTAGGCGTTCAGGTCGTCTATGGTGTTAAAATCGAAAATAAGGGCTACATCGTAGTTGGCGTTGGGGGCGTTTTGGGTTTTGCGGACCACCTGGCCGTTTTGGATGGTGGGAAGCTGGCAGAGCGCCTGGCCCCGCTCTAGGAACTGGGCGATGTGGGCCTCTTTGTTGTCGTCGGCTAATGTGAACATGCAGATATGGCGAATCATAATATTCCTCCAGTGAATTTGGGCTAGGCAAGCGGCCGTCAGGCCGTGGACAATAAGGCTTTGCCTTTGGTAAAATGCGGGGCGCGGGGGACCTTACCCCCGGTTTTGGGCCTCTACCAGCCGGACGCCGCAATACAGCTCCCGCAGCTTGGGCTTTTCAATTTTTCCGGTGGCGTTGCGGGGCACTGGGGCAAAAATAATTTTTCTGGGCCGCTTGTACCGGGGCAGCCCGGCGCAGAAGTCCATAATATCCTCTTGGGTGCAGGAGGCCCCTTCTTTCACCTGAATAATTGCCGCGGCGATTTCACCCAGCCGGGGGTCTGGCAGGCCGATGACCGCCACATCGTGAATTTTTTCGCAGGCAGCCAAAAAGGTCTCAATCTGCACCGGGTACAGGTTTTCGCCGCCAGAAATAATCACGTCCTTTTTCCGGTCCACCAAGAAGATAAAGCCCTCCTCGTCCTGCCGGGCCATGTCTCCGGTGTGAAGCCAGGGCCCCTCTAGGGCCTGGGCGGTGGCCTGGGGGTCTCGGTAATAGCCCTCCATTACGCCGCCGCCCTTTACGCACAGCTCGCCTACCTCCCCCTGGGGCACAGGCTGGCCCTGGTCGTCTACAATTTTAACCTCCCAGCCGTAGCCAGGCACGCCAATGGCGCCCACCTTGTGGGGGTGGTCCATGCCCAGGTGCACGCAGCCAGGGCCGGTGGACTCGGAGAGGCCATAGTTGGTATCGTATTTGTGGTGGGGAAAGTAGCTCCACCAGTGCTTTACCAGGCTGGGGGGCACAGGCTGGGCCCCAATGTGCATTAGCCGCCACTGGTCCAGCTGGTAATCGGCCAGGGCCAGCTCTCCCCGGTCCAAGGCAGCCAGAATATCCTGGGCCCAGGGCACCAGCAGCCACACAATGGTGCAGCCCTCTCCAGAAACAGCCTCTAAAATGGCCTTGGGAGAGTTGCCCTTGAGCAGCACAGCCTTGCCCCCGGTGAACAGGGAGCCAAACCAGTGCATTTTTGCGCCGGTATGGTAAAGGGGCGGAATGCAGAGGAACACATCCTCCCGGGTGGTTTCGTGGTGGATGGCCTCCATACGGGCAGACTGGAGCAAGGCGGCGTGGCGGAGCAGAATGGCCTTTGGAAAGCCTGTGGTGCCAGAGGAGTAGTAGATGGCGGCCAGGTCCTGGTCATCGATTAAAACCTTAGGCGGGGCGCTGGAGCAGTTGGCGGCGGCCCGGTGGTAGTCTTCGGCAAAGGAAGGGCAGACCTCGCCTACAAAAAAGAGCAGGCGCTCCCGGGCCATAGAGGCGGCGATGGACTCTACCCGGCCAATGAACTCTGGGCCAAAAAAGAGGATATCCGCGTTGGCTAGGCGGACACAGTAGTCGATTTCTTCCGCTGTATAGCGAAAGTTCAGGGGCACGGCCACAGCCCCGGTTTTTAATATGCCAAAATAAATAGGCAGCCATTCCAGGCAGTTCATAAGCAGGAGCGCCACCTTTTGGCCTTTGCCAATGCCCTTGCTTAAAAGCAGGTTGGCCACCCGGTTGGCCTTTTCATCGAAAACAGACCAGGTGATCTCCCGGCGGTAGGGGGCGGGGCCGGTGGGCTGGATGAGCTCGTACTCCTTCCAGGTAACCCTGGGGGCCTCTTGGAGCTGAGGGTTAATTTCCACCAGGGCGGTATCTTCGCCAAAAAGCTTGCTGTTGCGCTCCAGCAAATCGGTAATGGGCATGGAAACAGTCCTTCTTTCCAGATTTTTTCAGGTTTTACGGGAAATTTCTCACTTTATTTTAGCGTATTGGCAGGGGAGATGTCAAGGACGGGTTTGCGGGGGGGAAGAAAGGGCGGCGCCGCTGTTTTGTGGCAAAAAAATCTTCCGTTTTTCTCCCTTTGCCATTGACTCCCCTTCTCAAACTTGCTATAGTTACCCCATAGCCCTACCAAAATTATATTATTTCCTGAAAGGAACAACTCCTATGGCGATTAGAACCGAATTCCCCCGCCCAGACCGCCTGCGCCCCCATTGGCTTACCCTAAACGGCCAGTGGCAGTTTGCCTTTGACCAGAACAACCAGGGGCTGCGGGACAGATGGTATGAAAAGCCTGATTTTCCCCTGCGGATTGAGGTGCCTTTCCCTTACCAAAGCCAGCTTTCCGGCATAAACAGCCAGGAGCACCAGGATGTGGTATGGTACAGCCGGGCCTTTACCCTTACCCCAGACCTTATGTCCTGCCGCCGGCTGCTTCATTTTGGCGCGGTAGACTACAAGGCCGATGTTTGGCTGGACGGCCAGCACCTGGGGGGCCACGAGGGCGGGTACTCGGACTTTACCTTTGACATTACAGACCTTACAGCGGCCGGGGGCGAGCATGTGCTAACCCTGCGCTGCGAGGACCGGCTGGATACCCACCAACCCCGGGGCAAGCAGAGCTACCGGCCAGAGCCCTTTGCCTGCTGGTATACCCCTGTTACCGGCATTTGGCAAAGCGTTTGGCTGGAAGGGGTGGGAGAGTACTATCCCCAAGACTTCCGCCTGACCCCTGATGTGGACAACGGCATGGTGAAAGCGGAGGTTACCCTAAACGAGATCCCCGCCCAAGGGGCTCTGGTCCGGCTGACAGTGTCTTTTCAAGGGGGCTTTGTGGCCCAGCAAACTGTGGAGGCCCGAGACCGGTTTGTACAGGCGGGCGTTTACCTGGGCCATAACGAGGAGATCAGCGGCCTGCAGCTGTGGTGGCCCCAAAGCCCCAACCTTTACGACCTGGCCATTGAGATAGTGGTTGAGGGAGAGGTTGCCGACCGGGTGGATACCTACTTTGGCATGCGGAAAATCGAGGTGGTGGGCAGCAGGGTGCTGCTGAATAACTCGCCCCTGTACCAGCGGCTGGTTTTAGACCAGGGCTATTGGCCAGACGGCCTGCTTACCGCCCCCAGTGCCGAGGCCCTGCGCCGGGATGTGGAGCTGACCCTGCAGATGGGCTATAACGGGGCCAGAAAGCACCAGAAATTTGAGGATCCCATCTACTTATATTGGGCAGACAAGCTGGGCCTGCTGGTGTGGAGCGAGCTGCCCAGCGCCTACTGGCTGCGGGACAGCGAGAAGCGCAGCCTCATCCGGGACCTCTCCCAGGCCATCCGCCGGGACTACAACCATCCCTCTATTATTGTATGGACCCCCCTGAACGAGTCTTGGGGCGTGCCGGCTATCCAGAGCCAAAAGGAGGCCCAGCGGCTGAACGACTGCCTGTACCACCTGGTGTATACCTTGGACGGCACCCGGCTGGTATCTGGAAACGACGGCTGGGAACAGGCCATGACAGACCTGGCCACCGTGCATGACTATACCGCCTGGCCCCAGGACCTAAGCCCGGATTACCGGCAGCCAGGGGCCGTGCTGGAGGCCGGGCCCAGCGGCAAGATGGTTACTGCCCGGGGCTACTGCCACCAGGGCAAGCCTATGATCTTTAGCGAGTTTGGGGGCATTGCCATGGCCAAGGACCAGGAGGGCGAGAACTGGGGCTACAATGGGGCTGTGGCCGACGAAAAGGCGTTTTTAGACCGGTTTGGGGCAATTACCCAGGGCGCAAAGGAGCTGCCTGGGTTCTGGGGCTACTGCTACACCCAGCTGACCGATGTGTTTCAGGAGGTAAACGGCCTGCTGGATATGGACAGAAACCCCAAGGCGGACCTGGAGGAGATTCGGAAAATCAACCTGGGTTCCTGCTAAGCAAGCCCTAAGGACTTCTGCTGGCTAAAACATAGAAGGCATAGAGAGCGAAAAATCAGCCTTCCCTATAAAAGCGGGAGGGCTGATTTTTTAGTGTTACACAAATTTAGCTGATAAAGAATTATTGTGTTGGTAATGTAATCCGGTTTCTCGAATTGAATGATAATGGGTATGTAAAGATTTTGAAAAATCACAAAAAGACGATGAAAATCATTGGTAAAAAGAGAGATGACGAAACATGACGAAATAAAGGTTTTCGCCATAATGCGACAGGTTCCTCCAGGAATTGACAGGATAAATTTCCGGTTATTTCTCAATTAGCACTTGCGAGAAACCTCGGGTTATGGTAAAATTTATTCACATTAAAAACCCCGAGGAGGTTTCGCATGGAAAAGCAGATAAAGGTACTGATAAGTTCAGAAGACGGCGAATGGTCGGCTGGGCCTTTGGAAAAACTGAGGCAGCGGGGCGCTGCCGTCCTGCTGGTAGAGCGGGACGGAGCGCGGCTGCTTCAACGGATCCGAGAGGAGAAACCCCATGTAGTGTTAATGGAGCTGTTTATGCCCCATATGGACGCATTGAGCGTAATGCGAGCGGTGGCGGAAGACCGGGCACAAAAGCCGGTATACATAATAACAGCCTCTTACAGAACGCCCACGCTGGAGAGAGAAGTGCTTGCCGCGGGGGCGGCGCATTTTGTGGTTTCTCCATATGACAAGGAGGAAATGGCAGAGCGGATGCTTTCGGCTTACACGGCGCGGGACAGGCGCCAAGAGCTGGAAAGCGGCGACGCCAAGCTGAAACTCCAGGTTACGGAGATACTGCACCAGATTGGCGTTCCGGCCCATATTAAGGGCTACCACTACCTGCGGGACTCCATTATTATGGCAATTGAGAATCCCGAAATTATCAATGCGGTGACAAAGCAGCTGTACCCAAGCGTTGCAAAACACTACGCCACCACCAGTTCCCGGGTGGAGCGGGCAATCCGGCATGCAATAGAGGTTGCATGGGACCGGGGAGATGTGGATGTGCTGAACTCCTATTTCGGCTATACAATTCACAATACCCGGGGAAAGCCCACGAACAGCGAGTTTATTGCCATGATCTCAGATAAGCTTTGTTTACAGGCGGCAGGAACGCCTTAACCCTGCCGTTTTCCTCCCTACGGCTATAAATATAGCACACAATATACGAGGAATGTGTCGAAATATGGGAGAAAACCGGCTCTTATTGTAAAATTGAGATGAACGAACGCTATATTTAGTGGAAACAGGAAGTTTTTGAAAGTTTGTGCCGCTAAAGTAAGGGAGCTCCCAAGGGGGCTCCCTTACTTTGTGGGGATTTAGCGGGGCTTTTTTCCCGGTTTTTTGGGGGTTTTTGAGGCCAGCAGCTTTTCTCCCTCTACCGCGGCCAGGGGGAACAGAGAGAGCGCTCCCACCAGGGCCCACTGCAGGGGAGTAAGGGCCGCCGTGCGGAACACGGCCGCCAAAGGCGGGAACAGGATAACGCTTACCATTAAAAAGGCGCAGATCCCGCAGGCCCAGTTTAGCTTGGTGTTGGAGAAGATGCCCAGCTCCAGCACCGAGCCCTGGGAGCGCATGTTGTAGCTGTGCACCAGCTGGGAAAGGCTGAGCACCCCAAAGGCCATAGTTCGGCCAATAACCGGCTCCATGGGGTTGGGGTCGAACCAAACCCGGCCTATGGTGTAGGCTACCAGGGCCAGGGCGCCTACCAGGCAGCCCTCTAGGGCCACAGAAAGGCCCATGCCGCCGGAAAACACGCTTTCGTTCCGGGGGTGGGGGGGCTCCTCCATTACATCCCTGGGGATGGGCTCGGCCCCCAGGGCCAAGGCGGGCAAAGAGTCGGTAACCAGGTTGACCCAAAGAAGCTGGATGGCCAGCAGTGGGGTGGGGGCCTGGAGCAGAAAGGCGGCAAACACCACCAGAATTTCGCCAATATTGCAGGAGAGCAAAAAGTGGATGGTTTTGCGGATATTGGCGTAAATGCCCCTGCCCTCCCGCACGGCGGCTACAATGGTGGAAAAATTGTCGTCGGTAAGCACCATATCCGCGGCAGATTTGGCGGTTTCGGTGCCGGTTTTGCCCATGGCGCAGCCAATATCCGCGGCCTTTAGGGCGGGGGCGTCGTTTACCCCGTCGCCGGTCATGGCCACTACCAGCCCCAGGCGCTGGCAGGCTTTTACCAACTTTACCTTGTGCTCTGGGGAGACCCGGGCAAAAACCCGGCACTGCTGTATTTTTTTGGCCAGCTCTCCCTCGGTAAGGCGGTCTAGCTCGGCCCCGGTGATGGCCTTGCTCTCTGGGCCTGCAATGCCAATTCTCCGGGCGATGGCCAAGGCGGTGGCAGCGTGGTCCCCGGTAATCATAACAGGGGTGATGCCTGCCCGGCGGCACTCTAGCACAGCGGCCCTTGCCTCTTTCCGGGGCGGGTCCTCCATGCCCACTAGGCCGCAAAAGGTGAGGCCGCTTTCTGTTTGCCGGTCGTCGGCGGGGAGATGGTCTACATCTTTATAGGCCACGGCCAGCACCCGCAGGGCCTGGCCCGCCAGCTGGGAGTTATCGGAAAGCAGCTTTGCCTTGGCGGAGCCGGAAAGCGGGGAGATAGAGGAGCCCCGAAGCTGGCTGGCGCACCGGGCAATCAGCACATCTGGGGCGCCCTTGGAAATAATGCGGTAGCCGGTGGGGGTTTTGTGGGCGGTGGTCATCATTTTTCGGGCAGAGGAAAAGGGGATTTCCCCCACCCTGGGGTATTCCTGGTCTAGGCTGGCCTTTTCCCGGCGGCAGGCGGCTAGAAAGGCGGTTTCGGTGGGGTCTCCTGTATACCCGCCCTCCCCGGCCTCGGAATTGCTGCACAGAACAGCCAGCTCTAGGGTAAACTGGGCGCCGGTGCCCTCTACTGGCTCGGGGCCAAAGGGGCCGGAATAGGCGGTAACCGTCATTTTGTTTTGGGTAAGGGTGCCGGTTTTATCAGAGCAGATTACCTGGGTGCTGCCCAGGGTTTCTACAGCGGGCATATGGCGTACAATGGCCCTTTTTTGGGCCATGCGCTTTACCCCCATGGCCAGCACAATGGTGACCACCGCGGTAAGGCCCTCGGGAATCGCGGCCACCCCCAGGCTAATGGCGATCATGAACATTTCCAGGGGCGGAGTGTGCTGGAGCAGGCCCAAAAGAAAGATTACCCCGCAGATAGCCAGCACTCCCAGGCCCAGCGCCTTGCCGGTTTGCCGGAGCTTTTGCTGCAAGGGGGTTTCCGGGGCTTTTTCCTGGTCCAGCAGCCGGGCGATGCGGCCCATGGCGGTATCCATGCCAGTGGAGGCCACCAGCCCCAGCCCGGCCCCGGAGGCAATGCCGGTGGAGGCAAAAACCATGTTCCGCCGCTCGGCCAGGGGGGCGTCGGAAGAGCAGATCAGGCTTGCGTCCTTTTCCACTGGCACAGATTCCCCGGTAAGAGGGGATTCCTCAGCCAGCAGGTCCGCGGACTTCACCAGGCGCAGGTCCGCGGGCACCAGGTCCCCGGCCCGGAGCACCACCAGGTCGCCGGGCACCAGCTCCCAGGTTTCCACTGTGTGCTTTTTGCCGCCCCGGATTACCCGGGCATGGGGGGAAGAGAGCTTTTTCAGGGCGTCAATGGCCTGGTCGGCCCGAAGCTCCTGAACCGTGCCGATGACAGCGTTGCACACCACAATGGCCAAGATAATAATGGAATCAATATACTCGGTATCCCCCCGAAGAGAGGAGGCCCAAAAGGACACGCCGGCAGCAGCCAGCAAGATGAGCACCATAAAATCTTTAAATTGGGCAAGAAACCGGGTAATTAGGCTTTGGCGGCGGGCAGGGCGCAGCTCGTTGCGGCCATATTGGGCCAGGCGTTTGGCGGCCTCGGCCGGAGAGAGGCCCTGAACCGGGTCGGCGGAGAGCTTTTCGGCGGCCTGCTGCCAGCCGAGGTGATGGAGTTCCATTTTTCCAGTCCCCCTATTGATTGGATTGAGATATTTATATTCGGGGAAAGGGGGAAAGATGACAGCGCCCATGGGCTGGTTGGTATCTATTATAGAAAAGGGATTTTTGGCAATTTTTCTTTTTCTGGAAATTTTCCCCAAAAGCTGGTACAATGGGGGAAAACAGCAAGGAGGCAATGGAATGGACGGACTAAATCCTTTTGACCAGGCTATTATGGCCGGCGTGCAGCAGGCCTGCCACAACCTGGTAACAGACGCGGTGTTCCCTGTGATCACCTATTTAGGGGAAAAGGGGCTTTTTTGGATCGCCCTGGCCCTGGGGCTTGTAATCTTTGGCAAAAAAAGGGGATGGCGGCAGTGGGGCGTGCTGATGCTGGCCGCCATGGCGGCCGGGCTGCTGGTAGGGGAGCTGGGGATGAAAAACCTGGTGTGCAGGCCTAGGCCTTTTCAGGATTACCCTGGCTTTGCGCAGCTGCTCATCCCGCCGCCCTCGGGCTTTTCCTTCCCCTCGGGGCACACCTGCGCCTCCTTTGGGGCGGCCACTGTGATTTTTTGGAAGGATAGAAGATGGGGCGGCGGAGCGCTGGGGCTGGCGGCGCTGATTGGCTTTTCCCGGGTTTTTCTGTTTGTGCATTATCCCACGGACGTGCTGGCCGGGGCCCTGCTGGGGGTGCTGTGCGGGCTGGGGGCTGTGGCCCTGGGAAAAAGGCTTTTTGCCGGTTCGTGGCGCGCCTGGTTGGGCGGAAAATGAAAAAGGCCCCCATGAAGGCGGCGGCCGGCGGCGGGGCAAGGGGGATTTGTTTAGGGCTGCAATGCCCATTTTTGGAAGGATGCAGGCAAAAAAATATGCCGCCAGAAGCTTCTGGCGGCGAAATTCTCAAGATAATGGAAAAAAATATAGAAAAACTCCCTGGCAGGGCTTGACAATACCGCGCAGGTGGTTTACAATAATATACTGTATCATCATCGATAAAAGCAGACCCGCTTGTATCTGGAAAAGAGTATAGCACAAGTGCCAGAAGGGTGTCAAGTGGTTCTCGCAAAAAAAGGTATTTTTTGTGTAATTTTATGGGTGGGGAACAGCCGCCAGGCCAGCGGGCGCTGCCTGGACGGTTGCCAGAGAAATTCCAAAGATAGGAGTGGCTGTGCCAAATGGTGAATGTAAAACCGGTCCAGTTGGGAAAAACGACGCGGATGAGCTTTGCCAAAATCGAGGAAGTCCTAAAAATGCCCAACCTCATCGAGATACAGAAAAACTCGTATGAGTGGTTCCTAAAGGAGGGCCTGAAAGAGGTTTTCCAGGACGTTTCCGGCATCACTGACTTTAACAATAATTTGATACTGGATTTCGTGGACTACAAGCTGGACGAAAAGCCCAACTACAGCGTTACCGAGTGTAAGGAGCGGGACGCGACCTATGCTGCGGCCCTTCGGGTAACGGCTCGGCTGCTCAACAAGGAGACAGGGGAGATCAAGGAATCTGAGGTATTTATGGGAGATTTCCCCCTTATGACCCAAAGCGGCACCTTTGTAATCAACGGGGCCGAGCGGGTCATTGTCTCCCAGCTGGTCCGTTCCCCAGGCGTGTATTTTAAAATGGATTACGACCGTTCCGGCAAGGAGCTGTACAGCTCTACCATTATCCCCAACAGGGGCGCCTGGCTGGAGTATGAGAACGACGTAAACGACGTCTTTTATGTGCGTATTGATAAAAACCGCAAAATCCCCATTACAGTATTTATCCGCTGCCTGGGCCTGGGCACCGACCAGCAGATTTACGATATGTTTGGGGACGACGACCGCATTCGGGCCACCATAGAAAAGGACACCTGCAAGTCGGTGGAGGAGGCCCTGTTCGAAATTTACCGCAAGCTGCGGCCCAGCGAGCCCCCCACCATAGAGAGCGCCCAGGCCCACATTAACGGCCTGTTCTTCGACCCCCGGCGCTACGACCTCTCTCGGGTGGGCAGGTATAAGTACAACAAAAAGCTTCGGCTGGAGGGCCGGCTTGCCGGCCAAACCCTTTCTCAGCCAGTGGCGGACCCCGCCACCGGGGAGATTTTGGCCGACGCCGGCGTTACCGTAAGCCGAGAGCTGGCCAAAAGCCTGGACGACGCGGGGGTAACAGAGGTTACGGTGCTGCTGGATGAGAAGGAGGTTAAAATCCTTTCTAACGGCATGGTGGATATTGGCCGGTACGTAAGCTTTGACGCCAAAGAGCTGTGCGGCATTAACGAGCGGGTAAGCTACCCTGTGCTTCGGGAAATTTTGGATGACTGCGGGGAGGACGAGGCCAAGCTGAAGGCCGCCCTCCGCCGGCGGCGGGGAGAGCTGATTCCCAACTATATTACGGTTGAGGATATTTTTGCCAGCATCAACTATATGAACTGCCTGGCTGTGGGCCTGGGCCTTACAGACGATATTGACCACCTGGGCAACCGGCGCATTCGCTGCGTGGGCGAGCTGCTGCAGAACCAGTTTCGCATTGGCTTTTCCCGGCTGGAGCGGGTGATTCGGGAGCGGATGACCCTGCAGGCCCAGGACCTGGAGCAGCTGACCCCCCATTCTCTCATCAATATCCGGCCGGTGGTGGCGGCCATTAAGGAGTTCTTTGGCTCCTCGCCTCTTTCCCAGTTTATGGACCAGACCAACCCCTTGGCAGAGCTGACCCACAAGCGCCGGCTTTCCGCCCTGGGCCCTGGCGGCCTTTCTCGAGACCGGGCCAGCTTTGAGGTGCGGGACGTGCACTACACCCACTATGGCCGCATGTGCCCCATTGAGACCCCAGAAGGCCCTAACATCGGCCTAATCTCCTATTTGGCTACCTTTGCCCGGATTAATGAGTACGGCTTTATCGAGGCCCCTTTCCGCCGGGTGGACAAGGCCACCGGCCAGGTGACCAACGAGGTTACCTACATGACCGCCGACGTGGAAGACGCCTATATTGTGGCCCAGGCCAACGAGCCCCTGGACGAGGAGGGGCGCTTTGTGCACGACCGGGTGGTAGCCCGGTACCGAGACGAGTTTGTGGAAGTGGAGCCTGGCCGGGCGGACTACATGGACATTACCCCCCGGATGATGGTTTCTGTAGCCACGGCCTGCATTCCGTTTTTGGAGAACGACGACGCCAACCGGGCCCTGATGGGCTCTAACATGCAGCGCCAGGCGGTGCCCCTGATTAAAACCGAAAGCCCCATTGTGGGCACAGGCATGGAGTACAAGGCCGGGGTAGACTCTGGCGTGTGCGTGCTGGCCAAGCGGGGGGGCGTGGTAAGATCTGTAAACGCCAACCTGGTGCGGGTAACCGCGGACAACGGGGACATTGACAGCTACGAGATCATTAAGTTTATGCGCTCCAACCAGAGCACCTGCATCAACCAGGTGCCTGTGGTGGACGTAGGCGAGCGGGTGGAGGAAGGCTCTGTGATCGCCGACGGCCCGGGCATTAAAAACGGCGAAGTGGCCCTGGGCAAAAACGCCCTGATCGGCTTTATGACCTGGGAGGGCTACAACTACGAGGACGCGGTGCTGCTTAACGAAAAAATTGTGCGCAACGATGTATATACCTCTATCCACATTGAGGAATACGAGATGGAGGCCCGGGACACCAAGCTGGGCCCGGAGGAGATTACCAGGGACATTCCCAACGTAAACGAGGAGCTTTTGCGGGATTTGGACGACCGGGGCATTATCCGGGTGGGCGCGGATGTGCGCGCCGGGGATATTCTGGTGGGCAAGGTAACCCCCAAGGGCGAAACCGAGCTTACCGCCGAGGAGCGGCTGCTCAGGGCCATCTTTGGCGAAAAGGCCCGGGAGGTCCGAGACACCTCTCTCCGGGTGCCCCACGGCGAGTACGGCGTGGTGGTAGACGTAAAGGTCTTTACCCGTGAGAACAGCCACGACGAGCTCTCCCCTGGGGTAAACAAGGTGGTGCGCTGCTATATTGCCCAAAAGCGGAAAATCAGCGTGGGCGATAAGATGGCCGGCCGCCACGGCAACAAGGGCGTGGTCTCTCGTATTCTGCCGGAAGAGGAGATGCCCTTTTTGCCCGACGGCACCCCCCTGGATATTGTGCTGAACCCCTTGGGCGTGCCCAGCCGTATGAACATTGGCCAGGTGCTGGAGGTGCACCTGGGCATTGCCGCCCGGGCTTTGGGCTGGAAGATTATGACCCCTGTGTTTGACGGGGCCCACGAGGCGGACATTCGGGAATGCTTTAGAATGAACAACCTGAATGAGGACGGAAAGTTCTGGCTTCGGGACGGCCGTACCGGCGAGTACTTTGACAACCCGGTTACTGTGGGCTATATGTACTACCTAAAGCTCCACCACCTGGTAGATGACAAAATCCACGCCAGAAGCACCGGCCCCTACTCTTTGGTTACCCAGCAGCCTTTGGGCGGCAAGGCCCAGTTTGGCGGCCAGCGCTTTGGCGAGATGGAGGTGTGGGCCCTGGAGGCCTACGGCGCGGCCTATACCCTGCAGGAAATTCTAACCGTGAAATCTGACGACGTGGTGGGCCGGGTAAAAACCTACGAGGCCATTGTAAAGGGCCAGAATATTCCCACCCCCGGCATTCCGGAAAGCTTTAAGGTGCTGATTAAGGAACTCCAGTCTTTGGGCCTGGATGTAAAGGTGCTCAATGGCGCCAACGAGGAAATCGACCTGAAGCAGACCTTTGACGACGACGATATCGGCCTGAACCAGGGCGGCGACATGTTTGACGAGGAAAATGTGGCCGACAGCCTGGACGGCTACTCTATGGAGGACGAGGACGGGGAGCCCCTGGCCGAAGACGAGGAGGATGAGTTTGACCAGGGCGACGGCCTGGACGATGAAGACTTTGGCCTGGATGACGATATGGACGATGAGGACGCGTTCTAAATTAGTGCGAAAGGAAAGTGGTTTCTGCTTATGGAGTTCAACACATTTGAGTCGATTAAGATCGGCCTGGCCTCTCCCGAGAAAATCCGGGAGTGGTCCCATGGCGAGGTGAAAAAGCCCGAGACCATCAACTACCGCACCCTAAAGCCCGAGCGGGACGGCCTGTTCTGCGAGCGGATTTTCGGGCCCACCAAGGACTGGGAATGCCACTGCGGCAAGTACAAGCGCATCCGCTACAAGGGCAAAATCTGCGACCGCTGCGGCGTAGAGGTAACCCGCAGCAAGGTGCGCCGGGAGCGCATGGGCCATATCGAGCTGGCCGCCCCGGTTTCCCATATCTGGTACTTTAAGGGCATCCCCAGCCGGATGGGCCTGATTTTGGACCTTTCTCCCCGGATTTTGGAGAAGGTGCTGTACTTTGCCATGTATATTGTTACCGACCCCGGGGAGGTAAGGGAGCTCTCTAAAATGCAGACCCTTACGGAAAAGGAGTACCGGGATCTGCGGGAAAAATATGAGGAAGACTTTAAGGCCGGTATGGGCGCGGAGGCTATTAAGGAGCTGCTCTCTGAGATTGACGCCGAAAAGCTGGCCGCCGAGCTGAAAGAGGAGCTGGAGGCCGCCAGCGGCCAAAAGCGCATGCGCATCTTAAAGCGGCTAGAGGTGGTGGAATCCTTCCGCATGTCCGGCAACCGGCCAGAGTGGATGGTGCTGGATGTGGTGCCGGTGATTCCCCCGGATATTCGGCCTATGGTGCAGCTGGACGGCGGCCGCTTTGCCACCAGCGACCTAAACGACCTGTACCGCAGGGTGATTAACCGGAACAACCGGTTAAAGCGGCTTTTGGAGCTGGGCGCCCCGGATATTATTGTGCGCAACGAAAAGCGGATGCTTCAGGAGGCGGTGGACGCCCTGATTGACAACGGCCGCCGGGGCAGGCCTGTAACCGGCCCCAACAACCGCCCCCTAAAGTCGCTCTCTGATATGCTGAAGGGCAAGCAGGGCCGGTTCCGCCAGAACCTGCTGGGCAAGCGCGTGGACTACTCTGGCCGGTCTGTTATAGTGGTAGGGCCAGAGCTGAAAATGTACCAGTGCGGCCTGCCCAAGGAGATGGCCTTGGAGCTTTTTAAGCCCTTTGTAATGAAGCGCTTGGTAGAAACCGGGGCTGTGGGCAATATAAAGGCTGCCAGAAAATCGGTAGAGCGGGCAAAGTCTGAGGTGTGGGACGCTTTGGAAGTGGTGATAAAAAATCACCCTGTTATGCTGAACCGGGCCCCCACCCTGCACCGCCTGGGCATTCAGGCATTTGAGCCGGTGCTGGTAGAGGGCCGGGCCCTAAAGCTGCACCCCCTGGTGTGCACTGCCTACAACGCGGACTTTGACGGGGACCAGATGGCTGTGCATGTGCCCCTTTCTGCCGAGGCCCAGGCCGAGGCCAGGTTCTTAATGCTGGCCGCCAACAACCTGCTGAAGCCCTCGGACGGCCGGCCTGTTACCGTGCCTACCCAGGACATGGTGCTGGGCTCCTACTACCTTACCCTGGATAAGGACGGGGAGCCAGGAGAGGGGAAGGTGTTTCGCACCATGGACGAGGCCATGATGGCCTACGACGCCAAGGCCATTAGCCTGCACGCCAAAATTAAGGTGCGGCGCACAGTGGAATATAACGGCCAGCCCCTAACCGGCCTAGTGGTAACCACCATGGGCCGAATGATCTTTAACCGCCCCATACCCCAAGACCTGGGCTATGTGGACCGCTCTACCCCCCAGGAGGCCCTGAAGTTTGAGGTGGATTTTTTGGTGGGCAAAAAGCAGCTGGGCCAAATTATTGAGCGCTGCATTAAGGTGCACGGCACCGAGCGCTCTGCCGAGGTGCTGGACGAGATTAAGGCCCAGGGCTACAAATACTCCACCATCAGCGGCATTACAGTGGCAGTGTGCGACGCTACCATTCCCGGCGACAAGGGAAAGCTGCTGGAGGCCGCCCAAAACGAGGTCAACGAGATCAGCGAGGAGTACAGCGAGGGTTTCCTTTCTGAGCGGGAACGGTACGAGGCTGTGCTAAAGGTGTGGGATAAGTGCACCAAGGACGTGGCTACTGCCCTGCAGAGCAACCTGGACCGGTATAACCCCATCTTTATGATGGCGGACTCCGGCGCCCGAGGCACCATTTCCAACCTGAACCAGCTGGCGGGCATGCGGGGAAATATCTCCAATACCTCCGGCAAAACCATTGAAATCCCCATTCGGTCCAACTACCGGGAGGGCCTGAATGTGCTGGAATACTTTATCTCCTCCCGAGGCGCCCGAAAGGGCACCACAGACACCGCCCTGCGTACCGCGGACTCTGGCTACCTAACCCGACGGCTGGTGGATGTCTCACAGGAGGTGGTAATTCGGGAAGAGGACTGCGGCACCCACGAGGGCATTGAGGTCTTTGAGATTACCAGCGGGCCCCAGTCTATAGAGCCTTTGAAGGAGCGGCTGGTGGGCCGGTACCTGGTAGAGGACTACTGCGACGAGGCAGGCAATGTGCTGGTTTCCCGGGATAAGCTGATGGACGACGACGACGCGGATATCATTATAGACGGCGGCACAGAGCGGATTAAAATCCGTTCCGTGCTGAACTGCCGGGCAAAGTCCGGCGTGTGCAAGCGCTGCTACGGCGCCTCTTTGGCCACAGGCAAGCCGGTGCAGGTGGGCGAGGCTGTGGGCATTATTGCCGCCCAGTCGATTGGCGAGCCTGGCACCCAGCTGACCATGCGTACCTTCCATACCGGCGGCGTGGCCAGCGCCGAGGATATTACCCAGGGTCTTCCCCGTATTGACGAGCTGTTTGAGGGCCGCAAGCCCAAGCATGTGGCCATTATCAACGAGATTGACGGCAGGGTGACCTTTGAAGAGATTAAAAAGAACCGCCATGTGGTGGTAACAAACGACGAAACCGGCGACTCCAGGTCCTACCTGATTCCCTTTGGCTCCCGGATTACCGTGAGCGAAGGGGAATACATTAAGCGGGGCAAGCGGATTACCGAGGGCTCGGTGAGCCCCCATGATGTGCTGGCCATCAGTGGCACCCAGGATGTGCAGGATTACCTGATTCAGGAAGTGCAGCGGGTATACAGGATGCAGGGCGTGGACATCAACGACAAGCATATTGAGATTATTGTGCGCCAAATGCTCCGCAAGGTCCGGCTGGACGACGCAGGGGATACGGGCCTGATGGTGAGCTCCCTGGCGGACAAAAACGAGGTGCTCAGCGCCAACGAGGAGATCCGCCGGCGTATTGCCCTGGGAGAGACCAACCTGCGGGAGGCCACCTATACCCCCATTCTGCTGGGCATTACCAAGGCCTCCTTGGCCACCGACTCCTTTATGTCTGCGGCCTCCTTCCAGGAGACCACCCGGGTGCTTACCGACGCGGCCATTAAGGGCAAGGTGGACTCTTTGGTGGGCCTAAAGGAAAACGTGATTATCGGCAAGCTGGTGCCCGCGGGCACAGGCTTAAAGATGTACAACGAGGTGGAGATCCAGTCTCGGGAGGAACCCAAGACAGAGATCTACTCTGAGGCAGAGCCTTTGCCGCCTATGCCCGGCCCCCTGCCGGAGCTGGAGCCAGAGGGCTTTGAGGACGAAGAGGACAGTTTGGCCGATTTGGACGAGGCCGCGCCTGAGGTGATCTGAGGCGGCGGGAGGCTTGCCTCTTTCTCGCCCTTTTGGGGCAAGGAAAGGCGGTTCTTCCTAAGGCAAACATCATCTTTCAAGAGGGCTTTGGGCGGCGGGTTTTGTGCGTTTCTCCCTTTTTTCCCCATTCCCCCACATCTCCCCTTGACAGAACACAGCATATGGTGCTATAATTCGCAAGATGGGCAAGAGGGCAAAGAACAGCCCCCGCCAAAAAAATCCGGCGAAAAGGCAAAAGCCTTTTGCATATATTACTTTTTACAGAAGGAGGTGCAGCTATGCCTACTTTTAACCAGCTGGTTAAAAACGGCAGGTCCGACGTAATCAAAAAGTCCAAGGCCCCCGCTCTTTTAAAGGGCTGGAACTCTAAGAAGCGCTCGGCCATTGACCAGGATTCTCCCCAAAAGCGGGGGGTGTGCACAACCGTTACCACCCGTACACCCAAAAAGCCTAACTCCGCCCTGCGCAAAATCGCCCGTGTCCGCCTTTCCAACGGCATTGAGGTTTTGTGCTATATCCCCGGCGTTGGCCACAACCTGCAGGAGCACAGCGTGGTTATGATTCGCGGCGGCCGTGTGCGCGACCTGCCCGGCGTGCGTTACCACATTATCCGCGGCGTTCTGGATACCCAGGGCGTTGCCAAGCGGATGCAGGCCCGCTCCAAGTATGGCGCGAAGCGGCCCAAGGCCGGCAAGAAGTAAGATTTTAAGAGCGATTCTCTAAGCTATTCGGCTTAATTTATATAGATTTTCAAACTTGGCGAAGCTAATGTTTTGGGGGTCAGAATAAATTGCCTTTTAGCTGACCGGAGGCTTTCGGGAAAAAATTTTTTCGGCTGCTTTCGAGTACCGATGAATTCATTTTATGAAGGAGGGAAGATTATGCCTAGAAGAGGCAATGTGGCAAAGCGCGACGTTTTGCCCGACCCCCTGTACAACTCTAAGCTGGTAACCAGGCTGATCAACAGCGTAATGCTGGACGGCAAGAAGGGCGTGGCACAGAAAATTGTGTACGGCGCTTTTGAAATTGTGCAGGAAAAGACCGGCAAGGAGCCCTTGGAGGTTTTTGAGCAGGCCATGGAGAACGTAATGCCCAGCCTGGAGTGCAAGTCCCGCCGTGTGGGCGGCTCCACCTACCAGGTGCCCATGGAGGTGCGCCCCGAGCGCAGGCAGACCCTGGGCCTGCGGTGGATGACCAGCTTTGCCCGGGCCCGCAACGAGCGGACCATGCGGGAGCGGCTGGCCGGCGAGATTTTGGACGCCACCAACGGCGCCGGCGGCGCGGCCAAAAAGCGGGACGATACCCACAGAATGGCAGAGGCCAACCGGGCCTTTGCACACTATAGATGGTAAGGCATGCTTTTGGGTGCCTATAAGGAGGAAGAGACTGATTTATGGCCAGGCAGGTACCACTAGAATTGACCAGAAACATCGGCATTATGGCCCATATCGATGCCGGTAAGACGACTACGACAGAGCGTATCCTGTTTTATACAGGCGTCAACTACAAAATAGGCGAAACCCACGAGGGCGCCGCCACCATGGACTGGATGGCCCAGGAGCAGGAGCGCGGCATTACCATTACTTCGGCTGCCACCACCTGCTTTTGGCCGGACCGCAACGGCAAGCAGAACCGCATTAACATTATCGACACCCCCGGCCATGTGGACTTTACCGTGGAGGTACAGCGCTCCCTGCGGGTGCTGGACGGGTCTGTTACCGTGTTCTGCGCCAAGGGCGGCGTAGAGCCCCAGTCTGAAACCGTGTGGCGCCAGGCGGACGAGTACAAGGTTCCCCGCATGGCGTATGTAAACAAAATGGACATTATGGGCGCGGACTTTTACCGGGTGGTTCAGATGATGAAGGACCGCCTGAAGTGCAACGCGGTGCCCATTCAGCTGCCCATTGGGGCCGAGGACTCCTTTAAGGGCCTAATCGACCTGGTAAAGATGAAGGCCTATGTGTACTACGATGACCTGGGCAAGGATATCCGGGAAGAGGAAATCCCCGAGGATATGAAGGAGCTTGCCGAAAAGTACCGGGGCGAAATGGTAGAGCACGTGGCAGAGCAGGACGATACCCTGATGGAGAAGTACCTCTCTGAAGAGGAGATCAGCGAAGAGGAGATTAAGGCCTGCATCCGCAAGGCCACCATTGCCAACCACATGGTGCCTGTTACCTGCGGCACCTCTTACCGCAACAAGGGCGTGCAAAAGCTGCTGGACGCTATTGTGGACTATATGCCCGCCCCCACCGATGTGCCCCCCATTAACGGCACCAACCCCGACACCGAGGAGGAGGAGGTCCGGCATTCCTCTGACGAGGAGCCCTTTGCCGCCCTGGCTTTTAAGATTGCCACAGACCCCTATGTGGGCAAGCTGTGCTTCTTCCGGGTATATTCCGGCTCTGTAGAGGCGGGCGCCACGGTTTATAACTCGGTAAAGGACAACAACGAGCGCATGGGCCGTATTGTGCAGATGCACGCCAACGACCGCAAGGACATTGACCGGGTTTACGCCGGCGATATTGCCGCTGCCGTGGGCCTGAAGAACACCACCACCGGCGATACCCTTTGCGATGAAAAGCACCCGGTTATTCTGGAGTCTATGGAGTTCCCGGAGCCTGTAATCCGTGTGGCCATAGAGCCCAAGACCAAGGCCGGCCAGGAGAAAATGGGCATTGCCCTCTCTAAGCTGGCAGAGGAAGACCCCACCTTTAAGGCCTATACCGATGAGGAAACCGGCCAGACCATTATTGCCGGCATGGGCGAGCTCCACCTAGAAATTATTGTGGACCGCCTGCTCCGGGAGTTTAAGGTGGAGGCCAACGTGGGCAAGCCCCAGGTGGCCTACAAGGAGACCATCCGCAAAGAGGCCAGCACCGACACCAAGTATGCCCGGCAGTCTGGCGGTAAGGGCCAGTATGGCCATGTTAAAATCCGCATTGAGCCCAACCCCGCGGGGGGCTACGAGTTTGTCAATGCTGTTGTGGGCGGCGCCATCCCCAAAGAATATATCCCGGCGGTTGACCAGGGTATTCAGGGCGCCATGCTCACAGGCGTTTTGGCTGGGTACAATGTAGTGGACGTAAAGGTTACCCTGTACGACGGCTCTTATCACGAGGTAGACTCCTCTGAAATGGCATTTAAAATCGCCGGCTCTATGGCCTTTAAAGAGGCCATGCGCAAGGCCGACCCGGTGCTGATGGAGCCCATTATGAAGGTAACCGTAATTACCCCCGAAGAGTATATGGGCGACGTAATTGGCGACCTGAACTCCCGGCGCGGCATGATTTTGGGCATGGACGCCCTGCCCGGCGCCCAGCAGGTAAACTCTGAGGTGCCCCTTTCTGAAATGTTTGGCTACGCCACAGACATGCGGTCTAAAACCCAGGGCCGGGGCCAGTATACCATGGAGCCCGCCCACTATGCCGAGGTGCCCAAGAATATTTCTGAGAAGATCATCAGCGATCGGGGCAAAAAGTCCGAGTAATCGGCAAAAATTACTTGATTTTTCGGCGCTTTGTTGGTAAAATGAAAACAAGGCTAGCTGAGCATATTATATCATTGCGAGGAGGCAATTTCCCAATGGCAAAGGCAAAATTTGAACGGAACAAACCCCATGTTAACATTGGCACTATTGGCCACGTTGACCATGGCAAGACCACCCTCACCGCCGCCATCACCAAGGTTTTGGCTATGAAGGGCGACGCTGACTTTATGGATTACGCCAATATCGACAAGGCCCCCGAGGAGCGGGAGCGCGGCATTACCATTAATACCGCCCACGTAGAGTATCAGACTGACGCCCGTCACTATGCTCACGTTGACTGCCCCGGCCACGCCGACTATGTTAAGAACATGATCACCGGCGCTGCCCAGATGGACGGCGCGATCCTGGTGGTTTCTGCTGCTGACGGCCCCATGCCCCAGACCCGTGAGCACATCCTGCTGGCCCGTCAGGTAGGCGTGCCCAGCATTGTGGTTTTCATGAACAAGGTTGACCAGGTAGACGACGAGGAGCTGCTGGAGCTGGTTGAGATGGAAGTTCGGGAGCTGCTCAGCGAGTACGAGTTCCCCGGCGACGACACCCCCATTATCAAGGGCTCTGCCCTGAAGGCCCTGGAGAGCAGCAGCACCGATCCCAACGCCCCCGAGTATGCTTCCATTCTGGAGCTGATGAACGCGGTTGACAGCTATATCCCCACTCCCGAGCGCAAGGCTGACCTGCCCTTCCTGATGCCCGTTGAGGACGTTATGACCATTACTGGCCGCGGCACTGTTGCCACCGGCCGTGTGGAGCGTGGCCAGGTTAAGATGAGCGAGGAAGTTGAGCTGGTAGGCCTTACCGAGGAAACCCGCAAGACCGTTATCACCGGCATTGAGATGTTCCGCAAGACCCTGGATTACGCCGAGGCCGGCGACAACATCGGCGCCCTGCTCCGTGGCGTACAGCGCAACGAGATCGAGCGCGGCCAGGTATTGGCCAAGCCCGGCTCCATTCATCCCCACACCAAGTTTAAGGGCCAGGTTTACGTGCTGACCAAGGACGAGGGCGGCCGCCATACTCCCTTCTTCAACAACTACCGTCCCCAGTTCTATTTCCGTACCACCGATGTGACCGGCGTTATCACTCTGCCCGAGGGCACCGAGATGTGCATGCCCGGCGACAACGTTGTGATGGACGTTGAGCTGATCACCCCCATTGCTATCGAGGAGGGCCTGCGCTTCGCTATTCGCGAGGGCGGCCGTACCGTTGGCTCTGGCGTGGTTACCGCTATCAATTCCTAAAAGATAAAAAAGGAGACCTCCGATTGGGGGTCTCTTTTTCTATTTGGAGCAATTACAGGGAAACATGGGCCGTGATGCTGTTCTGCCCGTTGACCTTGACAAAGCCCATGGAGGCATACAGCGCGATGGCGGGAATATTGTCAACATTTACGGTAAGCACCATGGCCTTGGGCCGGTTTAGCTCAATGGCCTTGGCCAGCATGGCCTTTGCCCAGCCTTTGCGCCGGTGGCTCTCCTTGACGAATACATGGAAGGGCTCATTCTCCTCATAATTGGTGGTAATATCAATGTAGCCCACCACCTCCCCCTCTTCCACGGCCAGGATGACTCGAAAACGCTCTGGGGCGTCAAGAATCTTTTCCGCGGTCCAGTACATATCAGTGGCGTGTATGGCTGTATAGCCCTCCCGGTGCCTGGGGCTGTATAGCTCTGCCTGAGGCTCGCCCTCCCAGGCGGTTTCTCCCGCCAGGGCCATCTTTTGCTGCTCTGGGTCGAAAGCCGCGGCAAGGCGCTCTAGCTGGCTATGCAGAAAAAGATTGCCGGGATTATACACGAAATCACATTGCCAGCCAGGGTATCGCGCTTTCAAAAAAGCCAGCAGCTCTTCATAAGCCTCAGGGAGCCGGGAGAAGCTCATAAGCATTTCCAGGTACTGCTCAGAGCCTTCTACAAAGAACACAAAGAGCCCGAGAATGGTATCCTGCTGAAAATAGCCCAACACCAGCTTGTTGGACTGGCTGGGGGCGTCCTGCAGGCGGGTGAACAGCTCTTCATCGCTGGAATAGATCGGTATATGGTAACAGGGGTCGCTGTTGATCTCTTTGGCAAAATCCAGGTGCTCTTGGACGTTCCCTAATCTTTTAATCATAATGAATCCTCCTATTGGTTTATTATAGCACAGGGGAGGGGGGCAGTCAATGGAAGGAAAGCGGTAGGGACTGTGCAGCCAAGGAGATAAAGGTAAGCAAGAGAAGAAAAAAACCAGCTCTCAGATGCCGAGAGAAAATGGGAAAAGTTTCGCCTGCGGGGTGTGGGGCGGCGCCCCACGACCTTGCCCCAGGCCATCCATCACAAAAAATAATTCGGGATGAAATCCCAACAGAACGAAATTTTTCCACTTCCCCTCATAAAATCCTGGTTTTGGGCACTCCCAAGGCGGCAGGAAGTGTCCGAACAAGGAGATAAAAAACCAGAATATAGAAGAAAAGGCGTAGCGAAACAGCAACGGCGCGGGACGCAAAAAGTCCGCGGGCTTCGCGAAGCAAAGTATTGCCTTTCTCAAGGCCGTGGGGTGGGGGAGAGGTCTCTGGTGGAGACCTCTCCGGCCCGGTTTACGCCCCCCTCCGGTGGGTGCTGAATCCGCGCTACCGGCACACCGCGCCTAAGGCAAGGCTGAACCCTTAAAACCAGGCCAAAAAAGCAAAAGGAGCGTGGACAACATGGCAATCAAAATGATCGTAACCGACCTGGACCGAACTCTTTTAAAGGATGACAAAACCATTTCCCCCTATACCGCCCAAACCCTGGAGGAGCTAAGGCGCCTGGGCGTCCCCTTTGTGGTTGCCACGGCCCGGCCGCCTAGGGCTGTGCGTCAGGAACTCAGCTTTCTCCGCTATGATGGGGCGGTGTATCACAATGGCGCGATAACCGCCGTGGGAGACCGGGTTGTGAATTTGTGCCAGATTGACAGAGGGCAGGAGATTGTAGCCGCCATCCTGAGAGAAAGGCCAGAGAGCTTTATCTCTGTAGAGATGGAGGACGCCCTGTACACCAACATGCTGCCCGAGAGCCTGGGGCACTGGCAGGTACACCAATATACCCAGGATTTTCACGAGATCGCCGGCAGGCGGGTGGAAAAAATCCTCATCTCCTCTCCAGAGGGAAAAGCGGAGGGCTGGCTGGCAACGTACAAAAAATTTATTCCGGAAGAGTTATATATGCAGGTTTCTGAAAACACGCTGATTATGGTGATGAGCCGGCAGGCCACCAAGCTTAACGGAATTCGCCGGCTGGCCAAGCACTATGCTGTGGGCCTGGAGGAAGTGGCGGCCTTTGGAGACGATTTTAACGATATGGAGATGCTTTGCGCTTGCGGCGCGGGCGTGGCGGTGGCAAACGCTTTGCCAGAGGTAAAGGCGGCGGCAGACCAGGTTTGCGGGAGCAATGAGGCGGACGGAGTGGCCAGGTGGATTAGGGAGAGGCTGCTTTAAGGGGTGGGGGGCTCGGATCCCTAGAGAGCGGTGGCTCTGGACAAACCCGCTGCCGCTGTGCTATAATGGCCCAAGAAATTCCATGCAGGAGGCGTTTCATGAGCAAAAAATCTACCAAATGGCGGCGGGGGCCAACCCTTGGCCCAGTGGCCGGCCTGCTGATTCTGGTTGTATTCTTCCTTCTTTCCAGCCGGTTCAACCTTACCGGCGATGCCCCAGAGGGGGTTCAGTCTATCCCCTTGCCAGACGAAGAGGGCTCGGCAGCCCTGCAGGTGTATTATTTGGATGTTGGCCAGGGGGATAGCCAGCTTATCCGTATTCCTTGGGAAAACGGCTATTACAATATGCTGATTGATACCGGCGAATATCAATACGCCGACGGCCTAACCCAGTACCTAAGGGATTTGGGGGTAGAGAAAATAGACGCCCTGGTGTGCTCCCATCCCCACACCGACCACATGGGCTGTATGGCCAGGATGGTTCAGCGCTTTGAAATTGGGGGCCTGTATATGCCCATTTTGCCCGAGGAGGAGACCCCCACCACCACAGCCTATGAAAAGCTGCTGGAGGCTGCGGAGGAGAAAAACCTTACCATTAACCAGCTTCACGAGGATTCTGCCATAGAGTCCCCCCCAGGCTCCCAGTTTCAGGTAATGTCTCCCCGGGTGGACGCGGACTGGGAGGGGGCAAACAATTACTCTGCGGTAATGCGCCTGGTTTATGGCCAGACCTCTTTCCTGTTTACCGGCGACGCGGAGGAGGAAAGCGAGGAGATCATTCTGGAGGATGGCTATCTATTGGCCTCAGATGTGCTGAAATGCGGGCACCACGGCTCCAGTACCTCTACCTCTAACCCCTTTCTCCAGGCAGTGGACCCCCTATACGCGGTAATCAGCTGCGGGGCGGACAACCGGTACGGCCACCCCCACCGGGAGACCATAAAGAAGCTGGAAGACCGGGAGATTCTTACCTACCGGACAGATGAGGACGGCACCATTTTGGCAGAGAGCAATGGCAGCACAATCCAGTTTACCAAGGGCCTGGCCTCTGTGGAGGGATAACAATGGCAGAGTTTGAGCGGACCTTTGACAACGCGGCCAGAGAGTACGATGCCGTAAGGCCGGAGTACCCAGAGGCATTGTATCAGGACATCTTCCGGTACCAGCCGGTACACCAGGAGAGCCGGGTGCTGGAGATTGGTATGGGCACAGGTAAGGCGACAGGGCCGGTGCTGAAAACCGGATGCCATTTTCTGGGGCTGGAGCCTGGAGAAAACCTGGGGGCCTTGGCCCAAAAGCGGCTGGGCGGGTACAACAATTTCTGCCTGCGCCAGGCAAGGCTGCAGGATTTCCAGTGCCCGGCAGAGAGCTTTGACCTGATCTACGCGGCCACGGCTTTCCACTGGATTCCCCAGGATTATGGATACCAACGGGTGTACCAGCTGCTAAAGCCAGGGGGCGCCTTTGCCCGGTTTGCCTACCATGCCGGCCCGGATGAGGGGCGGCAGGAGCTGACAGCGGAGATATACCAGCTTTACCGCAGGTATATGCACGGAGGAAAAGGGCAGTACCGTCCTTTTACCCTGGCCGACGGGGAAAGCCTGGCCAGGGAGGGGGAAAAATACGGCTTTTCCCACCCAAAGGCCCATGTGTACCAGATGAAACGGGACTTTTCCCCAGAGAAATACATGGAGCTGCTGAAAACCTACCGGGACCATATGACCCTAGAGCCTGAACTGCGGGATAAGCTGTTTACAGGGATTTTTCAGGCCATCCAGCGCCATGGGGGCGCAATGACCGTGTACTATACCGTGGATTTGGAGCTGATGAGGAAACCTGGCTAGCCTTGCCTCGCTATTCCGCCCCGCTGCCCCAGCCTGCCCAGAAAATCCCGGGTGGGCGGGGGCAGGTGAAAATTACTTGCGATATCTTTTGACATATGCCCTTTGGCAATATGGTAAGCCAGGCCTTGCGCTTTATGATTCCCACACATTATTTTTAGGAGGAAATTGATATGCTCAGCGAAAAGAAAGTTCAGTTTATTCAGTTCATGCTTTCTGCCAATGTTTTGCGCTTCGGCAATTTTGTAACCAAAAGCGGCAGAAACACCCAGTACTTTGTAAACACCGGCAACTACCGCACCGGCGCCCAGCTGGCCCGGCTGGGGAGCTATTACGCCCAGCTGGTCCACCATACCATTGGCCAAGAGTTTGAGGTGATGTTTGGCCCAGCCTATAAGGGCATTCCCCTGGCCGCTGCCTGCGCCTCTGCCCTGTGGCAGGAATACCAGATCGACAAGCCCTATTTCTTTAACCGCAAAGAGGCAAAGGACCACGGCGAGGGTGGCAGCATTGTAGGCTATCAGCCCCAAAGCGGGGATAGGATTATTTATATTGAGGACGTGATTACCGCGGGCACCGCTGTGCGGGAGACCATGCCCATTTTAAAAGCCTTTGGCAATGTAACCGTGCCCCATATGTTCATCAGCGTGGACCGGTGCGAAATTGGCCAAACACCGGGCAAAACCGCCATTATGGAGGTGGAAGAGGAGTTTGGGGTAAAGGTTCACTCTATTGTGAATGTGGTGGATATTCACGATTTCCTGAAGGAAAGCGGGGACCCCGCCCATGCCGCCCTGGCCCAGGCCATGGAGGGCTATATGGACCAGTACTGCGTGCTAAGCTAAGCCATGCCCAGGTTTTTTATTGAGGATATCCCCCAAGGCCGGTACCTGCTGGAGGGGGAGGCCGGGCTCCATGGGGCAAAGGTCCTCCGCATGCGCCCAGGGGAAGAGGTGACCCTCTGCAGCGGCAAAGGCCAGGACTACCTTTGCCAGGTGCAGGAAAACACTGGCTCTGCCTTGGCTTTGCAGGTGCTGGAGGAAAGGCCCAGCCAGGGCGAGCCCCAAACAAAGGTGATTGTGTGCCAGTGCCTGCCTAAGGGGGATAAGCTGGAAACAGTGGTGCAAAAGTCGGTGGAGCTGGGGGCAAACAGCATTTGGCCGGTGGAAAGCCGGTACTGCGTGGCAAAATGGGACCAAAAGGCCCAGGCAAAAAAGAGGGCCAGGCTGGAAAAAATCGCCCAAGAGGCAGCCATGCAAAGCGGCCGGGGCATTGTGCCCAAGGTGCTTCCCCCTGCCAGGCTGGAAGAGGTTCTGAGATCAGCGGCTAAGGCGGAAGGGGCAAAAACAGTGTTTTTGTACGAGAAGGCCACAAAGGGCCTGAAGGAGGGCCTAACAGCCCTGCCGGGAACCGTTTTTCTGGTAGTGGGCCCAGAAGGGGGCTTTGCCCCGGAGGAGGCCGCCTTGGCTAGGGAGCTGGGGGCGGAGCTCCTTAGCCTGGGCCCTAGAATTCTCCGCACAGAAACCGCGCCTCTGGCCGCCTTGGCCGCGATTATGTATGAAAAGGGAGAGATGGCTCTATGAGCTGCCCTATCCGGGCCATTGTGTTTGACGTGTACGGAACCCTTATCTCCACAGGAACAGGGTCGGTGGAGGCCGCCAGGGAAATTTTGGCACGCAACAGAAGAGAAGCGCCCTCTCCCCAGGACTTTTACCGCCGGTGGAAGGCGCTCCACCGGGCGCATATGGACCAATTGGAGGATGCGGGAAATTTTCTTCGGGAAGAGGACATTTTCTTGGCAGACCTGGACCAGCTGTACCGGGAGTATGGCATGGGCCGCAGTGCCAAGGACGATGGAAAGATTATGCTGAAAACCCTGGGAAAGCGCCAGGCCTTTCCGGAATCGAGAGAGGTGCTGGAACATTTGGCCCGCCGGTTTGTCCTTGCCATTGGGTCCACAACAGACACCGCCCCTTTGCTGGCGGATTTGGAGCGCGGCGGCCTAAAGGTTTCCCGTGTGTTTACCTCAGAGAGCCTGCGGTGCTATAAGCCCCGGTTAAAATTCTACCAGGCCATTCTCAAGGGGCTGGGCGTGCCGGGACAACAGGCCCTTTTTGTAGGGGACTCCCTTACCGACGATGTGGCCGGGCCCAAAAGAGCGGGAATGAAAACCTGCTGGGTAAACCGGAAAGGCCAGCCCTCCCCTTTGGGGGAGGAGGCCCCGGACTTTGAAATCTCCAGCCTAAAGGAGCTGCCGGAGATTCTGGGAGGAAGGAGCACATGAAAAAAGACATTGTTTTGGTCACCGGGGCTTCCGGGGGCATTGGCCGGGCCATTAGCCTGGCCTTTGCCCAAAAAGGCTGCCAGGTGGCACTCCATTACAACAGGAACCGAGGGCCGGCCCAGGGGGCGGCGAAGGAGATTGCCGCCCAGGGGGGAAGGGCCAGCTGTTTTCAAGGGGATCTTACCGAGGAAGAGGGGGTAAACCGGCTTTTCGCTCAGGTAGAGGCAGAGCTGGGGCCGGTTTCTGTGCTGGTGAACAACGCGGGCATAGCCTGGCAAGGCCTGATAACAGACATGAGCCTGGCAGACTGGCGGCGGGTGCTGGATACCAACCTGACCAGCGTGTTCCTCTGCTGCCGCCGGGCGCTGCCAGGAATGGTTCGGAAAAAGCGGGGCATAATCATCAATATCAGCTCTATGTGGGGCCAGCAGGGGGCCTCCTGCGAGGCGGCCTACTCGGCGGCCAAGGCCGGAGTCATTGGGCTCACCCAGGCCCTGGCCATGGAGGAGGGCCCCTCTGGAATTCGGGTAAACTGCATTGCCCCCGGGGTAATTGATACCCCTATGAACAGCCGCCTCTCTGAAGCGGAGCTGGCAGCCCTGGCAGAGGAAACGCCCTTAGGCAGGCTTGGGCTGCCAGAGGAGGTAGCCCAGGCGGCGGTGCTCTTGGCGGAAAACCAGTTTATCACCGGGCAAACCCTGGGGGTGAACGGCGGCTTTGTGATGGGGTAGAAAAGGGAGAGCGGGGCGGCCTGGCGCTTTCCCTTTTTGGACCGGTTTTCCAGAAAAGAATGGGAAATAGTTGACTTTTACTACAAAAAATGGTAATCTTATGGTAATGAATCCAGCCAAATGCCGGTTAGGTGGTGCCGCCATCACCTAGTTTCCCTGGCCAAGGCCGGAGAGAAAGGGACGATGCAGCATGACAGAATTTGAAAGATGGCTCCAGCAGGACCTGGACGACCAGGACCTGACCCAAGAGCTGGAGTCTGTAAAAGACCAGCCGGATGAAATTAACGACCGCTTTTACCAGGATTTGGAGTTTGGCACCGGCGGCCTGCGAGGGGTAATTGGCGCCGGCACCAACCGGATGAACGTGTATACCGTGCGCAAGGCCACCCAAGGTATGGCCAATTACCTTTTGCGGCACAGCAATGGCCAGCCCCAGTCTGTGGCCATTGCCCACGACAGCCGGAACAAGGGCGTTGCCTTTGCCCAGCAGTCTGCGGCTGTGCTGGCTGCCAACGGCATTAAGGCCTATCTCTACCCCCAGCTTATGCCTACCCCTGCCCTTAGCTTTGCTGTGCGCCACCTGCACTGCAACGCGGGCATCTGCGTTACCGCCAGCCATAACCCTGCCAAGTACAACGGCTACAAGGCCTACGGCAGCGACGGCTGCCAGGTAACCGCGGATATGGCAGACGGCATTATGAATGAGATTAAGTCTCTGGACATTTTTACCGGGGTAAAAAAGATGGATTTCCAGGCCGGCATTGACCAGGGAATGATTGAATATATTGGCGAGGAAACCGTAAACGCCTTTATCGACAGCGTGTACAGCGAGTCCTTAAACGTGGACGCCGGCGGGCTGAAAATTGTATATACCCCCCTAAACGGCAGCGGCAAAATGTGCGTAACCCGCATTTTGGATAAAATTGGGGTAAAGGATGTCACCATTGTTCCCGAGCAAAGCGAGCCAGACGGGAACTTCCCCACCTGCCCGTATCCCAACCCAGAGATTCGGGAGGCCCTGCAAAAGGGCCTGGAGCTGTGCGAAAAGGTACAGCCCGACCTGCTGCTGGCCACAGACCCGGACTGCGACCGGGTGGGCATTGCGGTAAACCAGAACGGCGAATATGTGCTTATGACCGGCAATGAGGTGGGCATTATGCTGCTGGACTTTATCGCGCGGGTGAAAAAGGAGCAGGGCCGTATGCCCGCCCACCCTGTGGCGGTTACCACCATTGTAAGCACCGATATGGTAGACCCCATTGCCAAAGAATATGGCATTGAGCTTCGCCGCTGCCTAACCGGCTTTAAGTATATTGGCGATATTATTGCCGAGCTGGAAGAAAAGGAGGGCAACGCCGACAGCTATCTGCTGGGCTTTGAGGAGAGCTACGGCTACCTTTCCGGCGGCTATGTTCGGGATAAGGACGCGGTGGACGGCAGTATGCTGATTTGCCAGATGGCCGCTTACTATAAGCAAAAGGGCATGACCCTGGCGGACGCCATGAACGCCCTGTACGAAAAGTATGGGTTCTACAAAAACGACCTGTGCAATTTTGGCTTTGAGGGCGAGGACGGCATGAAAACCATGAACGGCATTATGGAGAAGCTGCGCCAGGCTCCTCCTGAGGAAATTGCCGGGGCTAAGGTTGTAGGCCGCAGCGATTACAAGGAATCCCTGTCTTACGGCGACAAGGAGGGCACAATTGACCTGCCTAAGTCCAATGTGCTGGAGTACCGCATGGAGAACGGCTGCAAGCTGATTGTGCGCCCCTCTGGTACAGAGCCGAAGATCAAGATCTACCTTTCTGGCAAAGGGGAGACCAAGGCCGGCGCCGAGGAGATTATCCAGAAGATGAAGGACGCGGTGCCTGGGCTGCTGGGTATTTGAGCTGTAGAATAAGAGAAAAGGCCTTTCCCTTAAGGGGAAGGCCTTTTTTGCGTGATAAAATGGCGGCAAAACCGCCCGCCAGAAAAACCTGGCAGGCGGTTTTATCTTTCATTTTCGGTCGGTAGGGTGTTACGCTGTATTTAACGAATCCTGCGCTGCATAGGACCCAATGGGAAGGCCTGGAAACATGGCCTCTAAAATGCCCGCTGTGCCCTTGTCTTTCCGCTTTTGATCAGGAAAGCTAGAGTATGCCGAACACCAATGCTCCTATGCTCCGTATAATGTAGGGCTCTCCTTGTTGGGTGCAGGGTTAGCGCATACGATTGTTGGTGGAGCTGGTGGCGCCTTTGAAAAAGGACATGGCCTCCAGAACGCCCACAGCCTTATCTCCGTTCTTTCCACCCCGGCCAAACGCCAGCCAGAGAAGAACAAAGCCTGCAATCAACCCGGCAACCAGAATTGCCAGCCCGAAAACCATGGATAAAATACCACTCATAAGGATGCCTCCTTTTTCAGTGAGTGAAGGTGTTTGTCTGTATGTACTTATTATACTCCACAATATGCCGGTTGTCAATGGGCATATTGCACAAATCCGCAGAGCTCGCTCATACCTGAGCCCTGCCGGCCAAAATGTTCTGGTAGTCGGCCAGGTTCTGCTTAAGCAGGGTGGGGGTGTCCAGCTCGTAGGGGCATTTGCTTTTGCAGTGGCCACAGTTCTTGCAGTTTTCAATATTCAGCATCATCTCCTGGGCCTGGGGAGTAAGCCAGTTGGCAGAGGGGCTCCGGCGGATAAGCTGGCTCATTCTGGCGCACTGGGGAATATTAATTCCAGCGGGGCAGGGCAGGCAGTACCCGCAGGACCGGCAGAAATTGCCGGTAAGTTCCTTTTGGTCCTTTTCAATGGCCGCCTGTATGGCCGGGTCTTCCAGGGTGGGGGGATTGTCCATATAGCTTAAAAACTCATCCAGCTCTTCCTCCCGCTGCACGCCCCAAATGGGAAGGGTGTTTTCAAACTGCAGCTGCCAGGCATAGGCTGCGGCAGAGTTGGTAATTAGCCCGCCGGAAAGGCCTTTCATACAGATAAAGCCCACATCCTTTTCCTGGCAGAGCTGAACCAAAGCTAGGTCCTTTTTCGAGGCCAGGTAGCAAAAGGGGAACTGTAGGGTGTCATACAGGCCAGAGCGCACCGCCTCTTCCGCCACAGAAAGCCGGTGGTTGGTTAGGCCGATAAAGCGGATTTTTCCCTGAGCCTTGGCCTCCTGCATGGCTTCGTACAGGCCGGTGCCGTCCCCGGGCTTGGGGCAAAAGGCTGGGTTATGGAACTGGTAGATATCGATATAATCGGTTTTCAGCAGGGCGAGGCTCCGCTCCAAATCCTTCCAAAAGCCCTCCGCGGTGGTAGAGGGGGTTTTGGTGGCGATTACAATTTTTTCCCGTACCGAGGCCAGGGCCAGGCCCATTTTTTCCTCGCTGTCGCTGTAAGAGCGGGCGGTATCGAAAAAATTGACCCCGGCCTGGTAGGCCTTGTTCAAGAGCATACCCGCGTGCTCTGTGGATACCCGCTGAATGGGCAAAGCGCCGAACCCGTTTTTGTTGGCCACAATTCCTGTGCGGCCCAGGCGAACAGTTGTCATAATGATTCCTCCTAAAGCAAAGTGTATGATAAAAACAAGGCGAACAAAAGAAAGCACAGCCAAAAGACGCAGGCAGCCAACCTGCCAAAGCCTCCTGTCTGAAGGGGCGAAAGCCAGGGGGGCACAGGGGCTTTTGGGGCCACAAAGGGTTCCGGTACCCTGCTACAAGGCTTTTCCCCTTCATCATACCATATAAACCTTGCTTTATGTCAAGAATCTGAAATTATTTTGAGAAATATGAGATATTCCAACCCCCAAAATGGTACTATAGGTGAAAAGCTTTTCAGAACAACCCCAGGGAGGTGACGCTGCATGGACGATGAAACCTTTGCTTGCTATGCCGGGCGCTATGCCGATACCATCTACCGGGTGGCGTTTAATTCCTGCAAAAATGCCGCCGATGCCCAGGATATTGTGCAAAACGTGCTCCTTAAGCTCTACCGCTGCCAAACCGACTTTGAAAGCCAGGAGCACGCGCGCCGCTGGGTGATTCGGGTGGCTGTAAATGAATCGAAAAAGCTGCTGTGCTCCGCCTGGTTCCGCAAAAGCGTGGCTCTAGAGGACTACGCCGCTACCCTGGAGTTTCAGCAGCCGGAAGAGAGCGGCCTGTTTTTGGCTGTAATGGCCCTGCCCAAAAAGTACCGGGTGCCCCTGTATTTGTATTATTACGAGGATTACCCGGTAAAAGAGGTGGCCGCCCTGTGCGGGCTAAAGGAATCTACAGTACAGACCAGGCTGCAAAGAGCCCGGCAAAAGCTGAAAACCATGCTTACAAATTTGGAGGAGGATTAGAAATGGAATTTCATGCCGACCTGTATAAGCGCGCCTTTTCCAAGCTCACCGCCTCCCCCGATCAGATGAAGGAGGTCATTCTGATGACAGAGAAAAAAAGGCCCAAACGATTTATTTTTCGCCGCGTGGTGGTTACTGCCGCTGTGCTGGCCCTAACCTTTGCCCTGGCCGCCGCGGCCAACGCCGCCACTGGTGGAGCCCTGCTGGGCAGGGTGATCTACTACGCCTCTTACATGCGGGACGGCCAGCATGTGGGAGAGATCACTGTGGAGGTGAACGACGACAATGGGGTTGGCGGAGCCAATACCGGCAGCTATGAAATTGTGCAGGAAGGGGAAGACGGCAAGGCCCTTTTCGTGCATATTGATGAGAACGGCAACCGCACCACCCAGTCTATTGACCTTACCAGCGCGCCTGGCGCCCAGGTTCCTGTTTTCCGCCTGGAAGACAGCAACGGCGGCCTGAAAGAGGTGGAGATGACCGGTATGCAGCTGGATGAGGCCCACGAAGCCGTAACGCTCCAATACAAGGACGCCCAGGGCAAGGAGGCCTCCGCGGTGCTGGTTCTGCCCCAGGACTGCAAGGGCTTTGAGAGCATAGGGGCGCTGCTGGCGGAAAAGGGAACCGTAACAGGCCAAACCGAAGACGGCAGGCGGTTTGAGATTGCCGGCAAAGAGTAAGCAGGCCTGCTAGGCGGGCCAACTAATTATAGAAAGCGGCCAAGGCTTTCTTTGGCCAAAAAGAAACAGCAGGGGCGCTGATGGGGAACGCTCCTGCTGTGCTTTTTGGCTTTATCGAAAATGCGGATTTTTTCCCTGGGGCCGCTTTGGGTTTTATTCCACCCTGGTCAGCCGCACAGCCATATATTCCTTTCCTGGCAGCTGCACGCGGAATTTTCCGCTGTGTATCCCGGCGTCGGCAATGGTCATCTCCCAAGTGTCAATGACCTCTGCCTTCCAGCTGCCCTCGGGCTTTACAAAATCTCGGAAACTGGGCCGGCCAAAGCCGTAATAGTGGATTTCATAGCCTGCCCCGCCCCCAAAGCTTAAAAAGTCCACGCCGTCTGGCACGCCAACGGTTTCGTCAAAGCTGCCCTGCCCCCGCTTTAGGCCATAGCCAGGGGTTTGGCACAGTATCTTGTGCAAAAACCGGATGCGCTCTGGGCTCTCCCCGTGGAGAGGGCCGCCGTGGCTCCACCACAAAATGTCGTTTTCCAGGTCTACAAAGGTCTCCCCATGGCCCGCGTAGCCTCCCCGAAGGGCGGCCTCCCAAAACCGGCGGGTTAGCTCCTGGCCAGAGATATTCCCCCAGCCCATGTCAATATTGCCCTCGTAGCTGATTTCGTCCCAAACAATGGGCTTGCCCCAGCGGGCGCGGTACTCGTCTGTGTACTCCACATGGCGGTACAGGTCTTGGCGCTGCAGGCTGCAGTGGGTAATCCAAGGCCTGCTGTGGTCGTAAAAGGCCATACAGTTGTGAATGCCCCTTAGGTGGCGGTAGGGGTCCTTTTTACAGATAATTTGGGCATAGCGCTCCCAGTCCTCCAGCTTTTTGGCGAAGAGCAGGTCGTACTCATTGGCCAGGCTCCACCACACATTGCGGTAGGCGGCAAAGCGGGCAATCACATAGTTCCAGTAAAGATCATCCTGCTCTGGGGTCATAGACTGGAACCCCCACCGGTCGTAGGGGTGCATAACAATAATATCCGCCTCAATGCCCCGCTCCATCAGCTCCAGAATACACCGCTCTATCCGCCGGAAATGCTCGGGGTTAAACCGGGTAAAATCCCAGTGGTTGCCAGAGGTATCCATATGGTAGGTGAAATTTTCCTCGCACAGGCCGGAATTGTCCATGGGCGTGCCCTCATAGGGAAAGGTTTCCGGATCCCGAAAATTGTGGATATAGTGCTTGGGGAACACGCAGAACCGCATTTTGTTAAAATACCCCTTATCCAGCTCTGCCAGGGTTTGCCGGTGGATTTCCTCTGGCTGGTGGGCCCAGGCATAGCAGGTGGTGCCCACAGAGTAATAGGGGGTGCTGTCCTCGTAGGCAAAGTGAAACTGGTTTACCACCCGCATAGGGCCATGGTTGCCTGCCTTAGGGGCGGTAACGGTAAAGCTGCCGGCAATCTCCTCGCCAAAGGTGCCGGTCATCCGGTAGGTATATTCCCCTTCAAAGCTGGGCATAAACTTAGCCTTGTATTGGCCGTCCCCGTCGTAAAAGCCATCTACGGTTACGGTTTCCTGGGCGCCCTGGAACAGGGCGGTACAGGTGTAATCGGTAAAGGGGTTCCCCTCTGTTTTTCCCGGGGCCGCAATCTGGAACATTCCCCATTTTTCTACGGTTTCCATGATGAATCCTCCTTTATTTCAGCAGCATTTCCACAGCCTGGCGCCAGCCTGCCAGCCGCTGTTCCCGCCAGGCCTGGTCTTTTTGGGGCAGGTATTCCCGGCGCCGCATACGGGCCGAAATGTCTTTTGGGTACAGGCCCAGGGCAATGCCCGCGCAGTACCCGGCCCCTATGCCAGAGAGTTCCTCTTGGTGGGGCACAGCCACAGGCAGGCCCAAAATATCTGCCTGAAACTGCATAAGGTATGGGTCGCGGGTAGGCCCGCCATCTGCCCGAAGCTGAGAGAGGGCCAGGCCCTCTTGGCTCATGGCGCGGACCACATCGGCAATTTGAAAGCCAATGCTCTCTTCCCCGGCCTTTACAATCTCTGCCCGACCAGTGCCCCGGCCCATGCCCCAAAGCAGGGCCTTGGCCTGGGGGTTCCAATAAGGCGCCCCCAGCCCGGTAAAGGCGGGAACCAGGTAGGTGCTGTCTGCCTGGTTGGCCATGGCGGCCAGTGCCCCGGCCTCTTTGGAGGAGCCCAGGAGCTTTACATCCTCTACCAGCCACTGGATCACGGAGCCAGTGTAATTGATGTTCCCCTCCAGCACATAGTTTACCTGGCCGCCCATGCCCCAGGCCAGAGAGGTGACAATGCCCTGGCCGGGAGATACCGGGCGGCTGCCCAGGTTTACCATAACAGAGGAGCCAGTGCCATAGGTTGCCTTGCCCATGCCGGGGGCCAGGCAGCCCTGGCCGAACAGAGCGCCGTGAGAATCCCCCAGCACGCCGTGGACGGGCACAGGCCCAGGGAGCAGGCCCTCCATATCTGTCTCTCCGAAGCGGCTGTCGCTCATGCACACCTCTGGCAGCATATCGGGGCGGATGCCGAACAGGCGGCACAGGTCCTGGTCCCAGGCAAGGCTGTGGATATGAAAGAGCTGGGTGCGGCTGGCATTGGAATAGTCGGTTTTAAATTGGCCGGTAAGCTTGTATACCAGCCAGCTGTCTATGGTGCCGCAGCACAGGGAAAGGCCCTCCAGCCCGGGGGTGTTCTCCAAAAGCCAGGCCCATTTGGCTGCCGGGAAATAGGGGGAGAGCCCCAGCCCTGTTTTCTGCCGGACAGCCTGGGCGTGGTTTTCCAGCCGCTGGCAGATTGGCTGGGCCCGGCCGCACTGCCACACCACCGCGTCTGCCACAGGCTTTCCCGTGGCCCGGTCCCAAACCAGGGCGGTCTCCCGCTGGTTGCTAATGGCAATGGCCTGAATGTCCTTGGGCTGAAGATTTGTCTCTTGGATCAGCCGCGCTGCCACGGCCAGGGTGTTTTGGTAAATTTCCATGGGGTCATGGCTTACCCATCCTTGGCTGTTCCGCTTTTGCTTATGGGGCAGGTCTGCCCGGCCGGCCAGGTCTCCCTGTTCGTCTAAAAGCAGGGCCTTGGTGCCAGAGGTGCTCTGGTCGATAACGAGAATATATTTCACTTTAACAGTTCCTCCACCACAGAGGCAATGCCCTGGCCGGTAAGCCCGTAGTGGGCGAATACCTGGGGGGATGTGCCGGTAATGACAGGGGCGTCTGGCAAGGCTAGGCATTTTACCCGCCTGGGGCAGTGCTCGCCCACCACCTGGGCCACCATGCTGCCCAAGCCCCCAAAGGGGGAGTGTTCTTCTACAGTTACCACCAGGCTGGCGTTTTGGGCGGCCTCTGTTACGGCCTTTTGGTCCAGGGGCTTTACGCAGTACATATCCAAAACGCTGGCGGGTATGCCGGCCTTTTCCAAAATTTCAGCGGCCTGAAGGGCCGGGCGCACCATTTCTCCGCAGGCAATGAGGGCGGCCGCCACCTTTTTGCCCCGGCCCTGAAGCCAGGTGGCCTGGTTTAGGGCAAAGGGGCAGTTTCCCTCGGGGTAAATATCCTCCACCGGGTTCCGGCCCACCCGGATGTAGGCGGGCTTTTCGTCCTGCAGCAGGGCCTCTATCAGGCATTTGGTTTGGTGCCGGTCGCTGGGCAGGTAAACCCGCATATTGGGCAGGGCGCTCATGGCGGCAATATCCTGGGCGGAATGGTGGCTCATGCCCAGGGCCCCATAGCTTACCCCGCCGGAAATGCCAATGAGCTTTACATTGGTGTTGGAGTAAGCGCAGTCTATTTTTGCCTGCTCATAAGACCGGGTGGAGAGAAAGCAGGCAGGGGAGGCGGCAAAGGCCTTTTTTCCACAGGCCCCAAGCCCCGCGGCAATGCTTACCAGGTTTTGCTCGGCAATGCCTACCTCAATAAACTGCTCTGGAAATTTCTCCCCAAAGGGGGCAAGGCTGGCGCTGCCCCGGCTGTCGCTGCACAGCACAAAAATATCCTGGTCGGTCTGCGCGTAGGCCATAAGGGTTTCGCAAATGGCCTGCCGGTTGGGGATTTTATTTGCCATAACAGGCCGCCTCCTTCCGTTTAGCAAAATCCGCCTGAATCTGCTGGTACTCCTGGGCGTTGGGCAAGTGGTGGTGCCACTCTGGCCGGTTTTCCATAAGGGGGGAGCCATAGCCCTTGGTGGTGTGAGAGAGGATTACCGTGGGCTTTCCCTTTTTCTCTTTGGCCTGGGTATAGGCTCTGTCCAGCTGCTGCATGCTGTTGCCGTTTACGCTGAGCACATGCCAGCCAAAGGCGGCAAAGCGTTGGTCCAGGGGCTCGTGGCCCATTACCTTTTCCGTGGGGCCGGAAATTTGCAAATGGTTGCGGTCTACCACAGCGCAAAGATTATCCAGGCCATAGTGGCCGGCGGCCATGGCCCCCTCCCACACAGAGCCCTCTGCCAGCTCGCCGTCTCCCATAATGGTGTACACCCGCCAGCTTTTTCCGGTTCTTTTGCCGGCCAGGGCCATGCCCACGCACACCGGCAGGCCGTGGCCCAGGGAGCCGGAGTTCATCTCTATGCCAGGAAGCTTGTTGTTGGGATGGCCAATGTATGGAGAGCCGGGCTTGGAAAATCGTGCGGTTACATCGGCCAAATCCAAAAAGCCCTTGTGGCAGAGCACCGCGTAGTAGGCCTCCATAGAGTGGCCCTTAGAAAGCACAAACCGGTCCCGGTCCGGGTTTTCCGGGTCTTGGGGCGTTATGTTTAAATGATTTTCGTAGAGCACCAAAAGGGCGTTCATCAGGCTCATGTCCCCGCCAATGTGGCCCCCGCCCCCGGCCATGATAATATCTAGGGTTTGCTGGCGCAGGTCCCAGCTGAGAACTTCCAAATCTCGCAGGTTCATGTTACTCCCCCCTTAGGTACGCTTTTACCTGTTCCTCTATGGGGTCGTACAAATCTGGGGCGATGCCCATATATTTGCAGGCCTCGTAGAGCACAGGCACCACGTCTTTGTGAATGCCCACACAGTGGTGGATATAGGGCCCTTCCACAATTTTTGCCTCTAGGCGCTTTATGTTTTCCACCTCTACCCAAAGATAGGTGCCCATTCCCTTGGGGCCCTCTATCCCTTTGGCGTGGCCCAGCAGCAGGCTGTATTCGCCGTTGTCCCCGTCAAACCGGCAAAGGGTGAGGTCCCCGTGCTTGGCCTGGGCGGTAATGGCGCCGGGAAAATCGAAGGCAAGGGGGTAGGTAATGCAGGGCCTGCACCCGGCCACGCTCAGGGGCCAGGGCCCGCAGTGCTGCAAAAGCTCGCCGTTTTCCACATCTGGGTGGCGAATGGTCCAGTCGGCAAAAAAGCCCCTGGTGCCGTCGTTGGCGGCGGCCTCGGCCAGCAGGGCGGTTATGGCCCCGTGAATGTCTGTTTCGCACACCACCGGAATGCCCTTGTCGTTGAGCAGGGCATTGGCCGCGCAGGGCATAACCCCCAGCTCTCCCTGAAGGGCGTTCCAGCACTGGATAGCCGCCGCGTTGCAGTGGTACTTTTTTACCAGCTGTTCCATGGCCACCGCCAGGCCGGCCACATTGGCAAGCTGCTCCTCCGTTATCTGAATATCCATGTGTTCCCGGCAGTAGGCAATGGTCTGGTTCACCTGGTCTCCCTGGGCAATGGCGGCTTTTACCTGGCTGGTGAGCTCTGGCAGGGGGATGGGGGCCAGCTGGATGTGGAACCTTTCCAGCAGCTCCCCTTCGTTGCACATGGTGGACCAAAAGTCAAAGGGCCGAGGGCCAATTTGGAGGATTTTGATGTTCCGGAAGGTTTTTACCACATTGCACACTGCCAAAAAGTCGTTGATTCCCCGCTGGAACACAGGGTCGCTTAGGTTGCAGTTGGTAAGGTATGTAAAGGGGGTATGGAACCGGCGGAGCACCTTTCCGGTGGCGAAAAGGCCGCATTGGGTGTCCCGCAGGCGGCGGCCGTCTGGCTCCGGGCGCTGGTCTAAGGGGCCCCAAAGGAGAACCGGCACGCCCAAATCCTTTGCAAGTCTTGCGCACAGATACTCGGTGCCAAAATTGCAGTGGGGCAAAAACAGGCCGTCCACCCCGGCTGCCTGGAACTTTTCCAAAATTTTCAGCCGGTCCTCCTCGCAGTACAGCAGCCCTTCCTGGTTGATGTCATCAATGTCCACAAAGTCTACGCCCAGCTCCCGGAGCCGGTCTGCTGTAAGGTTCCGGTATTTTACCGCGTCCGGGGCGCTAAAAATGCTTCTTCTGGTGGGCGCAAAGCCCAGTTTTATGGTTTTCAAGCTTCTTCTCCTCGTTTCATTGCGTGTCATTTTGGTTAGGGCTTGTTTGAAAATAGAGGAAATGACGGAATTTTGACCAGAAGCGGTCAGCTTCAAGGAGAAAACCGCAAGTAATACTTGCGTATTACGAGGATTTTCGACGCAGAAGATGGTTGCTTCTGGGTAAAAAGACGGCGTTTTCGATTTTTCAAACAAGCCCTAGGGTCATCCTACCCCTTGTTCCGGTCTTTTACGCTCTCCCGTTCCACAAATTTTCCCAGCACCTGCAGCTTTGTTCTGCAGGCCCCCTCTCCCTTTGCGGCCTCCAGCAGCCGCCGCACCCCCTGGCGGCCCATCTCCTCTTTAGGCACCTGAACCGTGGTTAGGGCTGGGTAGGAAATGGCCCCGTAGGGCAAATCGTCAAAGCCGATTACAGAGATATCCTCTGGCACCCGGTACCCCTTTTCCTGAAGGGCCCGCATGGCTCCCAGGGCGATCATATCGTTATCCGCAAAAAAGGCTGTAGGCAGGGCGGGGGCGGTTTCCAGGACGGCGGCCATATCCTGGCAGGCCCCGGGTATGGTGGGGGTTAGAGAAAAGCAGAAGTCGGGGGATAGAACCAGGCCCGCGGCCTCCAGGGCCTGGACCAGGCCGGCCTCCCGGCGTAAAAAGTTTTGAATGCGCAGGCTTCCCTTTAGGTAGCCGATTTCCCTGTGCCCCATGCGCGCCAAATATTTGCCTGCCTGGCAGGCGGCGTGGGTGTTGCCAATCAGCACGGCGTCCAGGTCCGCCTCCTCAAACCAGTTATCCAGCACCACAAGGGGAGAAAGGGCGCTTTCAAAAGGGCGAATATCCTCTGGCTCCATTTCGGTGGCCAGCAGCAAGAGCCCGCAGTTGGGGGCGGTAAGCAGCTGGTCCAGCTGTGCTTGAAAGTCAGGGGCCTGGCGGTCCAGGCTGCACACCAGGGTTTCCAGGCCGGCGGCCCGGCTCTCTTGCTCTACGCCGTTGATCAGGGCAGTGAAAAAGGGGGTGTCTGCCACCACCATGCCGGAATTTTTGTAGATGACCAGCTTAATATGCTGAATTCCATGGGGGAGGAGATAGCCGGTTTCCATGGCAACCTGAAAAATCCGCTGGGCGGTCTCCTTGCTGACGCCCCGCTTGTTGTTCAGGGCATTGGACACCGTGGCAATGGAGAACCCGGTGATCTCGCTGATTTTTTTAATGTTCACTTTCATGGGGGCAAAGCCTCCTTTTTCTTGACGGGTTTAGGGAAGGGGGGCAGCTTAAATTTTTACATCGGATTTTTAGATGAATTTAGGCTGATTTCAGTATACTCTGGAAAGTCTCGGAAGTCAATTTGCGTATTGTCCAAATTTTTGGGAAATATTTTAGAGGTCATTTCCAGTTTTGTAAAGCGGCAGAGGTGCGCGTGTTGATCTAGAGGTGTAATAATATAAAATATTATCTTAAATTTTACAAAAAGACCGCTGCCGCGTTGAACCCCGGCTGGCAAGGGGGCTTCTGGCGAAGTCCCGGATTTCTTTGGGGAAAGCCTTTATTTTTTCCACAATCTGCCGACTAATATAGTATAGGCAATACGGTACTTAAAATTGCGCGGTGTTGCCTTGTATGGGCTGTTTGCAGCGCTGAAAGAGGAGGAATCGAAATGAAAATCGCCGACAGCACCGTGTCTATGGCCTCCACCCGGTACTATAAATCGGTAACAGAGCTCACCACCGCTACGGTAGACCGCTTTCATCACGAGGGCGGAACCGATACCTATGTCACCGCCGCCCACTCCCGCGCCACCCATATAGAGGCTTCTGGCCAGGCCTCTGTATTTTCTCAGGCCGGCAATTTAGAGCAGGTGGAAGAGGGAAAGCCCAAAAAGACCCTTTCTTTGGCCAACCGGGACCCGGAGCGCCGGCCTGCGGCCGCCCCTGCCCAGGACTGGCTCAGCCAGGTGCAGGACAGCATAGACCGAGACCCCAAGGTTCAAATGCTGCGAAAGATGATGGAGCTGCTGGAGCGCGTTACAGGCCGCCGGTTCCGCAGCGGCTTTGAGAGCGGCTCTAAGGGCTTTGGGGCAAAGGCCGGCTTTTCCTATCAGGCCGGCATGGCAAGCTATCAGCAAACCGCTGCCCTTTTTGCCGGGGAGAGCTTTGGCCTGGAAAGCGGCGGCTCTCAGGGGGTAAACGGCTACTGGACCCGGCAGACGGTGCAGTCTGGCTTTGTGCGGGGAGAAGAGCATACCGCCTTTTCCTCTGTGGGCACAGTGGTTACCGCCGACGGCCGGACCATTAATTTTGGCCTAAACCTGGAGATGTCCCGGGAGTTTGAGGCTGCCTTTGCCGTGGCCACCAAGGAGGAGGTCTTTACCGATCCTCTGGTAATTAACCTGGACACCGACGCCGCGGCCCTCTCTGATGTAAGCTTTTACTTTGACCTGGACTGCGACGGCGCCGAGGAGGAGATTTCTACCCTGGACTGGGGCAGCGGGTTTTTGGCCCTAGACCGAAACGGAGACGGGAAAATTAACGACGGCTCTGAGCTTTTCGGCGCGAAAACCGGAGACGGCTTTGGCGAGCTGGCCCAGCACGACACAGATGGAAACGGCTGGATAGACGAAAACGACGAGATATTTTCCAAGCTTTCGGTGTGGACCAAGTGCGGCGATGGAGAGGGAAAGCTTCTCTCTTTGGCCGAGGCCGGCGTAGGGGCAATCTTTTTGGGAAACCAGGGCACCCAGTTTGGGCTGGCGGATTCTGCCGGTAGCGAACAGGGGGTTGTGCGCAGCACAGGGGTATACCTAAAGGAGAACGGCCAGGCTGGCACCATACAGCATGTGGATTTTAAGGCGTAAGGCGAAACAAGGCTATACCAGGGCCCAGCCCTAGGCGCCCCGAAAAAAAGAAGACAGGCCGAAACGGGTTTCCCGTCTCGGCCTGTTTTTATTGGTTCAAATATTCCTCTGCGGCCTGGGCTGCAGAGGCCCCGTCCGCGGCGGCGGTAATAATCTGCCGCAAGCTCTTTTTCCGCAGGTCCCCCGCGGCGAACACCCCAGGCACGTTGGTCTTGGTGTCTTCCCCCGCCAGCACATAGCCGGCTTCGTCCAGATCCACCTGGCCGCGGAACAGCCCGGTTTCTGGCACTTGGCCCACCGCGATAAACACCCCGGCGCACTCCAGCTCTTGGGCCTGGCCGGTTATTTTGTTTGTTACGGTAAGCCCGGTTAGGGCAGTGTCCCCCAGCAGCCCGGTAACCTGGCTGTTCCAGAGGAACTCCACGTTTCCCGCCTGCTCCATTTTTGCCAGCTGGGTTTTAGGGGCCCGCAGCTGGTCCCGGCGGTGGATAAGGTAGACCTTTTGGCAGATTCGGGCAAGGTAGAGCGCGTCGGCGGCAGCGGTGTTGCCCCCGCCCACCACCGCTACGGTTTTGCCCCGGTAGAACATGCCGTCGCAGGTGGCGCAGTAAGAGACGCCCCTGCCCCGCAGGGCGGTTTCCCTTGGCAGGCCCAGCTCTCGGGGAGCCGCGCCGGTGGCGAGCACCAGGGTTTTTCCCTGAAAAACCGCCTTTTTTGTGCGGGCAATTTTCGTTTCGCCAGCCAGCTCCAGCCCTGTTACCTCTGCCAGCTTGGTGGCGGCGCCAAAATGCTCTGCCCCTTCTTTCATCTTCATGGCCAGGTCAAAGCCCTGAATTCCCTCTGGGAACCCAGGGTAATTCTCTACCAGGTCGGTGGTGCCCATCTGCCCCCCAGGGGCAAGCTTTTCCAGCACCAGGGCGGAAAAGCCCGCCCGGGCAGCGTACAGGGCGGCAGTGTAGCCCGCCGGGCCCCCGCCCACAATGAGCATATCATACATCTGGTTTTCCACGATTAAACCAGCTCCTCCAGGGCCTCTTTGTTCTGCAGGCCCACCAGGGTTTCTGCCACCTGGCCGTTTTTAAACAGAATGGCGGTGGGAATGCTCATAACCCCGTAGCGGCTGGCCAGCTCGGGCTGCTCGTCCACGTTTACCTTGCCAACCTTTATGGCGCCGGCGTTTTCCTCCGCGAATTCATCCACAATGGGGGAGAACATCCGGCAGGGGCCGCACCAGGGCGCCCAAAAATCTACCAGCACAGGGGTGGAGGAGGACAGGGCCTCCTGGTCGAAATTGTCTTTGGTTAAAGTTAGTACAGACATGGTTTTGTTCCTCCTTGGTTTTATATAAGCCGTCATGTATTGGGAGCACAGGGGGAAACAACTTCCCTGTTTCCCGCCACTGGCGGAAAGGGCCTGGGCTTTTCCCTCTTTGTATAGTATCGGCCTGGGCACAGGGATTATGCCAGGCCCGCGAATTCCATAAAGTCGGCAAAACTGCCCTTGCCTGCCGGCTGTACCTCTTCTGCGTTCCCGTTCAGGCAGTCTGTGACCAAATAGGCCTGTATCCCTGCCTTTTGGGCTGGCAGCACGTCCTCTTGGGTATCGTTGCCCACCATGAGGCATTCTCCTGGCTGTTTTCCCAGCTTTTTCAAGATTTGGGTGTAGTAGGCGGGGTTTGGCTTGGAGTACGAGGAATTTTCGTAGGTGCTTACCAGGGCAAAATCCTCTGGGGCCAGCCCCAGCCAGCTTAGGCGGGTGGCTACCCCCACAGCGGGGAACAGGGGATTGGTGGCCAAAACCACCTGCCGCCCCTGGGCCTTTAGGCCCTCTACCGCCTGCTTGGCCTGGGGGTTCTCCCAGGTGGCGGAGCGGGCCCCGTGAAACTCGTTGGCGTAAAAGCTTTGGAACACCGGGCGCATTTCCAGCACCCGCTCTCCCAGCTCTCTGGCAAAAACCGGCCAAAACCGGGCTTCGTTAGGCGCGGAGCCATTGTTGGCCACCATGGCCTTGGTGCCCTGCCACACAGCGGCGGCCAGGGCTTTGGGGTTGTAGCCATAGGGGGCGGCCTTTTGGGCCAGCAGGGCAAAGTAGGTGTTGGTAAAGCGTTCCAGGTCCATGGGCAGCAGGGTGCCGTCCAGGTCGAACAGTATGGTGGTAATGTTTGTATGGATCAAGCGGTTTCCTCCTGGGTCTCAGTATTTACTCTCCGTCCTTTGTGGCGATTACATCCACCCCTGTGCCCGCCACGTTGGCAATCAGCACATCTCCCATTTTAACCGGGGCCTTTGCCGCCGCTTTCCGGATCTCCTCCATGCAGGGGAAAATTTTATCCTTGGGAATGTCCTCCCGGGTGCGCACAGAAACCACCGGCGCTTTTCCCCCAATCAGCCGCAGGGTAGAGGTGACAGTCCGGGTGGGGGCGGTTACCTCTTTTCGGCCGTATTCCTCTCCCCGGCGGCAGGTGTTCCCGGTAATGCCCAGCACCTGGCCGGCGCTGTTCAGCTCTACCCGCAAAGGGCAGCCTAAGGGGCAGCTGATGCAGGTGAGCTCCCTTACTGTGTTTTCTGCCATTCCAAGCCCTCCTCTTCTCCGGCAAAAATCGTGATTGGCCCGGCCTTTCCCTTTAGCCAGTCCTTTTTCAGCACCAGCTGTTCCATCTCTCCAGGGGCCATTACAGGCCGCTTTTTCCGCAGCACTTCCTGGCCTGCCACAGCCACGGTTACCAGCCCCTTGCGGATATTTCTGCCTACCCGAAACCGGACAGTGAGGGTTTCGCCCATTCGGGCTGGGTCCGCCTTGCTGGGCACTGTGTACCGTACCGCCCCCTTAGGGACCAGCGCCAGGCCGCCCTGGGCAGGGGGATGGCCCTCTCTTACAAACCGGGCCGCGTTTTTTCCGGCCTGGGCCGCCTCTTCAGAGACATAATCCACCAAATCGTGGACATGGAGCACATTGCCGCAGGCAAATACCCCGGGAATGCTGGTTTCCAGGCTCTCGTTTACCACAGGGCCCCCGGTTGCCGGGGCCAGCTCCACCCCCACGGCCTTGGAGAGCTCGTTTTCCGGCAGCAGGCCCACCGAGAGAAGGAGGGTATCGCAGTCAAAATCCTCCTCTGTGCCTGGAATGGGCTTCATGGCTTCATCCACCTGGGCAATGGTAACCCCGGTAAGCCGCTCTTTGCCCCGAATATCCACCACGGTGTGGCTGAGCCGCAGGGGGATGGCGTAATCCTCCAGGCACTGAACAATGTTCCGCTTTAGCCCCCCGGAATAGGGCTGGATTTCCGCCACGCAGAGCACCTTGGCCCCTTCCAGGGTCATGCGCCTGGCCATAATCAGCCCAATGTCCCCGCTGCCCAAAATAACCGCCCGCCTGCCTGGAAGGTAGCCCTCCAGGTTGACCAGGCGCTGGGCGGCGCCGGCAGAGAAAATCCCCGCGGGGCGGGTGCCGGGGATGTTGAGGGCCCCCCGGGGCCGCTCCCGGCAGCCCATGGCCAGCACCACCGCTTTGGCCTTGGTAACCAGCAGGCCGTCCTGGCGGCTGACAGAGGTTACCGCCAAGGCCTCCCCCTGGCGCTCCAGGTCCACCACCGTGGTGCTGAGCAGGTGGGGGATGGCCAGCTCTTGGGCCCGCCGGATAAACCGGGCGGCGTACTCAGGGCCGGTAAGCTCCTCCTGAAAGGTGTGCAGGCCAAAGCCGTTGTGGATGCACTGGTTTAGGATGCCCCCCAGCTCCTTTTCCCGCTCCAAAACCAGCACGTCTTCCACCCCGGCCTCCCGGGCGGCAATGGCGGCAGCCAGGCCCGCCGGGCCGCCGCCGATTACCACAATATCGTGGGTAACGCCTTTCTCCATTCAGGTTTCCTCCTTCCGGGTTTTTTCCACCACAATTTGAGAATGAATGCCGCTTTTTCTGATTTCCGTGAGATCCTTCCCCAGCTCCTGGGCTAAAATCTCCATTACCCGGGGGGAGCAAAAGCCGCTTTGGCACCGGCCCATTCCTGCCCGGGTGCGGCGCTTTACCCCGTCCAGGGTTTTGGCGGGGATTACACTGTGCAGGGCGTCTAGAATCTCCCCTTGGGAGACCTCTTCGCACCGGCAGACAATGTTGCCGTACAGGGGATTTTTCTCAATCAGCCTGCTTCGGGCCTCCCGGTCCATGCCGGCCAAATGGGGGACCGCCTGGCGCAGCGGGGAAAAATCGGGATTTTTTGCCAGGCCCAGGTATTCCGCCGCCAGGTTTCCCACATATTCCCCAATGGCCGGGGCGCTGCTTAGGCCAGGAGACTCAATGCCCGCGGCTTCGAAAAAGCCGGGGGCGCTTTGGCCTAAAATAAAGTCATCCCCTGCCGGGTGGGCCCGCAGGCCCGCAAAGGAGGTGATAACCTGGCGCATGGGAATATTTTTAACCCCCCAGCCTCCCTTTTCTCCCACCTCGGCCAGGCCCTGGGCTGTGGTGGCGGTGGTTTCCGGGTCCTCCACATCGGCGGCGGTGGGGCCAACCAGCAGGTTGCCATGAACCGTGGGGCTGACAAGCACCCCCTTGCCCAGGCGGCCGGGCAGCTGGAAAATGGTGCGGGACACATGGCTGCCGGCGGTTTTATCCAGCAAACAGTATTCCCCTTTTCGGGGCAGAATTTCTATGTTGTCCCCGCAGGCCATGTGGTGGAACAGCCCCGCGTAAACCCCGGCGGCGTTAATAACCGCCCGGGCGAAAAGCTCGCCCTGGCTGGTAACAAGCCGCCAGCCCTCAGGGGCCCGCTCCAAAGCCTCTACTTGGGTGTGAAAGGAAAACTCCACCCCATTGATGGCGGCGCTTTCGCCCAGGCCCAGGGTGAGCTCAAAGGGGCATACAATGCCGGAGGTTTCTGCCAGCAAGGCCCCGGCTACGGTTTCTGTAAGGTTTGGCTCCAGGGCCCGGGCCTGGTCTCCGGTAAGCAGAGAGAGGCCGGGCACGCCGTTTTCCAGGCCCCGGCGGTACAGGGCTTCCAGCTTGGGCAGGTCCCCGGCGCTTAGGCACACCACCAAAGCCCCTGCCCGGCGAAAGGGGATATCCAGCTCCTGGGCCAGGCGGTCCATCATGGCGTTGCCGGCAACGTTCATTTTGGCTTTCCAGGTGCCGGGCTCCGCGTCGAAGCCAGCGTGGATAATGGCGGAATTGGCCTTGCTGGTGCCTTCGCACACATCCAGGGCCCGCTCTGCCACCAAAAAGCGGCCATGGTACCGGGAGAGCTGGCGGGCAATGGCGCAGCCGGAGACCCCCGCGCCAATGACCACCGCGTCATATTGTTTCATAATAGATTCCTTTCTTCATTCAAAAAGCAGTGAAATCTTCCCTTTTTCATCAGGCTGGGTTTTGGGGGGAAGAAGCGTTCTTGGCCCTGCCTCTTTTTCTCCTATAATATAGCATAAACACTTTTTTTCCGCAAGCCCAAAACTGTGCTTGACAGGCCCGGCGAAATGGTGGAAAATAGGAGCGGAACCAAATGAATCCCCCAAAAAAGGAGCTGTGAGCAATTATGGAATATATCATTGGCATCGACCTGGGTACCAGCGGCACCAAAACCGTGCTTTTCGACCGCCAGGGAACCCCTGTGGCCAGCGCCACCCAAGAGTATCCCCTTTACCAGCCGGAAAACGGCTGGGCAGAGCAGGACCCCAGGGACTGGTGGAACGCCGCCGCCCAAACCCTGGCCCAGGTGATTGCCAAAAGCCGGGTAGACCCCAAAGACATTGGGGCCGTAGGCCTTTCTGGGCAAATGCATGGCCTGGTTATGCTGGACAAAGAGGGCAATGTGCTGCGCCGGTCCATTATATGGTGCGACCAGCGCAGCGGAAAGCAGTGTGAGGAGATTACAGAAAAGGTGGGCAGGGAAAAGCTGATTCACATTACCGCCAACCCGGCCCTTACCGGCTTTACCGCTGCCAAGCTGCTGTGGGTGCGGGAAAACCAGCCCCAGCTCTATGCCCGGTGCGCCCATGTTCTGCTGCCCAAGGACTATGTGCGCTATATGCTAACCGGCCAGTTTGCCACCGAGGTCTCCGACGCCTCTGGCATGCAGCTGCTGGATGTGCCCAACCGGTGCTGGAGCCAGGAGCTGCTGGGCCTGCTGGACATTGACCCTGCCCTGCTGGCCAAGGTTTACGAATCGCCAGAAATTACAGGCACAGTGACAAAGGCCGCCGGGGCGCTGACAGGGCTGGCCCCAGGCACCCCGGTGGTAGGGGGCGCGGGAGACAACGCCGCCGCGGCTGTGGGCACAGGGGTTGTAGCGGACGGCAAGGCCTTTACCACCCTTGGCACCTCTGGGGTGGTGTTTGCCCACACAGATAAGCTCGCTATTGACCCCAAAGGCCGGGTGCATACCTTTTGCTGCGCGGTGCCCGGGGCCTGGCATGTAATGGGGGTAACCCAGGGGGCGGGGCTTTCGCTTAAGTGGTTCCGAGACAATTTCTGCTCGCCAGAGATGGTTGCGGCCCAGGGCCTGGGCATAGACCCCTATGTGCTGCTGGACCGCCAGGCGGCCCGGTCGCCCATTGGCTGCCAAAAGCTGCTTTACCTGCCCTACCTAATGGGCGAGCGCACCCCCCACCTAGACCCGGACTGCCGGGGCGTGTTTTTTGGCCTCTCTGCCATACACCAGCGCCAGGACCTGCTTCGGGCGGTGATGGAAGGGGTGGTTTACTCCCAGCGGGACAGCATGGAGGTGCTCAGGGAAATGGGCATTCACCCCCAGGAAATGCTGGCCTGCGGCGGCGGCGCCTCGCCCCTATGGCGGCAGATGCTGGCGGATGTGTACGGCTGCCCGGTCCAGACCGTCCAGTCCAAGGAGGGCCCAGCCCTGGGCGCCGCCATTCTGGCGGCGGTGGGCGCGGGGCTGTATCCCTCGGTGCAGGAGGCATGCCAGGCGCTGATTAAGGTGAACGAGCCCCAAAACCCGGCGCCGGAAAACGCCCGGGAGTACGAGAAATATTACCAGGTGTACAGAAGCCTGTATCCAGCGATGAAAGAGAGCTTCCGGCAGCTGGCAAACCTATAGGGCGGGGGAAAAGCACCGCCCCAAACGCCAAAGGGCGTCCCCCGCCATTTGGCCCCACTATTTCAACCACAAAGGAAGTTTGAAACCATGCCTGACCATAAAATCATCCTCAGCGCCGACAGTACCTGCGACCTGGGGGAAGAGCTAAAAGCCCGCTATCATGTTCACTACTACCCTTTCCACATCATCCTGGAGGAAAAGGATTACCAGGACAATGTGGACATCACTGTAAACGAGATTTTCGCCGCCTACCACCGCCGCAAGGCCCTCCCCCGCACAGCGGCCATCAATATGGGAGAGTATATAGACTATTTCCAGGGCTGGGTCAGCGAGGGCTGGGATGTAATCCACCTAAACCTGGGCGGGGCCATTTCCAGCGCCCATAAAAACTGCCTGCTGGCCGCCGAAGAGCTGGCCCGCTCTGGGGCCCCGGGCAGGGTGTACCCCATCGACAGCTTCAGCCTTTCCACTGGCATTGCCCTGCAGGTAATTGACGCCGGGGATATGATTGCCGAGGGCCTGCCTGCCAGGGAAATTGCCCAAAGGCTCCAGGACAACCGCTCCCATATTCATGCCAGCTTTATTTTAGATACCCTGGATTTTATGCGGGCCGGGGGCCGCTGCTCCACTGTGGCCGCTGTCGGCGCCAATCTCCTCAGCCTAAAGCCCTGCATCGAGGTGGACAACACCAACGGCAGCATGCATGTGGGCAAAAAGTACCGGGGCAGCCTGCAAAAGGTGCTGGGGGCCTATGTAAAGGACAAGCTGGCCCAGTACGAGGATGTGAAAAGGGACCATATTTTTATTACCTACTCCACCATTTCCCCTGAGCTGGAGCAGTATGTCCGGGAGACCATCCAGTCTCTTATGGAGTTTGGGGAGATACATACCACCCGGGCCAGCTGCACCATTGCCAGCCACTGCGGGCCCAACACCCTGGGCATCCTTTTTGAAACCAAGCGTTCTTCCGGGAGGCATATATGAAAGACTATTTACAGCGATTTTCCGGCCAGGGGCTGGTAAGGCGCACCCTTGTTATGCTGCTGGCGGTGGTTTTTATGGGCATGGGCGTGGGCTTTTTTATGCTGGCGGCCATGGGCAGCGACCCTTTTTCTACCCTAAACCTGGGGGTTTCCTCTAAAATCGGCCTGAGCTTTGGCGCCTGGCAGGCCATTTTAAACATTGTTATGCTGCTGGCCATTGTGTTTGTAGACCGGTCTAAGCTGGGGCTGGGCACCATTGGCAATATGTTCCTGGTGGGTTTTTCCGCAGATATCACCGGCTGGCTGCTGCGCCAGGTGATCGATGCCGCGGCCCTGGGGATTCCCGCCCGGGTGGGCATGACCCTGCTGGGGGTTTCTATGCAGCTGGTGGGCTGTTCCTTTTACGTAACCTGCAGCCTGGGCATGGCCCCCTATGATTGCCTAAGCTATATTGTGCCCGAGCGCACCAAAATCCCCTTTCGGTGGTGGCGCATTTTCACCGATATGGTCTGCGTGGGGGTAGGCTTTGCCTGCGGGGCCGCCATAGGGATTGGCACGCTGATTATGGCCTTTGGCACAGGGCCAATTTTGCCCCTGTTAAACCGGTATGTTTCAGAGCCCTTGCTCCGCGCGGAGGAATACAGGGAGAAAGGGGCGTAAGCCCAGGGGCTCTTGACAATTTTACTGTGATAAGCTTACAATGATCTCAATATTTCCAGAAAAGAGCTGATCCCCTTGCCCGCTAAAACCCTAAACCTGGGCATTGTTGCCCATGCGGACGCTGGCAAAACCACCCTAACCGAGCAGCTGCTGTTTCACACCGGGGTCATTCGCGCCCCAGGCAGCGTAGACCAGGGCACAGCCTTTACCGACGGCATGGAGATTGAGCGCCGCCGGGGCATTTCGGTGCGCACAGCCTGCGCCTCTGTGGCCTGGAAGGGCTGCCGCCTAAACCTGATAGACGCCCCTGGCCACGCGGACTTTCTCAGCGAGGTAGAGCGCTCTTTGGCTGTGCTGGATTCCGCTGTTTTGGTGGTTTCCGCCGTAGAGGGGGTGCAGCCCCAAACCCGCCTGCTGCTAGAGGCCATCCGCCGGGCCCGGCTGCCCTGCTTTCTGTTTTTTAATAAGCTGGACCGGGCCGGCAGCAATTGGGAGCTGGCCCTGGCCCAGGCCCAGGAGGCCGGAGGAATCCCCTGCCTGCCTTTGTGCGGCTGCACGGCCCAGGGCGGCGGCCAGGTCCAGGTGGCGCCCCAAAATTTTCAGGATTCCGCCTGGCGGGAGGGGGCGGTGCTTGCCTGCGGGGATGACAGCCTGCTGGAGGCGTTTTTAGCCAATTCCCTCACCGGCGGGGCCCTGGAACAGGCTTTGGCCCAGAAAATTGCTCAGGGAGAATTATATCCCGCGGTATGCGGGGCCTCTAAGTATGGCCTGGGGATAGAGCCCCTGCTGGACGCTGTGTGCCGCCTGCTGCCGGAGCCCCCGCCCCTGGGCCAAGAGCTCTGCGCCCGGGTTTATAAGGTAGAGCGGGATCCGGCCTTGGGCAAGGCCGCCTATATCCGTGTGTTCGCCGGGGAGGTTCGCAACCGTCAGGCGGTTTCCCTGTGCCCGGCAGAAGAGGCGGGGCAGGGGGAGAAGCCAGAGGAGGAAAAGGTAACCCGGGTGCGGCTGGTAGAGGGCCGGCGGCTGACAGACGGGGAAAGGGCCGGGCCCAACGACATTGCCGTAATTTACGGCCTAGAATCGGTGCGGGCCGGAGATCTGCTGGGGGCCCCTCTTCCTGGCCTGCGGGCCTACCGCCTGGCCCAGCCCCTGCTGCTCTCCCGGGTAGAGCCGGCAGACCCAAAGGACCTGCCCCGGCTGGTCCGGGCCCTGCGGGAGCTGGAGGAGGAGGACCCGGCCCTTGGCTGCGAGTGGAACCGGGAAAAGCAGGAGCTTTGGGCCAGGCTTACCGGCAAGCTACAGGTAGAGGTGCTGGAGGCCCTGCTCCTTCAGCGCTGGGGGCTTCAGGCCCGGTTTGGGGAGCCCTCGGTTATTTACCGGGAGACCCCGGCAGGCCCTGGAGAGGGCTTTGAGTCTTACACCTGGCCCAAGCCCTGCTGGGCGGAGCTGCGCTTTGTGGTAGAGCCCCTGCCCAGAGGCGCGGGGCTAGAGTACCGCTGCCTGGTCTCCCCGGGGAAACTGCCCTACCGGTACCAGGCCCATGTGCGCGCCGCCGTGCCCAGGGCGCTAAAGCAGGGCATTCGGGGCTGGCAGGTAACAGACCTGCGGGTAACCCTGGTTGACGGCACCTGGCATCATGTGCATACCCATCCGCTGGACTTTTTTGTGGCCACGCCTATGGGCTTGATGAACGCCCTGAAAAACGCCGGCTCGCAGCTGCTGGAGCCAGTGCTCCGGGTGGAGATGAGCGGGCCCCAGGCGCTGCTGGGCAAGGCCATGGGCCTGCTCTCCACCCGGCGGGGAGAGTTTGACCCAGCGGACATTGAGGAGGGCAAATTTCGGCTAAGGGCCCTGGTGCCGGCGGCGGAGGCCATGGAGCTGCCGGTTGAGTTCGCCTCGGCCACAGGGGGCCAGGGGATGTACAGCGCCCGGCTCTTCCGCTACCAAAATTGCCCGGCAGGGCTGGGGGCCAGCCGGGAGCGCATTGGTCCGGATCCCCTGGACCGGCCTAGGTTCATATTGGCGGCCAGGTCCGCGCTTCAGGAAAACCATGGAAACCAGTTGGCATAAAAAGGTTTATGATAAACAAGCCCTAGGGCTTGTTTGAAAAATCGAAAACGCCGTCTTTTTACCCAGAAGCAACCATCTTCTGCGTCGAAAATCCTCGTAATACGCAAGTATTACTTGCGGTTTTCTCCTTGAAACTGACCGCTTCTGGTCAAAATTCCGTCATTTCCTCTATTTTCAAACAAGCCCTAGTCTATATTTTTAAGGAGGTTCTCTCTTATGCA
>CAJUSM010000007.1 GCA_910588935.1 uncultured Oscillospiraceae bacterium
TCTGTTTCTGCCAAAACCTGTTCCAACTGGGCTGGGGTAATCTGGCACTGACACAGGCTGTACGCCCGATTCTCCGGGTAGAGCCAGCGGATGTGAAAATCCAAAAGGGCGGCGGCAGTGAGAAAAGTTTTGTGGGCATTGCGCCCGGCAATGATCGCAGGCGTTTTTCCCGGTTTTTTTTCCCAAAAGGCCAGCAATGCCAGGTAAAGCATTGCTCGGATACACTGAGAGGAACCCTCTGTGGAATACAGCGTTTCGGCCGCGGCAAAAAGCCTAGCTGCGTTCTTCTGGCTCTCCCTAATAATGCCCTGAGGATTGTAAAGGAAATCCGCCCCCCCAATTTCTGTAATGTCCCAAGCCTCGCAGCCCAAAGGTCCTTTCCCTTTGTGCCCAGGCATATGCAGCCTGGCCGGATTTTGCCGGACATAGTCCTGGACAAAATCCCAAATGGGCGTATTCATTGGGCCTCCTCCAGGTCCGCCTGGGCGGCCTGGAGCATAATGGCGCACTCTATCCGCTTGCGAAACAGATCGCAGCCATAGCGGTAAATACCATTTACCCCACCAGTGGCGTGGTAGGCGTTGGCCGCACAGCCGCCGGAGCAGTATAGCTTTGCCCAGCAGTCCTTGCAGTCTGGGCGGGAGTACACATTACAAGCCCGGAACTCTGCTTGGACCTCTGGGTTGGTCACCCCTTGGAACACACTGCCCAGCCGGAATTTTTCCTCTCCCACAAACTGGTGGCAGGGGTACAGATCCCCCCAGGGGGTAACAGCCATATACTCGGTGCCAGAACCGCAGCCGGAAACCCGCTTGTAAATACAAGGCCCCCCTTTTAGGTCGATCATATAGTGGTAGAAGGTAAAGGGTTTTCCGGCCTTTTGGGCAGAGAGCATTTTCTCCGCCAGCTTTTCATACTGTTCCATCACTATCGGCTTATCCTCCTGGGTGAGGGCAGAGGGGTCGTCTTCTGGACAAACCACCGGCTCCATGCTCAGCTCCCGAAAGCCCAAAGACAGCATAGCATCAATATCCTTTAAAAAGTCTGGGTTGGCGTGGGTAAAAGTACCCCGCATATAGTAATTTTTTCCTCCCCTGGCCTCCACCAGCTTTTGAAACTTGGGCACAATTGTGTCAAAGCTGCCTTGGCCGGCATAATCCACCCGAAAACGGTCGTGAACCTCCTTGCGGCCATCCAGACTAAGCACCACATTGGACATCTCCCGGTTGGCAAAGTCGATTACATCATCATCGATAAGCATGCCGTTGGTGGTAAGGGTAAAGCGAAAATTCTTGCCTGCCTGCTTTTCTACCGACCGGGCATAGGCCACCAGCCGCTTTACCACATCCCAATTCATTAAGGGCTCGCCGCCGAAAAAGTCCACCTCCAGATTTCGCCTAGAGCCCGAATGCTCTATTAGAAAGTCCAGCGCCTGTTTGCCTACCTCAAAGGGCATTAAGGCCCGGTCGCCGTGGAACTTACCTTGGGAGGCAAAGCAATAAGAGCAGTTCAGGTTACAGGTGTGGGCCACATGCAGGCAAAGGGCCTTTACCACACTGCCTGTGCGGGCCTTTAGTTCCCCTGCCATGGGCGCGAAGCTGTCTGGGGTAAAAAGACGGCCTTCTTTTTTCAGCTCCTCCACGGTGTTCAAACAGTTTTCTATTTCTTGGGCAGTGATCTCTGGACGATGGGCGTATTTTTCTAAAATCAGGGGGACAATCTCCTCCCGGGTTTTCTCCTGATACATCCCAATGATATCGTAGGCGGCGCTATCCACCACATGAACAGACCCAGAGCAGGTATCCAGCACAATATTGTAACCGCCGAGCTTGTATTGGTGCACCATACATTCATCTTCCTTTTCAGTACATAATTTTTGAGCACAAGAAAAAGTGCCGCCCATAGCGGCGGCACCGAAACAAAAGCCATTATTACTTTTTGCCGGCCTTGTTCTCGCACTGCTGGTTGGCGATTCCGCAGCTGGTTTTGCAGGCGGACTGGCAGGAAGTTTGGCATTCGCCGCAACCACCGTTTTTCGCGCTTTCGCAAAGGCTGCGGGTATTCAGTGTTTTGATCATCTCCATGGCATATCCCTCCGTAGAACACCCAAGAAAACGGGTGTATATTTTTTTCATATTGTAGCATATAGGCCCAGGGTTGTCAAGCGGCGCGGCGGGCAAGAAGAAAGCGCTGTGCCCCTAAGCCCAAAACAGGGCGAACGCCAAAAGAACCGCCAGAAAGCAAATATTTACCCCTGTGAAATACCGGAAATACGCTCCTTTCATCTGGCTTGCCTCCCCTATCAGGAGCTTGTAGGAAATAAGGCTTGCCATGGAGGCAATCAGTGTTCCAAGGCCGCCGAGATTGACACCTACAATTAAGGGAGCAAAATTGTCGGTAAACCCGGACAACAGAAGCGCCGCCGGGACATTGCTGATCACCTGGCTCGCGGCAATGCCCACAAGAACCTCATTGCCGGAAACAATTTTCTGCAAAAGATGGGAAAAGGCCGGAAATCTCCCCATATTCCCAATAAAAATGAAGAACCCGGCAAAGGTTAAAAGCAGGCTGTAATCCACATGAAGCAGGATTGTCTTATCAACCAGCAGCAACCCAAGCACAGTAATGCCAAGAGCGGCTCCATAGGGTATTACCCTAGCTACTGCCAGCAAGTTGATTACAAAGAGGAGCATGTAGGCTGCTAAGGGAACAGGTTTTTTACAGGCGAGATTTTTTCAGGAAACGAAACTTCCATAGGCGCATAATAAGTCCTAGCCTGGAAGATTGCCCAAGCTGTAATAAGGAGAAAAGCCGCCAGTGTATAGGGAAACATTAGAAGGACAAAATCTCCAAAGGAGATTCCGGCCCTGCCGTATAAATAAAGATTTTGAGGGTTTCCAATAGGCGTTAGCATGCTGCCCAGGTTGGCGGCAATGGTCTGCAACACAACTGTGGGCACAATAAGCCGGCTTTTGGCTTGTGGCCCCAGCATATGAAGCACAATAAATGTAAAAGGCACAAATGTAATAAGGGCCACATCGTTTGTTACCAGCATGCTGGAAAAGAAGCAGAGTAAAACCAGAATCAACAAAAGCTGCCAAGCCCTGTGAACCCTGGCTAAAAGCACCTGGGCAATCCACTGGAACACGCCTGTTTTCTGCAGCCCGGCCATAACCCCCATAAGGCAAAATAAAATGGAAAGCGTGCGAAAATCGATGTAACCGGCATATTGGAGATCCGGATGGACAAAAAGCATAGAAATGGCAGCGAGGATAAACGCGGCGCACAATACTGTTTCACGCTTGAAAAAGCCGATCAACTTCTTTTTCATCCATTGTCTCCTCCGCACAGAATGGCAACTTTTATTACGCCATCTCGCCGGTTTTCAAAAAGCTCGTAGGCTGCCTTAATCTCCTGAAGGGGATAGGTATGGGTAATCAGCGCGGTGGTATCCAGCTTTCCCTGTGCAATCAGCCGCAAGATTTTCCCGCAGCTACAGCCGTCTACGCCGCCGGTTTTAAAGGTTAAATTCTTCCCGTACATATCTGGCAAAGGCAGGGGCTGGGGTTTATCGTACAGTGCTACCACGGTTACAATCCCATTGGGCCGGGCACACTGCCAGGCCCAAGAGAAGGTATCCGAGCCCCCTGCCACTTCCAGCACCACGTCCGCGCCGCCATGGGCGCTACAGGCATGTACACATTCCAGAACATTTTCCGGCCCAATGGCCAGCACTTGGGGATACTGTTTCTGCACAAAAGCCCGCCGATTTGGGTCTTTTTCGCAGACAATAACCTGCTTTGGCGTTTTCAGCAAAACACATTGCAGCGTACAGATTCCGGTAGGCCCAGCGCCTAGGATTAACACCGTGTCCTCTGGTTTAATCTTTGAAATGTCAGCGGCCCAATATCCGGTGGCAAGGAGATCGCCTGTAAACAATGCCTGACGGTCTGTCACCTCATTGGGAATTCTGTTTAACCCTTGGTCTGCATAGGGCACCCGTACATATTCTCCCTGCCCCCCGTCAATACGGCAGCCCAGCGCCCATCCCCCATTGGGGTCTGTGCAGTTGTTAACCCAGCCATGCTTGCAAAAAAAGCAGTTCCCGCAAAAGGTCTCCACATTTACCGCCACCCGGTCTCCTGGCCTTACGGCAGTAACAGCGCTGCCAACTTCCTCCACAACGCCAACCATCTCGTGCCCCACTGTAATGCCTGGCACAGCCCGGGGAACGCCGCCATGTTTAATATGGAGATCACTGGTACAAATACTTGCCAGAGTGACCCGGACAATCGCGTCCCGGTCATCCTGCAAAATTGGTTTTGGTTTCTCCAAAAGCTCAAATCTTCCTTTTTCTATATAGGTATAAGCCAGCATGGCTGTTCCTCCTTTTAAGCTGGGAGAGCCTGCCGGGGCTTTCCGCCTTTTTGCCCCGCTCTCCTGGATCAAGCATTGCTTTATTCCTAATAATAGCCGAAAAATTCTTTCCCCGTCAAGAGAAATCTTTAAATCTCTAGAGACGCCTAGCGCCCCTTCCTTCATGTATCCCATAGGCAGCCAGCCCTTTGGGCAAAGGGGCTCTTGACATCTTGTGGCAAATCGCTATAATAATATAGCAATATCAACACGCCCCTGGCTCCGCGGACCGCCAATAGGGAAAGGGAACGACCATTTTGCCGGAAAGCCTCCGGTGGCGATTCCCCTGCCGAACGCGGCTGCCTCGCCCGGGTAACATAGCAAATATAGATTTCCGTACATTCAATCATAAGCCGGAGGGACTGTCTGCCCCTTTTCCGGCAGCTGTCCCTTCCGTTTTGGAAGGAAGATGACGCTTTGGAACACACATCACAAGTTCCCGGCCAAAGCCGCCGGGGCAAAGCAAAGGAATACCTGCATCTCTATTTTGTAGACGCTATGAGCGCGATGGCCCAAGGCCTTTTCGCATCTTTGCTGATAGGAACCATTATTTCTACCATTGGCGCCCAGCTGAACATCGCTGTGGTTGAGGAAGTGGGCAGCTTTGCCAAATCCATGGCTGGCCCCGCTATGGCTATTGCCATTGGCTATGCCCTGAAAGCCCCGCCTTTGGTTCTTTTCTCTTTAACAGCAGTAGGCTCTGCCGCAAATACCATGGGCGGAGGCGGAGGGCCCCTCTCTGTTCTCCTTATCGCCATTGCGGCGGCGGAACTGGGCAAGCTGGTTAGCAAGAAAACCCCAGTGGACATTCTGGTGACTCCTCTTGTCACCATTTGTTCGGGCGCAGTATTGGCTTACCTGTTCGCCCCTGCGGTGGGTTGGGTGGCCACTGCCTTTGGCCAGCTGATTAAGGACGCCACGGTCCTCCAGCCCTTTTGGATGGGCATTGTGGTCTCTGTACTTGTAGGCGTTGCCTTAACCCTGCCTATCTCCTCCGCGGCCCTATGCGCGGCCTTTGCCCTTACCGGCCTGGCTGGGGGCGCGGCAGTAGCGGGCTGTTGCGCCCAGATGGTGGGGTTTGCGGTAATCAGCTTTCGAGAAAACCGCTGGGGCGGCCTGCTGGCCCAGGGCCTGGGCACCTCCATGCTCCAGGTACCAAATATCGTGAAAAACCCTAGAATCTGGATTGCCCCCACTCTGGCCTCCGCCATTACTGGCCCTATAGCCACTTGCCTGTTTCACTTAGAGATGAACGATCCCTCTGGAGGCGTGGCCTCCGGTATGGGAACCTGCGGCTTTGTGGGCCAGATTGGCGTATGGTCTGGCTGGGTAAGCGATGTTGCCGCTGGCACAAAACCAGCTATCACCCCCATGGACTGGATTGGACTGCTGCTGGTGTGTTTTGTTTTGCCGGCAATTCTTTCTTGGGCATTTAACCTGGTTTTGCGCAGGCTGGGCTGGGTAAAGCCCGGCGATATGCAGCTAGAGGTGTAATCAAACCTTCTCCCAAAGAAAGGCTCAACCGCCACAATCCCCTTTCAGCGACCGGGGATTGTTTTGGCCATTGAGTTTCGGGGTAAATGCACAAAGCAAAAGCAAGCTCGGATTACTCCGAACTTGCTTTTCTCTTTTTTGCTAGGAAACTCTCATGGTCGGTTTTTCAGCTGTATTTTTAGTACATGCCGCCCATATCAGGGGCAGCAGGGGCAGCAGGGGCCGGCTCCTTGATATCCGCTACCAGCGACTCGGTGGTCAGGATGGTGGAGGCCACAGAGGAAGCGTTCTGCAAAGCAGAGCGGGTTACCTTAGTGGGATCCACAATACCTGCGTCGATCATATCCTGGAATTCGCCGGTAAGAGCGTTGTAGCCATAGCCTGTCTTGTTCTCCCGCTTCAGCTGCTCCACAATTACAGAGCCTTCGATGCCAGCGTTGGCAGCAATCTGGCGCACAGGCTCCTCCAGAGCCTTTAGTACAATGGCAGCGCCGGTTTTCTCATCGCCCTCCACAGAGTTTACATACTCCTGCACAGCGGGGATGGCGTCAATTAGGGCAGTACCGCCGCCGGCTACAATGCCCTCTTCTACAGCAGCCTTGGTAGCGGCCAGAGCGTCCTCAATGCGCAGCTTCTTCTCTTTCATCTCGATCTCAGTGGCAGCGCCAACCTTAATGACAGCTACACCGCCGGCCAGCTTGGCCAAACGCTCCTGGAGCTTCTCCTTGTCAAACTCACTGCTAGTGGTCTCAATCTGAGAACGGATCTGGGCAACCCGGGCTTTAATCTCAGCGGAATCACCGGCGCCGTCCACAATAATGGTGTTTTCCTTGTCAACCTTTACCTGGCGAGCAGTGCCCAGCTGGCTAATCTGGGTGTCCTTCAGGTCCAGGCCCACCTCCTCAGAGATTACCTGGCCGCCGGTCAGGGTAGCGATATCCACCAGCATCTCCTTGCGGCGGTCGCCAAAGCCGGGGGCTTTAACCGCAACGCACACAAATGTGCCACGCAGGCGGTTGAGGATTAGGGTGGTCAGGGCCTCGCCCTCAATATCCTCAGCAATAATCAGCAGCTTTTTGCCAGACTGGACAATCTGCTCCAGCAGGGGCAAAATCTCCTGAATATTGGAAATCTTCTTGTCGGTAATTAGGATATAAGGATCGTCCAGCTCGGCAACCATCTTGTCGGTATCGGTAGCCATGTAGGGGGTTACATAGCCCCGGTCAAACATCATGCCCTCTACCACCTCGCTATAGGTCTCGGCGGTTTTGGATTCCTCCACGGTAATCACGCCATCAGAGGTAACCTTCTCCATTGCGTCGGCAATCAGCTGGCCGATCTCATCGCTGCTGGAGGAAACCGCGGCAACCCGGGCAATATCGCTGGTGCCGCTGACTTTCTGGGAGTTCTTTACAATGGCCTCTACGGCAGTGTCCGCAGCCTTCTGTACGCCCTTGCGCAGCACCATGGGGTTGGCGCCGGCAGTCACGTTTTTCATGCCCTCCCGAACCAGGGCCTGGGCCAGCAAAGTAGCGGTTGTGGTGCCGTCGCCGGCCACATCGTTGGTTTTGGTGGCCACTTCCTTTACCAACTGGGCGCCCATGTTCTCGTAAGCGTCTTCCAGCTCGATCTCCTTGGCAATGGTAACGCCGTCATTGGTGATGAGAGGCGCGCCGAATTTCTTATCCAGCACCACGTTCCGGCCCTTGGGGCCTAGGGTGATCTTTACGGTATCTGCCAACTGGTTGACGCCGCTGAGGAGTGCCTTTCTGGCGTCCTCCCCGTATACAATTTTCTTAGCCATATATGATCTATCCTTTCTAAAAATCAACTAAAAATATCAACTAACAAATTATCTGCTTTTCCTGTAATGGAATCCCTTTACTCTACAACCGCCAAAATGTCGGACTGCTTAACAATGGTATACTCCTCGCCGTCAATCTTCACCTCGGTGCCGCTGTACTTGGCGGAAATAACCCGGTCGCCCTCTTTCAGGTACATCTTAATCTCCTTGCCATCCACCTCGCCGCCAGGGCCAACAGCAACTACCCGGGCGATTTGGGGCTTTTCCTGGCTTTTGGCAGCCAGCACGATGCCGCTCTTTGTTGTTTCCTCCGCATCCTCGGTTTTGATGAGGACTCTGTCCAGAAGAGGCTTCACTTTCATTGGTAAACACCTTTGGCCCACAATATAGTTGCTTGGGCCTTTCCTTTCTCCCCGGTAGATTTCGCGCCCCCGGGGCAGGCGATGCAATCGCCGCCGCGGCAAATACTGCCGGCAGGGCAAATTAGGAATAACCGCTTAATGCCTGGCTGCTGGAAAACCCGCGCCTTTCCAGCGCCTTACCCAGGCTTAGCACTCTTCACCTCCAAGTGCTAAGCCTATTCTAATCGCATGGTCAGTAAAAGTCAAGAGGGTTTTTGGGTTTTTTTGACTTTTAACAATTCTTTCACATTTTGCCCCCTGCCAGGCCCTGCTGGGGGAGGGATTTTTCCCCCATCCACTGGCGGCAGACGGTAGCAAAGCCCAGCTTTCCGTACCAGCTTTCCAGCCAGGTGTACCGCAACTCTATCCAAGCGCATTGCTGCTCCTTTAGCCATTGGACTCCCTGGGCTACCATAGCCAGGCCAATTCCCTTTTCTCTCTGCCAGGGGACGACTCCCACGCAGCCGATGCTGCCGGTCCGATCCCCAGGCCTCCCAAACCGTCCTCCGGTTGGATCCAGAATCTGGAAGCCAGCGATCTCCCCGTTCAGGACCGCCAGAAGGACTGGCTCTGTACAGGTTTCAAAGATCGCCGCCCAACCAGGCTCTGCCGCCTTTACTGCCTCTAGCAGAGCCCGCCGGTCAGAGGCGGTTGCAAAGCGGAAACTAAGCCCCATGGGAGCCGGGGGAATGGCCAGCTCCTCCAAAGAAAATCTGTCCAGAGCAAGCTCCATGTTGATGCTTGACCACTGGGCCTCATAGCCCCGTGCTTTAAAGAAATCCACCGCCGGCCCCTCTGGCACACCTTGGAGCAGATCCCAACCCAGGACCAGCTGGTCTGCCCCCTGCTCCTGGGCAGCCTCCTCTGCCTGCGCCAACAAGCGGCCGCCGATTCCCTGGCATTGCCAGCCCTTTTCTACACAGAGCAGTGCCAGAGAGCTGCCGTGGAGAAAGGCAAAGCCTGCCAAAGTTTCTCCCTCCCAATGAGAGAAAACTTTTGCCGCTTCTGGCCGCAGCTGCCGGAGAAAGGTCTGGTATGGGGTGGGAAAGTCTGGAAAACAGCGGCTATATAGCTCATAATACGGGAAATATCTTTCCATTTCCTCCTCCAATATCAAATAAATATAGAATTCCAGGCGCGGCTATCTCTTTCCCTCTGCCAAAAGGTCGACTCCCTCTCGGTTAGACAAAAGAGTTAACCCCAAACATAAGACAATAGAAAGAGGATATTCCATGGAATACCCCCTTACACCAGCTCATATATACGAAACTTATTTTACCATATTCGCAATTTCTTCCGCGAAATTATCCTCCCGCTTCTCCAGGCCCTCGCCCTTCTCAAAACGGGTAAACGCGGCAATCTTGATCTCGCCGCCCAGTTCCTTGCCTACGCTTTCGGTGTACTGCTTTACGGTCATATTGCCGTCCTGTACATAGGCCTGGTCCACAAGGCAAATCTCTTTAAAGAACTTGCCCAGACGGCCAGCTACAATCTTCTCCGCAATGTTGGCAGGCTTGCCCTCATCCACAATCTGCTGGGTGAGGATTTCCTTTTCTTTCTCCACCCGCTCGGCAGGTACAGTGGTCTCGTCCAGATACTCTGGATTCAAAGCGGCAATCTGCATGGCCACATTGTGGGCATAGGTCTTAAAGCCCTCGGTAGCGGCAATTGCTTCATCCACATCGAACTTTACGATTACGCCAATACGGCCGCCGGCATGGACATAGGAGGTAACCGCGCCCTCATAACGGGCAAAACGGCGAACCTTAATGTTCTCGCCAATGGTGAGAATCTTCTCCTTCAGCAGGGCGTCAACGGTCTCCTCTGCCCCATGGGCCTTGCAGGCCAGCAAGGCGTCCAAGTCGGCGGGATTTTCATAGATGATGGTGTCGGCACAGGTCTTTACAAAGGCCTGGAACTCGGCGTTCTTGGCCACAAAGTCGGTCTCGGCGTTTACCTCTACGGCTACGGCTACCTTACCGCACTCGCTGACCTCGGCAAAGGCCACGCCTTCGGCGGCAATGCGTCCGGCCTTCTTTACAGAAGCGGCCAGGCCCTTTTCCCGCAGCAGATCCACGGCACGGTCCATATCGCCATCGGCCTCGGTGAGGGCCTTTTTGCAGTCCATCATACCACAGCCGGTCTTCTCACGAAGATTGGCCACGTCCTTTGCAGTAAAATTCATTTGCTGTCAATCCTTTCTCTTTCGGGCAGATCCCGAAATTCCAAAATTTATACATTCCGGCGGCTTACCAAACGCCGCCCTTGTTCGTCTAATTCAGTGAAGATTATTCCTCTGCAGCGGGGGCTTCTTCGGCGGGAACCTCTGGCTCGGCCTCTCCCTGGTCTCTGGCAGCGGCGCCCATCTGGCCCTCTCGGCCTTCAATCACGGCATCCGCCATGGCGCTTGCAATCAGCTTAACGGCTCGAATGGCGTCATCGTTGCCAGGGATCACGTAATCAATCTCGTCAGGGTCGCAGTTGGTGTCCACAATGGCCACAATAGGAATGTGGAGTTTCCGGGCCTCGGCCACAGCGATGCGCTCCTTGCGGGGATCCACAATAAACAGGGCCCCGGGATAAGACTTCATCTCTTTAATGCCGCCCAGATACTTCTCCAGCTTCTCAATTTCCAGCTGAAGCTTGGTAACCTCTTTTTTGGGGAGCAGATCGAAAGTGCCGTCCTCTTCCATCTTCCGCAGCTGGGCCAAACGCTGAATACGGGTGCGGATGGTGGTAAAGTTGGTAAGCATACCGCCCAGCCAGCGGGCGTTTACATAATACGCGCCTGCCCGGGCCGCCTCCTCTTTTACAGACTCCTGGGCCTGCTTCTTGGTTCCTACAAAGAGGATGTTCTTTCCGTCGGCGGCCAAGTCGCGAACAAAGTTGTAGGCCTCTTCCAGCTTGCGCACGGTTTTCTGCAGGTCAATAATGTAGATGCCGTTGCGCTCGGTGAAGATATAAGGGGCCATTTTGGGGTTCCAGCGGCGGGTTTGGTGGCCGAAATGAACGCCGGCCTCCAGCAGCTGCTTCATAGATACTACTGCCATAATAAAAATACCTCCTGGTTTTTCCTCCGCCGGGGGATTTTTCGGTGAACCGGGCCGGGCCAATCCTTCACCCTCTGACTTCTTTTTAGAAAAAAGCAGAGGGCAAAAAGAAAAGCCCTTAGGGCGCCTGGGCGCCCCGCCCCGGACCAGAACCGACAATTACCCGGCGTGTGTTTTGGCGGATGTATTATACCACATCTTGGCCTAGAGAATCAAGAGGTTTCTACATTTTTGGAGAAAAAATAAAATGCCGGCGATTGGGCAGAAATTTGAAAAAAGCGGTAGACTTTTCCGGGAATTATGTTAAAATAGGTGATATAGATTGTGCAGCTTCCCTGTTTTGTCGTTTTTGGCGGCGGACAGATCAATAAATTTTTTTGGGAAAGGAAAGTGAAACAGAATGACAAAGAAAAATTTGAGCTTAGAAAAAAAGGCAATTGGCTTCCGGCGAGGCTTGGCCGCCCTGCTGGCTGGCTGCGTATTGGCCTGCTCTTTGGCCGCCTGCGGCGAAGACGAGGATACGGGCAGCTCCAGCAATGTATCCAACGGCTCTGCCTTGGCCGCCACCATTACTCCTAGCCCCACGCCCCAGCGCACCGCCAAGGCGGTTAAGGTAACAGGCAGCACAGTTAACGTGCGCAAAACTGCCTCTACCGATTCGGATGACAACATATTAGGCATGGTAGACGAAGGCGACATGCTGGCCCTGCTCACTGACACTGCCCAAAACGGCTGGTACCAGATACAGTACCAAGGTTCGCCTGCCTATATCTCTGCCGACTTTGTCACCGTAGTTGACATAACAATTGAAATGTACAACCAGCTTTCCACTGCCGCCTCCCCCTCCCCTGATTCCAGCCAAGAGCCGGAAAGCGGCGACTCCAGCCCCAACCCCGATACCACCCAAAGCGGCAGCCCCTCTCCGGTGGTCTCCTCATCGTCTACCGATGGCGAGGACGGGGAATAATATCATGAATATCCTTATTATTGGCGGCGGGCTGCTGGGACGCTCCACTGCCCAGCAGCTGGATGCTTTGGGCCATGAAGTGGTGGTGGTGGACGAGAACCAGGAAAATCTTTCCCTTCTGGACAGTTCCTTTGGAGGAGTAACCTTGGCTGGTTTTCCTATGGATTTAAATGTGCTCCGCCAAGCTGGCATTGAGAGCTGCGATGGGGTAGCCGTAACCACCAGCGACGATAACCTAAACATTGCCGTGGGCCAGATTGCCAAAGAATACTTTAAGGTAGAGCGGGTTGCCGCCCGTATCTCTGACCCAGACCGGGAAGATATCTTTGAAGATATTGGCCTATATACTGTATGCCCCACCAATATGGCCAGTGAAAAACTGGTCTCTGGTTTAGTCAGCCCTGGCCAGAGCCGGCAGGTCAGCTTTGGCTCCGCCACAATTGTTTTGGAGGCCTTGCCTGTAGACAAGCGCCTTTTTGGCCGGACCACCGGTGACCTTGACCTGCCGGGAGAGGGAATATTCGGCGTACTGAAAGGTGACGGCCGCTTTATGCTGAAAGAGGCCCTGGAAGAGCTCTCGCTGGCCGAAGGGGACCGGGTTATAGTCAGCCGGCGCATAGACTGAAAACTGAAGGGAGGGGCGCGGTGTGCGCATGATTATTGTAGGCGGCGGGCAGGCCGGCAGAAACCTGGCCCGGGTGCTCTTAGAACGCAGGCACCAGGTTTGTCTTATTGAAAAGGACCGGGCCAGGTGCAGCCTTTTGGCTGACGACCTAGATGCCGCCATTTGCCCTGGCGATGGCACCCATGTCTCTGTGCTGGAAGCCGCCGGAGCCCGAGAAGCGGACTGCCTAATGGCTGTTACCGGCGTGGACCAGGATAACCTGGTGGCCGCCCAGCTGGCCCAAGGCCATTTTGCCGTAAAAAAAGTAATCGCCCGGGTAAACGACCCCCGGAACGCCCAGACCTTCCGGGCGCTGGGCATAAAAGACGTGGTGAGCAGCACAGAAATTGTGGTACAGCTTATCGAGCAGGAAGCCGACTCAGCCCATATGCACCTAATCGCCAGCCTAGAGGAGGGCAAGGGAGAAATTTGCTCCATGACCCTGCCCTATAACACCGCGTGGGAGAGTTGCGCCCTGAAGGATGTGAACTTCCCCAAAGGGACCTTGGTAATCTCCCTTATCCGGGAAGGAGAGCTGACCATTCCCAATGGTTCCACAGTGCTTCATGCTGGTGACGAGCTGGTAGCCGTAGCTGAGGACAAAAGCCGGAAAGCTCTGCGCAAGGTGCTAGGCGAGCTCCGCCGGTAGCGCCCCCATAACACCGGCACTGTCTTTCATTTGAGATTGCAAAATAAAGTTTAACTCCTCGAGGAAAATTACGCCTTCGAAAAGCTTAGCTTATAAATAGCCGCCATAGGTGGTCTTCTAAAAAGATCGTGCCAGGAGCTCAGCGAAAGCTATTGAGGCGTTAGCTTTAAGAAAATGGAAAAATTTCTAAGGAAGAGCGCTTACACAGTTTAGCCCGCTATACTGTAATTCTTGGTGAGAGGCCGTACTTTCGGCCTCTTTTGTGCTGCCCCTGGGGATTTTCTTAAGAAACATGGGCGGCAAAAAAAGACTTATTTGCATCTAGGGATAGAAACCTTAAAATAATAACGATTCCTACTTTACAAATACTTTCAGATATGGTAAGATACCCCTAGTTAGCGGAAGGATGGAATGGCCATGGAGGGAAAACGAGAAAATTACAGTCGGAAACGGGCAGCAATCCTATCTGTCCTCCGGGAAACCCGGGTTCACCCCACTGCCGAATGGATCTACCACCAGCTTAAGCCCACATACCCGGAGCTAAGCTTGGGCACGGTTTACCGGAATTTAAAGCGTCTCTGTGAAACCGGCCAGGTTGCCAGCCTAGGGATTATCCACGGCTATGAGCACTTTGATGGAGACCCCGCCCCCCACTCTCACCTTATCTGCACCCAGTGCGGCATGGTAACAGATGTGTTTCAGGAGATTGTGAGCCAGAGCCAACTGGAAGAGCTCTCTCGCCTTACCGGCTGCAAAATGCAGTCTGCATCCATTCGTTTTCAAGGGCTTTGCCCCCAGTGCGCCCAAAGAAAGGAGCCATATGGCTGAACCAATCATCACAGAAATCGATGGCCTCCCCTGCCGGCTGGCCGCCCCTTGGGACTTCAGCTTTCTCCGCCAGTACGGCCGGGTGTTTCAGGTATTTGACGACCAGGACTCGGGAAATTTGTGCTTTGGCACAGAAAAAGAAGGCACGCGGTTTTTTGTTAAATTTGCTGGGGCCCCTACCGCCCGGGGGACAGGCTCTCCGGCCCAAGCCATAGAACGGCTGCGGGCCGCTGTTCCCATCTACCGCAACCTCGCCCACCCCAACCTAATCCAACTGCTAGAGGCCCATGAGGCCGGCAAAGGATACGCCGCGGTATTCCGTTGGGCCGAAGGGGACTGTATGGGCAGAATGTACCCAGAGCCTCATGCCCGGTTTATGGCCCTGCCCTTGGAAACCCGAATGGCTGTTTACCGGGATGTGCTGGATTTTTTGGCATATGTAAACCGCCAAGGCTATGTGGCGGTGGATTTTTACGATGGCAGCATCCTTTACGATTTTAAGCGCCAAACGACCACTATATGTGATATTGACTTTTTCCGCAAGCAGCCTGCCACCAACGACATGGGACGCCTGTGGGGCAGCTCTTTATTTATGTCTCCGGAAGAATACCAGCTGGGGGCTGTGCTTGATCAGGTTACCAATGTTTATACTGCCGGAGCCGTGGCCTTTGCTCTATTTGGCGGGTATCGCCGAGGGCGGGAAAACTGGCAGCTGGACAGCCGGCGGTTCGCCGCTGTTTCCCGTGCCGTGGATGAGGACAGGTCCCGGCGGCACAGCTCCATAGAGGAGCTGTCGGCGGAATGGAACCTGGGGATTCTGGAAGGATAAGACTAATTTGAGGTGAAACAGGCTGATGAAAGGGAATCGAATTGAGAGGGTAAAGGCAGGAGTGGATGGCGTTTTGGCCCAGATGGAAGAGGAACAGGAACGCCGCCGCGCCTTTGTGCATTTGTACGGTGTGGCCCAAGCCTGCGCTATGCTGGCCCTAAAGCGCAGGGAGGACGTGGAGCTGGCGGTCATTGCCGGAATGCTTCACGATCTCTATGCCTATGCTGCGGCAGACCGGGCCGGCCATGCCAATAAGGGCGGGGCTATGGCCAAAGAATTTCTGGACCGGATGGGCGGTTTTAGTCAAAATGAAATTGAGAAAATTTCCACTGCTATTGGGCATCACAGCGAGAAGACCATTACCCATTCCGCTTTCGACGAGATATTAAAAGACGCCAATGTGCTTCAGCAGTTTATGCATAATCCTTTGCTGCATACAGCAGAGCATGAAAGCCCCCGGTTAGCGGCCCTTCGGGCAGAATTTGGCCTGTAGCTTTTGGAGGTACAGCGTATGGAATTTAGAAAAATTACCTATGATAATGTGGACGAGCTTCTGGCACTTTCCGTACAGGAAAGCCAGAAAAGCTTTGTGGCGTCCAATAAGGACAGCCTGGTGGATGCCTACATTGCCCTTTCCACTGGCCATGTGGCCCAACCCTTTGGCATTTACCAAAAGGGCCAGCCTGTGGGCTTTGTAATGTTTGGCTACCACACTCTGGGCGATACGGATGACCCGGAAATCGCCTCTGGAAATTATTGCCTTTGGCGGTTTATGATAGACAAAGATTGCCAGGGCAGGGGCTTAGGCAAGCGGGCCTTAGCAATGGCCTTAGATTACGTGGGAAACCTGCCCTTTGGTCCGGCAGAATACTGCTGGACCTCTTACGAGCCAGAGAATCTAAGGGCAAAAAGACTGTATACCCAGGCCGGGTTTCAAGAAAACGGCCAGTATTGCGGCGAAGAGCTTGTCGCGGCAGTTCAGCTTTCGTCAAAGAGCGCTGGTTTTCCGGCGCATTTTGAATAAATCTTAATTCAGGAGGAATGATTCAAATGAAGAAATTTGTTTGCAGCGTCTGCGGCTATGTTCACGAGGGGGATTCTGCCCCCGATAAGTGCCCTGTGTGCGGTGCTCCCGCCGAGAAGTTCACAGAGCAGGCCGGCGATATGGCCTGGGCCGCCGAGCATGTGGTAGGTGTAGCTAAGGGCGTAAGCGAAGAGATTCTGGAAGGCCTGCGCGCCAATTTCCAGGGCGAGTGCACCGAGGTAGGCATGTACCTGGCCATGGCCCGGGTTGCCCATCGCGAAGGGTATCCTGAAATTGGCATGTACTGGGAGAAAGCTGCCTTTGAAGAGGCAGAGCATGCTGCCAAGTTTGCCGAGCTGCTGGGCGAAGTGGTTACCGACAGCACCAAGAAAAACCTGCAGATGCGGGTAGACGCCGAGAACGGCGCCACCGACGGCAAGACCCAGCTGGCCAAGCTGGCCAAGGAGCAGGGCCTGGACGCCATCCACGACACCGTACACGAAATGGCACGGGACGAGGCCCGTCACGGCAAGGCTTTCAAGGGCCTGCTGGAGCGTTACTTCAAGTAAGCCATAGATCATTAAGGAAAAGATTGAGGAACTGGCGGAGAAGCTCAAAAACGACAAAGCAGTGTAGCAGAGCTTTCTCAAGGAGCCCATACCCACGCTGGAAAAGCTGTTGGGCCTTGATATTCCTGAACAGCAGCTGAAACAGCTGGCCGAGGCCGTAAAGGCCAAGGTAAATTTGGACAGAGCCGGGAATTTTATCGGCGGGCTGTTCGACAAAAAATAGAAAAGAGAGGTTTTTGCTATGGATAAGTATGTATGCCCCTGCGGCTATGTGTACGACCCCGCAGTTGGCGATCCCGACAACGGCATAGCCCCCGGCACAGCCTGGGAAGATGTGCCTGAGGATTGGGTATGCCCGGTCTGCGGCTTGGGCAAGGATTCTTTCGAGAAGGAATGAATCGTGGAGAGGGCTGGGGTTTCCCAGCCCTCTTTTTCCATGCTTTTTCACCAGCAAGCTTGTCGCATTTTGCATTTTTAGCTCTCTCCCCTTGCAAAATTTCGGGTTTTGCGGTATCATTATTCTCAGTCGGGAAACCTGGGCGCAAGGAGGAATCATGATGAAAACAATAAAAAGACTGGTGGTTAAGGTAGGCACTTCTACCCTAACCCACAGCTCTGGCAGCCTGAATCTGCGGAACATGGAGCAGCTGGTCCGGGTACTGGCTGACCTAAAGGGCGGCGGGCTCCAGGTGGTTCTGGTTACCTCTGGCGCCATTGCTGTAGGCGCAGCCCACTTAGGCCTGGCCGGCCGGCCTGAAGAGCTGCGGATAAAGCAGGCTGCCGCCGCTGTGGGCCAGTGCCGGATGATGCATATTTACGACAAGCTCTTTTCAGAATACAACAGCAAAATGGCTCAGATCCTCCTCACCAGAGACGATGTGCTGGATGATTCCCGGGCCCGGCACCTGGAGGGCACTTTCTCTGCCCTGCTGGAGCTGGGCGTGGTTCCGGTTGTCAATGAAAACGACTCTGTATCCTCTGCGGAGATTGAAACAGGACAGCATAAGGTACTGGGAGACAACGATACCCTTTCCGCCGTTGTGGCCGGGCTGTGCCACGCCGACCTGCTGGTTCTCCTTAGCGATATTGACGGCCTGTACAGCGCCGACCCCAGAGAAAATCCTCAGGCCCGGCTGCTTCACCATGTAGAGGAGCTTACCCCTAAGATTCTGGAAATGGCCGGCGGAGCCGGCACCTGGCGAGGGACCGGGGGCATGGCAACCAAGCTTTCTGCCGCCCGAGAAGCCATGGGCGCTGGAATTGACATGGTGATTACCAATGGCGCCAGGCCTGAGGAACTATATAAAATTGTAGAAGGGGCAGAAATTGGCACCCGCTTTCATGGAGCCCCCCAAAAAGGAGGACGAAAATGACTGCTTTGCAAAAACAGGGAAGACAGGCCAAAGCCGCTGCCGGCATTTTGGCCACAGCCGGCACGGAAAAGAAAAACCTCGCCCTAGAATCCATTGCCCAGGCTTTCACCCAGCGCCAGGACCAGTGGCTGGAGGCCAATGCCCAAGATATTCGCCTGGCAAAGGCTGCCGGCATGCGCCCGGCCCTGCTGGACAGGCTGAGCCTGAATGCCCAGCGGATTCAGGGAATTGTAGAGGGAATCCGCCAAATTATTGCCCTGCCTGATCCCATTGGGAAGTCTGACCGCACCGATACCCGGCCTAATGGGCTGATTATCATCAAAAAGCGAGTACCCCTAGGCGTGGCGGCAATTATTTATGAGGCGCGGCCCAATGTTACTGTAGACGCCGCAGCCCTTTGCCTAAAGTCCGGCAATGCCTGCATTCTTCGAGGCGGCAAGGAGGCCATCCACTCCAACCGGGCCGCTGTGGAGATTATGACCCAGGCCCTGGAAACTGCGGGCCTGCCCGCCGGATGTGTCTCCTTAGTGCAGGATACTTCCCGAGAGTCCGCCAATGAGCTGATGCATCTGAATGATTTCATTGATGTGCTCATTCCCCGGGGTGGCCCAGGGTTGATTCGGGCAGTAGCCAAACAGGCAAGCGTTCCTGTTATCCGCACAGGGGAAGGAGTCTGCCACATCTATATTGATAAGGATGGGGATTTGGACATGGGGGCGAATATCCTTTACAATGCCAAGTGCTCCCGGCCTTCGGTATGCAATGCTGCCGAATGCGTTCTTGTTCACCAGGACATTGCCGCCAGTTTTTGGTCCAAAGCCCTCCCCCTGTTAGACCAAAAACAGGTAGAGCTCCGGTGTGACCCAGAGGCCCTGGCTATTTTGGGCCAACGAGGCAAGGCCGCAGAAGAAACCGATTGGGACGCGGAGTATGGCGATGATATTTTAGCGGTGAAAACCGTATCCACCGCCGAAGAGGCTATAGATTTTATCAACAGCCACAGCAGCGGCCATTCAGAAAGCATTGTTACCGCCAACTATTTTACAGCCCAGCATTTTCTAGACGCTGTAGACGCAGCGGCAGTCTATGTAAACGCCTCTACTCGTTTTACAGACGGCGGGGAGTTCGGGCTGGGAGCAGAGATCGGCATATCCACCCAAAAAATCCACGCCCGGGGGCCTATGGGGTTGGAGGAGCTCACCTCTTACAAGTATGTGATCTATGGCGAAGGGCAGGTCCGGTAGCCGGAAAGGAAAGGGATTTGCAATGGGCGAAATAAAAAGAGAATACGAAATAATCGGCTTTATCGGCACAGGGAACATGGGCGCCGCGTTAGCCAGGGCCGTGCGCAGGCAGCTGCCCCAGGCAGAAATTCTTCTGGCAAACCGCAGCCCGGCTAAGGCTCTGGCCCTGGCAAAGGAGCTCTCTTGCCAGGTAGTAGAGAACCATGTGGCAGCGGCAGAGTGCCAATTCCTGTTTTTAGGCGTTAAACCGGGACAGATGGGGCCCCTGCTTACAGGGCTTTCCCCGGTTTTAAAAGAGCGAGAAACCCCACCCCTGCTGGTCTCTATGGCCGCCGGGATCACCTTAGAGCAGCTGGACAGATTTTCTGGGGGGATGCCTGGGGTTAGAATTATGCCAAACACACCTGTGGCTATTGGGCGTGGGATTACCCTGTATGCCTGGAGCAGGAACGCCCCCCCACAGAGCCGAGAGGCCTTTCTGGAGCTCTTGGCCGCCTCAGGCAGCTTGATTGAGATTGAAGAGCATTTGATGGGGGCTGCCGGAAAGGTGGCAGGCTGTGGCCCGGCCTTTGTGGATCTCTTTATAGAGGCCTTGGCAGATGGCGGCGTGGCAAGCGGGCTGCCAAGAGAGCTGGCCCTGCGTTTGGCAGAAGAAATGACTGCCGGGGCCGCTATGCTGGCACTGGACACCAAGGCTCATCCCGGCGCGCTGAAAGACGCGGTATGTTCCCCAGGCGGCTCCACTATACAGGGAATTCGGGCCCTGGAAAAGGCCGGTTTCCGCAGCGCTGTGATGGAGGCCGTGATTGCAGCGGACAAATAAGGCGTGGCCATGGCCCTGGGGCTGTGATCCCGCTGGACAGAGAGGGCTTCCAGAAAAGGAGCCCTTCTTTTGTGCAAAAAGACGTATAACCGCCCTTCCTGCGGCAAACAGTATTCTATGCAGCTTTATCAAAGCAGACCACTTGACTGCCATTGACGCCAAAGCCGCCGAATTATAATAGAAGTTCCAAAAGCCGGATAGCCAAATGGCAGCAGCCCTTTCCCGGCTTCTTGGAAAGACTTACAATATCTTCCAAAAAGGGATGGAAATCGGGCGGCAAGTATGATATAATTGCTAAAGTAAAGGGAAGGCGGCGCCCCATAGAGACCAGCTTATTCGATTTATACAGATTTCATCTTCTTTTTTCCGTCATCTTGCCTAGGCACAGCCTGACCAATGGATTCTTCCCGTGAAAAACGGGTGAATCGCCGCTTTGAGGCTTGTCCCGCCCACCGGCAACTCTTTATGCGGTGCCGCCTTAAAAAAACTACCCTTCCTATTGAAAGGAAAGTGATTCCATCTATGCCAACCACAAGTTCTTGGATCAAACGCCAGGCCGGCATTTTGCTGCCTGTTAGCAGCCTGCCCTCAAAATACGGTATGGGCTCTATGGGCAAGGCTGCCCGGGAGTGGGTGGATTTCCTGGCCGCCGCCCACCAGCGTTGCTGGCAGGTACTGCCTATGGGCCCTACCGGTTTTGGCAATAGCCCTTATCAAAGCTTCTCCGCCTTTGCTGGCGATCCCTTGTATATCGACCTGGAACTCCTGGCGGAGGATGACCTAATTGGTGAAAAGGCCCTAAAACGCACAGAATGGGGCACAGACCCCAGCCGGGTAGACTACGATGTGGTCCGCCAAGGCAGAGAGCCCCTGCTTCGCAAAGCTTTCGGCAATTTTAAAAAGCACAAGGCTCTCTCCAGGTTCCGCAAGGAAAACGCCGCCTGGGTGGAGGACTACGCCCTATTCATGGCCTTAAAATCGGTTCACGACGGCAAGCCCTGGTCTATGTGGGAGGAAGGGGTCCGCCTGTGTAAGCCTGCGGCAATGAAAAAGGCCCGGGCCGACTATGCAAAAGAGATTGACTACCATGTGTTTACCCAATACCTCTTTTTTCAGCAGTGGGAAAAACTGAAAAAATATGCCAACAAGCGGGATATCTCCATTATTGGCGACATGCCCATTTATGTTTCTGGCGACAGCGCCGATGTTTGGGCAAACCCTGGGCAATTTCAGCTGGACGAGGACAATGTGCCCACCCAGGTGGCTGGGTGCCCCCCAGACGCATTTTCCGCTGACGGCCAGCTTTGGGGCAACCCTATTTACCGCTGGGACCAGATGAAAGAAGATGGCTACACCTGGTGGATTGCCTGCATTAAGGCCAAGCTCAGCATGTTCGATGTACTGCGCATTGACCATTTTCGAGGCTTTGAGAGCTATTGGTCCGTGCCATACGGCGATGAGACCGCCCGGGGCGGCAAATGGGTAAAGGGCCCAGGGAACAGCTTTATTCAGGCCATTAACCAAGCTGTGCCTGGCGCGCCCATTATTGCCGAAGATTTGGGCTACCTGACCCCCGCGGTGAAAGCCCTATTAAAGCGCAGCGGCTATCCCGGCATGAAGGTGCTCCACTTTGCTTTCACCTCCTGGGAGGACAGCAGCTATTTGCCCCACAACTACGGCCACCACTGTGTGGTTTATACCGGCACTCATGACAATGACACCACTTTGGGCTGGATACGCCATGCCCCTGCCGAGGATCTGGAGATGGCCCAGGATTATCTGGGATTTACTGATGAAAAAATCGGCCTTTGGGCCTTTATCCGCGCTGCTCTCACCAGTGTGGGGGATCTGGCTATTATTCCCATGCAGGACTACCTAGAGCTGGGCAGCGAGGCTAGGATGAACACGCCCTCCACCGTAAGCCCCATGAACTGGAGCTGGCGCATGGAGAAGGGGGCGGCAAACAAGAAACTGGCAAAAAAAATAGCGCGGCTTACCGATATCTGCGGCCGCAGCAAAACGGAGGAAAAGAATGCAAATCAAGGAAAATCTGGAAAAAAGGCTAAACGGAAAAAGTCTGAGTAAGGCGGAAAACCTGGAAATTTATCAGGCCCTGCAGCAGCTTACCCAGCAGATGCTGGCCGATACTCCCCGGATTGCCGGAGACCGGAAGCTATACTATGTCTCCGCCGAATTCCTGGTGGGCAAGCTGCTCTCCAACAACCTGATCAACCTAGGGATTTTCGATGAGGTCCGCAGTGTTCTGGCTCAGGCCGGCAAGGATCTCAGCGAAATTGAGGAGCTGGAGCCAGAGCCCTCTCTAGGCAACGGCGGGCTAGGCCGGCTGGCCGCTTGCTATCTGGACTCTGCCGCCACTTTAAACTTGCCTGCCGATGGCGTGGGCCTGCTGTACCATTTTGGCCTGTTCCGCCAGAGCTTTTGGGAGCATAAGCAATACGAGAAGCCTGACGCCTGGCTGACCCCTGCCGGCTGGGTAGAAAAAACAGACGTGAGCTTTACGGTTCCTTTTCCCGGTGGCCCGGTAAAATCGGTAATGTACGATCTGGTGGTATCTGGCTATGAGGCCGGCAGCAACCGGCTGCACCTGTTCGACCTGGAAACTGTGGACGAGAGCCTGGTAAAAGACGGCATTAACTTTGATAAGAAGGACATTGCCCGGAACCTGACCCTGTTCCTTTATCCTGACGACAGCGATGACGATGGCCGGCTGCTCCGGGTGTACCAGCAATACTTTATGGTAAGCAACGCCGCCCAGCTGATTATTAAGGAGCTGGCAGGGAAAGGCTATGCCCTGCGGGACCTGCACAAGCACGCGGTGATCCAGATTAACGATACCCACCCCTCTATGATCATCCCCGAGCTCATCCGGCTAATGCGCAAGGACGGTATCTCTATGGACGAGGCCATCTCCATTGTCTCTAAGACCTGCGCCTACACCAACCATACCATTCTAGCCGAGGCCCTGGAAAAATGGCCAATGCACTACCTGCGTCAGGCTGTGCCGGAGCTGGTACCCATTATTGAGGAACTGGACCGGCGGGTAAAGGCCAAGTATCCAGACCAGGAGAATCTGGCGGTTATTGATGAGCACAACCTGGCCCATATGGCCCATATGGATATCCACTACGGCTTCTCTGTGAACGGTGTAGCCGCCCTGCACACTGACATTCTCAAAGAGGCGGAGCTAAAACAGTTTGCCCAGATCTATCCAGAAAAGTTTAACAACAAGACCAACGGCGTCACTTTCCGCCGCTGGCTGATGCACTGCAACCCGGAGCTGGCAGAATTTATTACCGAAAAGATTGGCAGCGGCTGGAAAAAGAACGCCAACGAGCTGGAAAAGCTGCTCCAATTCCAGGACGATAGCGAAACCCTCAACCGCCTGCTGGAGATAAAGAGCCAGAAAAAAGCCCAGCTGTGCAAATATATGGAAAATCGTTCCGGCATCCAGCTGGAGGAGGATTCCATTTTTGATATTCAGGTGAAGCGCCTCCATGAGTATAAGCGCCAGCAGATGAACGCCTTGTATATCATCTGGAAGTATCAGCAGATTAAGGCCGGCCACAAGCCTGCCCGGAAACTTACCCTGCTTTTTGGCGCTAAGGCTGCCCCTGCCTATATCATCGCCAAAGATATCATTCACCTAATCCTCTGCCTGCGGGACTTTATTGCCCAAGATCCCGAGGTAAGCCCCTGGCTGGAGGTGGTGATGGTAGAGAACTATAATGTAACCTGGGCAGAAGCGCTGATTCCTGCCTGCGATATCTCCGAGCAAATCTCCCTGGCTTCTAAGGAGGCCAGCGGCACAGGCAACATGAAGTTCATGCTCAATGGCGCGGTCACCCTTGGTACCGAAGACGGGGCAAACGTGGAGATCCATGAGCTGGTAGGCGATGAAAATATCTGCATCTTCGGCAAATCCAGCGATGAGGTCATCCACCTGTACGAGGATGGGCCGGACCGGTACAACCCTGCCGCTCTCTATCCCATAGACCCGGAGATCACCCAGCTGATGGACTTTATCATCAGCCCAGAATTTATGCGCCTGGGCGACCCAGAAAACCTGGGTCGGCTGTATAAGGATATGACCCGCAAAGACTGGTTTATGGCCCTGCTGGATGTAAAGGACTATATTAAGGCCAAGGAAGCTATGCTGGCCGACTATGAAAACCGGCAGGCATGGGCCAAAAAAATGCTGGTGAACATTGCCAAGGCTGGTTTCTTCTCCTCCGACCGGGCCATTGCCCAGTATAATGAGGATGTTTGGCATTTGCGGTAAAAAAAGAGCCATTCAAAATCTATAGGAAAAGCGAGAGGACCTTCCCCAGCAGGGAGGTCCTCTTTTTTTGTCTCTATTTCACTGGCCCATCCCAGGTCAGTTTTTGGCTGCCAACATAAATAACCTGCATCTTTCCGGTGTGGAAATCCGGCAATTGGCTGCGTTTGCAGCGAACCGTTTCCCCCGCCTGCACCCCGTCACATTGAGCCTTGCTGCATTCCAGGGTATATACATCCGCCCCCTGGCGGACAATGAGGGAATGGTTTTCCTGGCTGCAGAGCTTTTCCAGTATGGCAGCTTCACCTGCCACTGTTTCATACCTGTATTGGCCACCAGTAAGCCGGCCGGTTAGAAAGCCACCGGCCAGAACCAACAGCGCCAGAAAAATCACGACCAAACGCTTCATCCCCACCCATCCTCTCATTCATAATCCGGCATGGGATCTTGGGGCGGCACTGGAGGATCCCAAAGAAACTTGCCGCCCTCAGTTTCCAGCTCTACTGCAAAGCCAGAGCGGGTATTGACCTCTTGCTGGCTGTAGCAGAAAACCCTGTCCCCTACATCCACGGCACTGTATTGGTTTGGGGAGCACTGCAGGGTAACAGGGCGGGCAGAGCCGGAGCCTACCCTTGTCACCACAAGGAAGTCCTTGTCTTTTTGGGCAAACTTATACGCTACCTCTACCTCTCCCATAGACTCTACATAGTGATACCGCGCGCTGGTCTGCCGGCCGGCAAACAGCCCTACCCCCAACAGGACAACGAACAAGAGGACTTTCCACCAGTGCTTTTTCATGGGCTCACTCCTCTCCATAAGCGCATGGCTATGCGACCCATATTTTCAGTCCAGATATACTGGTAAAGTAATTCTCAAACTTCACAAACCTTCCATAATCGTTCCAACAATCCATCACCATCAAGTAGGGAGTTCCAGTCGTACTCTCAGCATATCCCATATTCATAACACCATGACGATTAGTCCCGGTGCTTAATGACAGATGAATTGGACAATTGTCTTTTAATGCGGTTTGGTAAGTTCCGAAAGGACTTCCGGTTCTAATAGACTTATAGTTTGTTCTCTCTATCTCATCTGCAGCAGCATATAATGATAGCGATACAAAAGCCGAAAGAACCAGTACAAAGATAATTACTTATTTTTTACATCTATATATCCAATGTTCCAACTTGTCAATTTCATGGCATCAACATTATTCATTTTATCTATAGATATAGAGTAACACTCTCACATAGAAAAGTCAATACGAAACAAATCGAAATTCAAATATTCTAACTCTCACAATCAGCACAAAAAAAGCCAGGCTCCTACAGGAGTCTGGCTCATGATTCCTCTTTATTTGTCCTGTTCCCCGGCCATCTGCTTTACAGCGTCTTCCAGAATCTTTAGGCCCTTGCCCAAGGTTTCCTCGTCAATGAGCAGCTCTGGCATTACCTTTACCACCGAGTTCCCCCGGCCAACCCGCTCTACAATCAAGCCGTTCTGAAAACAGATATCCAACACACGCTTGCTGGCCGCCCCGGCTGTTTCCCGGTCGAAACCGGCCAGATCCACGCCCCACACAAAGCCGATTCCCCGGGTTTCAATGTGGCTCGGCGCAATAGCGCCAATGCGGTCCATGGCCTGGGCAATGATTTTTCCCTTGTCCCGAACCTTCTCTTCCACCTTCTCCTCCAGCATCATCTCTAAGCCTGCTTTGGCCGCTACCATGGAAAGCTGATAGCCTCGGAAGGTGCCGTTATGCTCCCCAGGCTCCCACAAATCCAGTTCAGGCTTGAGCAGCACCAGGGCAAAGGGCATTCCATAGCCGCCAATGGATTTGGACTGGGTGACAATATCCGGCACAATGCCCGCCCGTTCGAAGGAGAAGAACCAGCCGGTCCGGGCACAACCTACCTGCACATCGTCCACGATCATCAAAATGTCATGGCGGTCGCAAAGGGCCCGCAGGCCCTGAAGCCACTCTATCGGGAAGGGGTAGATGCCTCCGTCAGCCTGAACAGTCTCCAAAATGATGGCTGCTGGCTTTTCCACCCCGGAGTGGTCGTCGGTAAGCAGGGTTTCTATATACTGCAGGGTATCCAGCCCTGGGAACATATAGGGGGCTGGCACATGGGTTACATTGGTTAAAGGAACTCCCGCGCCTGCCCGGCTGGAAGCGTCGGTGGTTAGGGCAATGGAACCCAGAGTCATACCGTGAAAGCCGCCCATCATAGCAAAGATATTGGTGCGCTTCTTCACCTTCCGGGCCAGCTTCAAGGCAGCCTCCACCGCGTTGGTACCAGTGGGGCCAGGGAACTGGAGCTTATAGTTCAGTCCCCGAGGCTTTAAAATTTGATTTTCATAAAATGCAATAAATTCCCGTTTGGGCTGGGTATACATATCCAGAGCGTGCATGACACCATCGTTCTGCAGGTACTCTACCAGCCTGTTCCGGATCATATCCGGGTTGTGGCCGTAGTTCAGCGCCCCCGCGCCGCAGAAAAAATCAATATACTCCCTGCCTTCCTCATCGTAGAGAAAAGGACCCTTGGCCCGGGTAAACACCGCGGGAAAATTTCTGCAGTAGGAACGCACCTCCGACTCATAGGTTTCGAACACCTGGCTGTTCACTGAACTCATTTTTACCATCCTTTCTACCACGGGAGCTGCCCGTGATTCAGCGATCAACGCCCAAAGGCTTTGGGCGGGGCTGTTCGCTTTCCCGGCTGTGGGGAAAGCCAGCGGCAACCGGCCAATTGAAAAATTTTTGGCCTATGAGGTATTCTAACACAAATCCAAGCAAAAGGGAAGGGCTGGCAAAAAGTTTACAAATTCTGCCAGCCCTTCCCCTTGTCTATTTCCTCGTATCAAAAAAGAGCACGTCTCCTGGCGTCCCATCTGGATAGGCAATTTTTCCGCCCATACTCTCCAGCCGGTAGACGCCGCCTGTATACTCCCCTACCACCCGGTCCCAAAAGGCCACCGAGGGCAGGTTCTTTGGGTGCCGCTTTAGCTGCCAGGTTCCCTGGAACCGGTGAAATAGCTGAAACACCGCCCACTTTCCCAAGCCGCACCGCCGGTACTTATACATTACAAAGAACTCTGACATACAGTAATCGGTTTTGCCTGCCTCAGGATAATCGTTCACCATGGCAAGGCCTGCCAGTTTTCCATCCACCTTAAGGAAAAATGGCCAACGGCCCTCCTCTGTCCAGTAGCCGTCCAAATAGGAATAGCCATACAGGCCCAAAGGGTTCACATCCTCCAGCTCATACTGGGAAAACTCATACAGGTATTTTTCCAGCAGGTTCCGCAGGATTTCCTTTTCATCCTCCCGTACTGGCGTTATTTCAAAATTCATTGTTGCCTCCTTGCTGTCAAAACAGCCAAAAACCCCAGCGCTTGGGCTCCTTAGGCAAATCTGCCGTTAGTTCAGCCGCCTTTTCCAGCCCCTGCACTGTGTCTAGGCCCAAAAGCCGGCGGTTGACCAAAGAGGCAATTTCCCCATGATGGCTATACAAAAACTCTCCGGGACAGGATTTGGCGGAAAACCACCGGTGCACTGTCATATTTTGCCGGTTTACCTGACCGATTAAGGCCGGGTTCCCCTCCCAGAGCAGCCGTTTAATTCCATTGCGCTGGCAGATATCCGTAACTAAATCGATAAGAGCGGCATAAGCCCGGTGGGACACCGGCCACAGCGGCCCACCGCCGATATTGGCCACCTCAATGGTTACCGCCCGGTTGTCATTTTCTTCTGAGGAAGAGCACCAGGACCGGTTCCGCTCATCTACATACAGGGCAATCCGGCCATCGCTGCCTATGCCATAGTTGCTGCTGGCCTCGTAATTGGCATCGGCAAATTTGGCCCCACACTGCTCTACGGTCCAGTCCTCCGCCATACAGTGAATGGTGATGGTATCAATTTTATGGTTCCGCCGGCCAGAGTGATTGGGGGAACGGCGAGTATAGCTTACCAAAGGACTGTTGTCAAACAGTATCACAGGCCCATCAGAGTCCCCTGGGGAATTGTCTGCCGGGGGTTCCCCCTCATCCGGCTGTTCGGTTTCCCAATAATTCATAATAAACTGGGCCAACTGAGCCCGGGTGCAGGTACCCTTGGGAGATAGCTGGCCGGAGCCAGTGCCAGACATCACTCCTGCCTGGATGGCCCAGCTTACTCCCTCTCTGGCCCAGGAGCTCACCAGAAAACGATCGAAAAATGGGTTCAGCACCTCTGTGTCTGCCTCTGCCGGCTCTTCCTCCATGTATTCGTAAAAACAGTGGAACATTACCGCCACTTGTTCCCGGATTACCGCCGCGTTGGGCGCAAAAGCCTGCCCTCCAATCTCGTCGATAATACCAGCGCCATAAGCCCACACCACGGCGTTTTCGCCCCAATGGCCCTCCATATCCAAGAAGGGGGACTCCATGCCCTCTGTTTCTGGGGAACCGGCCATATTGTATAGTACCTGGACCACCTGCACCCGAGTGACAAGGCCATTTGGCTGAAATGTATGGGAATGGACGCCTTTCATGTAGCCGCGGTCCAGACAATAGGCAATGGCCTCCCGGCCCCAGTGGCCCTCTATATCGGTAAAAGCTGCCAAAAGCTGGTTGTTCTCCGCCGCAGAAGCGGTGCAGGCGGCGCTGCTTACTGCCAGGCATAGGACCAGCAGAAAACAGAGCACAGGGCGAAACAGGTTTCGGTTGAAACGATTCATAGCAAATAATACCTTTCCTTCTTTATAGATCAATCCAGATTCCCTCATCCCGGATCTTCGCGCCCTCCATAGAGCGGTAAAAACTTTGGGCCTCTGGGTTGGCCGCAATCAGCCCGACCAGGGTGCCAAGCCCCTGAGCCTTCAGCCGGGCCCGAAGCTCTGCCATTAGCGCCTGGGCTATGCCCTGGTGGCGGCAGCTTTTTAGCACACAAATCCAGTCCAAATAGGCCTGTATGGCCCCCTCAAAATGGCTTGCTGCCAGCGCGGCGTCAATACGCCCCACCACCCGGCCATCCTTATAAGCCAGCAAAGTGAGGGCACCGGCAAAGCGGGGATCGGAGAAGCTCTCCTTTACCGCTCTTCGGTAGGCATCATCAATTTCCCAGCCCCAATCCGGCTCTTCCCGGCGGAGCTGCCCCTCGAACTCCAGCACATCCTCCAAGCGGTCTAGAGTAAAGGGCAATATCTCTACCGCAGAGCCGCTCATTCCTCTCCCTCTCGCAGGGCGCTCTGGCTCTTGGCAGAGAGATAGGCGTTAATGAACCCATCCAAATCCCCATCCATCACTCCGTTTACATTTCCGGTTTCAAAGCCGGTACGGTGGTCCTTTACCATGGTATAGGGCATGAAAACATAGGAGCGAATCTGGCTGCCCCAGGTAATCTCCTTTTGCTCCCCCTTGATGTCGCTGATTTTTTCCAGATTTTCCCGCTCTTTAATTTCTACCAGCTTGGAAATCAGCATTTTCATGGCCACATCCCGGTTCTGGTACTGGCTGCGCTCCACCTGGCAGCTTACCACAATCCCGGTGGGAATATGAATTAACCGTACTGCAGAGGAGGTTTTGTTGACTTTCTGGCCGCCGGCGCCAGAGGCCCGGTAGACCTCCATCTTAATGTCATCCGGGTTAATCTCCACAGAATTGTCCTCTTCGATCTCTGGCATAACCTCTAGAGAGGAGAAGGAGGTGTGCCGGCGCCCGGCTGCATCAAAGGGAGATACCCGTACCAGCCGGTGAACACCTGCCTCGCTTTTCAGGTAGCCATAGGCGTTTTCCCCCTCCACCAAAATGGAGGCGGATTTTAGCCCAGCCTCGTCTCCGTCCAGGTAATCCAGGGTAGTAACCTTAAAGCCCCGGCGCTCGGCCCAGCGGTTGTACATGCGAAAGAGCATTTCCGCCCAATCCTGGGCTTCAGTGCCACCAGAGCCGGCGTGGAAAGTAAGAATGGCATTGTGGGCGTCGTACTCCCCGGTGAGGAGGGTAGAGATCCGCATAGCCTCCGCTTCCTCTCGAATACTGTCAATCTCCCCCTGGATTTCCTCTACCAGTGAAAGATCCTCCGCCTCGTCTCCCAGCTCGATTAAGGCAGCCGCGTCCTCGCACCGGGCGCAGAGTTTTTGGTAGCTCTCATCCTTAGCCTTCAGCCCGGCCATACGCTGGGTGATTTTTTGCGCCTGCTGCATGTTGTCCCAAAAGCCAGGCTCGGCGGATTTGTGTTCCAGCATCTCCACCTCTTCCCGCAGGCGGGGCAGGCCCAAGGCGTCTTTCAAGGCCTCCACAGCTTTTTCCTGGCATTCCAGCTGATGCTTTAAATCTTCAAACTGTAACATATTCTGCTCCTCTCAATCCCAGCGGTAATTTTCCGTTCCTATTATACAAAACGAAAGGGAGGTTGTAAAGCCCCAGCTCCTAGCTGCCAGCCCTTAGCGCCGAAACAAGTCCTTTTACCCCAATTTTTGCCGGCCTTTTTCCGTTGGGCTTTCCTCTAGCCTGCACCAGCAGCCCCAGTCCTCGTCTTCGCCAATCAGAGTCTCCCGGATTTCTCCTGCCAGGCTCTCCCGGCTCTTCACGCGCACCGGTGTATAGTTCACCGTTCTCCCCTCCCAGATACCCGGGGCAATCTCCCGCTCAAAAAGCACCGGCTCCCTTCTGCCCAGCTGTGCCCGGAAAAATGCCTGGCGGGACTTTTCGGCCTCCTCCACCATTCTTCGGCCGCGCTCCTCCTTTACCCTGTTCTCCACCTGATGGGGGGCACGGCTGGCTACCGTGCCTGGCCGGCGGGAATAGGCAAACACATGGGCCTTGGCAAAGGCAATTTTCTGGGCAAACGCCAAGGAGGCCTGGAATTCCTCCTCGTCCTCACCAGGAAAGCCCACCATAATATCTGTTGTAATGGCGCAGTTTGGAAAGGCATTGCGCAGGTTTTCCACGATTGCCCGATACTCATCTCCTGTATAGTGGCGGTTCATACGCTGCAAGGTGGCGTCGCAGCCGCTTTGCAGGGAAAGATGAAACTGGGGGCAAAGTTTTGGCTGAAGCTTCATCCGCGCAATCACCTCTGGGGTCAGCCGCTCAGGCTCCAGAGAGCCTAGGCGAACCCGGAGGATACCCTCTGCCTCACAGGCAGCCTCAATGGCGTCGCACAGGGTTAGGCCCAGCTCTTGACCATAGGCAGGCAGATTAATCCCAGTAAGCACCACTTCCCGGTATCCGCCGGCAGCCAGGCCCTCCACCTCTGCCCGCAGGCTGGCAAGGGGCTTAGAGCGCACCCTGCCCCTGGCGTAGGGAATAATACAGTAGGCACAAAAGCGGTTGCAGCCATCTTCAATTTTTAGAAAAGCCCGGGTATGCCCGCTAAGCCCTTTCACCCGCATGGGTTCAAATGTCTCCCCTTGGGAATGTGGCGCAACGTCTACAATCCGCTGCTTGGTAGAAAGGTACTCCAAAATCCGGTCCCCTAGGCTCGACCGGTTGGCATTGCCCAAAACAATATCAGCCTCTGGCAAGGCGGCAGCCTCGGCAGGAAACGCCTGGGACCAGCAGCCGGTGACCACTATAACCGCCTGGGGGTTTTGGCGCTTTAGCCGCCGCAGGGCCTGGCGGGCCTTCTGATCGCTTTGGGCGGTAACAGTACAGGAGTTGACCACAGCCACGTCTGCCTCCTCGTTCTCCCCTGCTCCCTGAAAGCCCTGGGCCAAAAGCCCTTCCAGCATGGCCTGAGACTCATATTGGTTAACCTTGCAGCCCAAGGTGAGAAATTTGACTTTCATGTGCATCATCCTCCAAAGGGAAAGATTGGCAAAGGGGAGAATGCCACTTAAACCGGCTCAGCCCTCCCCTTCCAGCTCCTGGCTCAGCTCTGTCCACTCTGCCAGCAGCTGGTTTGCCTGGCTATTCAGCTCCTCCAGCTCTGCGGAAACCTCTGTAATCGCCTGGTAGTCAGCGGCAATTTCAGGGTTCAGCAGCTTGGTTTCCAGTTCCTGTTTGCGGGCATCCGTCTGCTCAATCTCCTTTTCCAGGCGGCCTAGAGCCGCCCGTTTTTTCCGAAGCTCCGCGTCCCGTTCTTTGCGCTGCTTATAGAGGTTGGGCTTGGGCTGGGCCTTTTTTTCCTCTGCCAGCTGCCTTGCCTCCCGCTTTTCCAAATAATAATCGTAATTACCATGAAAAAGCTCCGCTCCTTGGGGTCCAAGCACATATACCTTGTCCGCCAGCTTATTGATAAGGTACCGGTCGTGAGAAACCACAAAAAGGGTGCCGTCGTAGCCGGAAAGAGCGTCCTCCAGGGCCTCGCAGGAGCCTATATCTAAATGGTTGGTGGGCTCGTCCAGCAGCAAAAAATTGGCCCGGGACAGCATAAGCTTCAGCAGGAGAATTCGGGCACGCTCACCGCCGCTAAGGGCGCCCACCGGCTTAAACACATCTTCTCCTTTGAACAGGAAAACGGACAGGGCACTGCGCACCTCTGTCTGGGTCATGCGGGGGTGCAGATCCCAAATTTCGTCAATGACCTCCTTCTCATCGTGGAGGCTGAGCTGGGACTGCTCGTAATAGCCCAGATCCACCCCTGCGCCCATCCGGACAAAGCCAGAATCTGGAGTATATTGGCCCAGCAGAATTTTAAACAGGCTGGTTTTCCCACAGCCATTGGGGCCAATGAGGAAAATTTTCTCTCCTCTCTTTATCTCCAAATTCACATTTTTGAACAGCTTGGGGCCTCCAAAGGACAGGCTCAGCTCTTCCCCAGTGAGCACATCATCTCCGCTGCGGCGGCTGGCATGAAACTGGAACTGGATGGACTCTGGGTCGGCCTCCGGTTTTTCCAGGGTAGCCTCTAAGCGGTCAATGGCCTTCTGCTTGCTGGCAATGGTAACATAATTGCGTTTTTGGTTCCACCGGCGCTGCTGCTCAATAATGCCCTCAATGCGGCTAATCTCCTTTTGGGTATTCTCATAAACCCGCTCCATGGCCAGGCGTTTTTCCGCCCGGAGCTCCAGGTAACGGCTGTAATTTCCCTTGTAGGAGTCAATTGTCTTTCCCTGCATCTCAAGGGTTCGGGTGGTCACCTTATCCAGAAAATACCGGTCGTGAGAAATAACAATGTAGGCCCCAGGATAGCTGAGCAAAAAACCCTCCAGCCATTCTACAGAGCCAATATCCAAATGGTTGGTGGGCTCGTCCAGCAACAGCAGGTTTGCCCCTCCTAACAGCATTTTTGCCAGCTGGAGCTTGGCCTTTTGGCCACCGCTGAGCACCCCAACCTTGTTCCCAATCTGCTCTTCGGTAAAGCCCAAGCCTATTAGGGTGCTTCTTGCCCGAGAGCGGCAGGTAAGGCCGCCTTGGTCTACAAAAAGATCGTTTAGCTGGGTCTGCCGGTCAATAAGCTGTTCCAGCTCGCTGCCTTGGGGACCTTGTGAGAGACGGTCAGCCAGGTCCTCCAGTTCCTCCTCCATAGCAATGAGATGAGAGAAAACTGTCATAACCTCCTGAAAAGCTGTTTTGTGAAAGTCACGGCAAACATGCTGTTCCATATATCCAAGAATGGTTTCTTTAGAGAAAACCGCGGAGCCGGTATCTGGAGTGTATTCGCCGGTTAGGGTTTTAAACAGGGAGGTTTTTCCGCTGCCATTTACCCCCACCAGGCCCACATGTTCCCCTTTCTGCAGCTCAAAGCTGATGTTTTCCAATATAATTTCCTCGCCAAAGCTGAGGGAGATGTTGTTAACAGTTAAAATAGCCATAACGACGAAAATTCCTTTCCATGTATCAAAAAGAGATGGTCTGCGGCGAAAGCCAGCCCAACCAACTTATAGTACCCGGCTGAGTGGAAATTTATGGAAACTCCCCCTTAGCCCGGCAGGTAAAATACCTATAAAAGGCAAAATAATATGTAAAGTAATTTCCCGAATATCCTTGCTTTTGCGGAAACTTTCGTGTATAATTTAGATAATCGAGTTCAACAAGGGAGGATGTTGTCAGCTGTGAAATGCCCCTACTGCAGTTATACGGAAAGCAAAGTGGTGGATTCTCGCCCTACGGATGAAAGCGAACGGATCCGCCGCCGCCGCGAATGCTTGAAATGCGGAAAACGGTTTACCACCTATGAAATTATCGAAAACGTACCCATTGTTGTTATTAAAAAAGACCGCTCCCGAGAGGCTTTTGACCGGCAAAAGCTGCTTAACGGCCTGCTTAGGGCCTGTGAAAAGCGGCCGGTTTCCATGGATACGCTGGAGCATATTGTCAGCGAGATTGAAACTCTGCTGCAGAATTCCCTGGACAAAGAGGTATCCTCCCAGCGTATTGGCACTTATGCCATGGAAAAGCTAAAAACCGTGGATGAAGTGGCCTATGTACGCTTCGCCTCGGTTTACCGGCAGTTTAAAGACATTAACAGCTTTATGGAGGAGCTAAGCAAGATTATCAGCAGCAAGCAGAATAGCTGAAAAAGTTTTTTTCAGAGAAAAGGCAGGGGGCTTTGGCAAAGCCCCTTGCTTTTTTTCTGCGCTCTGGCAAACTACAGCTCTTTTGCCAGCTCCCGCAAATATTCCCGGAAAGCCTCTCCAATCTCTGGATGATGCAGGGCGGCCTCTACCCCTGCCTGCATTACCCCCAGCTTGTTTCCCATATCGTATCTGGTACCTACAAAATCCACAGCAATCATCCCGTCGCGCCTGGCCAGGGCTTTCATAGCGTCGGTAAGCTGAATCTCGCCGCCTGCCCCAGGGCCGGTTTTATCCAAAATGTCAAAGATTTCCGGCGGCAGCACACAGCGGCCTAAAATGGAAAGCAAGGAAAACTCCTCCCCTGGCCGGGGCTTTTCCACCATATCTGTACATCGGTACCGTCCGTCTGCCAGAGGTTCTACCTTAAGAGAGGAATATTTCCGGATATCGGCGGGGGAAACCTGCTTTACCCCCACAGCCCCCAAACCGTATTCCTCATAGGCCCGTATTAACTGGCCGCAAACCGGTTCTGGCCCCATGATTACATCATCGCCGTAAAGTACGGCAAAAGGTTCGCCGGCAATAAAATTTCTGGCACAATTTACCGCGTGGCCTAAGCCCCGAATCTCCTTTTGCCGTACATACCAGATGTTTGCCAGATTGGAAATATTTACAATTTGCTCCAGCACTGGCGCTTTGCCAGGGTCTTCGGCCAGCCGTTCCTCCAGCTCGGGGGCCCGGTCAAAATGATCCTCCAGCAGGCCCTTGCCCCGGTTTGTAATAATCAGGATATCCTCTATGCCGGAGGCTGCCGCCTCCTCTACAATATATTGTATGGCAGGCTTATCCACAATGGGCAGCATTTCCTTTGGCATGGCCTTGGTGGCAGGCAGCACCCGCGTGCCTAGTCCCGCGGCAGGGATAACAGCTTTGCGAACCTTTTTCATTGGGCCTACTCCTTTCCAAAATGGCGCAAACAGCGGTATTTCCCCTATAAAAGCAGGGGAACCACATTGATTAGCAGAAAATAGCACACAAACATGCAGACAGCAATTGAATTGTTTACCCCGCCCTTAGCATCCAGGGTCATGTTGGGATAATCGGCCAGGTTGGCTGATTTTACCGCCCGCACCATACGCACGCAGTGATGCAGGTACATCTTATTCCCCCGCATACCCACAAAAATCATAACTGCCAGCAAAACCAGCAGGCACAGCATGGGCATGCATATCTTTAGGTAAATACCTGGCTCCTCACTGATTAGCTGGGTAATTACCAGCATTTGCTCGTTGGTAGGGGCAAAGCCTTGGGCAATATCCATGCCGGCCTGTTCCATTAGCTCCAGCAACACAGGGGTAGCCACAAATACCGAAGTTGCCAGGTAGGCCAGGTAGATGAGGAACATTAGCCCAGTAACAATAATGCCGGACCGATACTGCTTACGGTACAGCAGCCAAGCGCCGGAAAACAAAAAAGCACAGAAATTAAACTTATTCTTCCCTGTCTCCTTTATATAGCGGAACACCGGCATATAATAGACGGTATTGCTTTTTACCAGCTTAGAGGCGTCCCCATAGCTTACCCCGGCATCTAAAGTTTCTCCAGGGCTTACGCCACCCATAGGGTCGAATATAAATGGATGGGAATACGGGCTTCTGGGGGCAGGCCCTGGCCCGTAAGCTCCTCGCTGGGGGGCTCCATAGGCGCTGTAAGGCGGCGGAAAGCCCTCTGGTCTCTGGCCAGGCTGTTTCGCCAGGGGAGCGCCACAGCAATTGCAGAACAAGGCGCTGTGCGCGTTTAAAGAACCGCACACAGGGCATTCCTGGTCTTTAATCTCCGCAGAGGCCTCTGGAGGCTTGGGAGGCGCGGGGGGAGTCCATTCCTTTCCCGACTGGTGCAGGTCGGTGAAAATGCACTGTCCCTCTTTTGTATAACAATCCCGGTGGTAGGGCGCGCCGCATTGGGGGCACACTACAATATCGTCGTCCTCCTGAAAGGGGACCCCGCACACGGGGCATTTGATCCCAGTGAAATTGATATTAGCCAAAAGCCATTCCCTCTCAACCTGAAAATTTGCTTATAGCTACTATTGTACACGATTCCTGGAAAAAGTGCAACGAAAACCCCGGGAATTTTCAGTCTGTTTACAATTTAAAGGGGAAATCCCCTTCTAAAGTAGGCCTTAGAGAGGATTTGGGGACCAAATGCGGCGGTTCACAAAGGCTGCAGCCCAGTGCTTAATAGCCAGCGGGGCAAAAAAATATGCGATAAAAGGAACATCGTCTTATAAGTCCTTCTAAACCCAAAAAGCAAGCGGTTTCCTTTTTAGGCAACCGCTTGCTTTTTTTTTACAGCTTACGCAGGCCTTGGTTTCCGCGCTCTTTCAGCCGGCGGTAAACCGTGCCACCCACTGCCGCCAGCGCCAGAATGGCGCAGACCCCCAGCAGGGTTAGGAATATGGTAAAGAACAGGTTTCCCCAGTTCCAACAGCCCTGTATGCCAAAATCCCACAGCTGGTCTAAGCCTGCCGTTACTGGAGCAAAAATCAGGTTGGCCACCCAGCGCAGCACTTGGAAACCCATATCCAGGCCATGAGCCAGCAGGCTCCACAAAAGCTCGAGAACCGCAATTGCCCCGTGGGCAAGCATTTCTAACAGGCCAGTGAGCAGGTTCCAGCCCATATGAGCCCCGTTACCAATTAGATCGAACAATATACCAATCATTGCAATACCCCCTGTGTTACAAGCTCAGTTTGCACTGGCCACAATTTTGTAATAGGTTCGGGCAGTAAGCAGGTAAATCGCCAAATAAACCACTCCGAAAATCAGCACCGTGCAGGCCACGCTCGTTAGAATCAGCGAGAAATTTGCCATCTGCATTAGGGCAAGAATTTTCTGCAGCATGGGGAAAGCAAAGCACAGGTGTATAGCGGCTGTAACCAATGGCAGGAAGAAGACCAACAGTACCTGGCTGTGGATACTCTCCTTTACCTCCCGATGGCTCATACCCACCTTCTGCATAATGCCGAAGCGTTTGGCGTCCTCGTAGCCCTCAGAGACCTGCTTGTAATAGATGATCAGCACCGTGCCCAGCAGGAACAGGGCCCCCATGAACAGCCCTAGGAAGAAGACCCCGCCGTACATCGCCGCGAGGTCCTCCTGCTCGCTGACAATGTTCCGGGCATTCAGGCTCAACCCACTGCTCTCCTGATAGAAATCCCAGTGTTTGTACGAGTCAAACAGCCAGTTGTGGAGCTCTTTGTACACAGCCTGAATTGTTTCCGGGTCATGGCCCACCAGGTCAAAATTGTAGGTAAAGGTAGGGTTGGCCAGAAACGGCTCATCAGGATGATCATAAATCGGAATCCGCAGCTGGCCATTTTCCTGCAGCAGATCGGGGTCGTTCATTACCAGGCAATACTGCTGGTAGCCCATCAGGTAAGAGCGGTTCTGGGTCAGGCCGCCGGGAAAATCAATTTTAGTCACCTGGTAGTCTTTGCCAAAAATGTTTATGGTATTCCCATCAAAGGCGTTATCTGGGTCGTACAGCAGCAGCTCGTCGGCCTGGCAGGTGTTTTCTTTACCGCTGATCCGGTTGTACTCCTCTAAGCTGTATACCTCGAAAACCGCATAGGTGTTGGCCTCGTAGTCGTAGTTGATATAAAATGTGTCCCCTTGGCGTCCCCCGGCCAGCTCCCAGTAAAGCCGGTCCACAACATCTGCCATCTCCACCTCATGGTTGGCACAGATCTGGGCAGCTTGGTCCTGAAAGGACCGGATCTCTTCCTTCCGAAGGTTGGCGGCAATAGAAAAGTCCAAATCCCGGGGACACATGGTTTCCACCACGTCCCTGGTGCCAGTGTACAGACAGAAGGTGGTGGAAACCGTAACCAGCAGGCAGGTAAAAAGGATACAGATAGAGGCAAGGCCCGCCGCGTTTTGCTTCATACGGTAGAGCATTCCGGATACAGTGGTAAAATGCTTTGTTTTATAATAGAAGCCCTTGTTCTTTTTCAGCAGCTTTAGCATAGCCGTAATACCGGTAATAAACAGCAGGTAGGTGCCCAGCACCACCAGCACCACCGCCACAAAGAACAGGAAAAGAGCCATGATAGGATCCTCGATGGTAACGGCCAGGTAATAGCCGGCGCCCAGCAGGACAAACCCCAAAATTGCCAGCACCCAGTGGGCTTTGGGCTCCTTTTCCCCTACCTCGCCGCCATGGAGCAGCTCGATGGGTTTAGAGAGCCGAACCTGCAGAATATTGTAAAGAGCTGTAGCCAAGAAAATACAGGCAAACAGCAAAGCCGCGTCCCGAATGCCGGCTGCCGGGATTACAAAGGGCACAGGGTTCATACCCCCCAGCAGCTTTTCTAGGATAAGGAAAAAGACTTTGGAAAAGGCCACGCCCAAGGCAATGCCCAGCCCCAGGCAGATTAATGCGCTTATTATGGTCTCGCTAAGAATGACCCCGGCAATATGCCGCTTTTCCATACCCAGAATATTGTACAGCCCCAGCTCTTTTTTTCGGCGTTTCATGAGAAAGCTATTGGTGTAAAAGAGAAAGATAGCGCCAAAAATGGCAATAACATAAATCCCCAGCCCCAAAACTGTGCCGGCACTGGTTACGCCGTAAAAATCGGCCTGCTGGGTGCCCATGGTAAGGGCGTAAAGCATGTAATACATCATAATAATCCCTGCCCCGGAAAGCAGGTAGGGCACGGTAATGCGGTAATTGCTTTTCAGGTTTTGAAAAGCCAACTTGGGGTAAAGCTTAAACATGTCCCTCAGCCTCCTCCCGATTGGTGGCCAGCACGGTTAAGGTATCGGAAATACTCTGGTACATCTGGTCATCGGTCTGGGCGCCCCGGTAAATCTGGTGGAAGACCTGGCCGTCCTTGATAAACAGCACCCGGCTGGCCTTGCTTGCCGCCTGGATAGAGTGGGTAACCATGAGCACAGTTTGGCCGGCACGGTTTACATCGGCAAATATCTCCATAATCTGCCCAGCAGACCGGGAGTCCAGGGCTCCGGTGGGCTCATCGGCCAAAATAAGCTGGGGGTGGGTAATCATGGCCCGGGCAATGGCAGCCCGCTGCTTTTGCCCACCGGAAACCTCGTAAGGGTACTTTTCCAGCAGGTCCTCTATCCCTAGCCTTTTGGCAATAGGCGTCAGCCGCTCCCGCATCTCGGGATATTTTTTTCCGGCCAGCACCAGGGGAAGAAAGATGTTGTCCTGTAGGGAGAAGGTATCCAGCAGGTTAAAATCCTGAAATACAAAGCCCAGGTTATCCCGGCGGAAGGCAGAGATTTCCTTCTCTTTCAAGGTAACAATATCCCGCATATCCAGGTAAACCTTTCCGGCGGTGGGCTTATCTAGGGCGGCCAGGATATTTAAAAGAGTGGTTTTGCCGGAGCCGGACTCGCCCATAATGGCGGCGAATTCGCCTTGCTCCACAGAGAAGTTTACATCCTGCAAAGCCTGCACCTGGGCTCCGCCCAGACGGTTAGAGTATACTTTTTTCACGTGTTCCACGTTGAGAAGGGCCATAGCGAATCTCTCCTTTTCCTTTTCTGGCTATCAGTATAAGCTATATTTCTTACGAAATCCATAACCTGAGCTTACAAAACCAGGGTGCAAACTTACAGTTTTGTAAGGAAAAGAAGGGCGGGATATTTGAAGAGAAACAGAAAGACGCCGGAACGCCCATGAAAAACGCGCTCCGGCATCATTTGGTTTTGCTTTTGTTCTTATACTCTGTGTTTGTTCGGTCTGTGTTCCTGTTCAGTCCTTTACAGGCTCTGGGCGGTGTAGGAACAGCCTTACCTCTGTGCCTTTTCCAACCTCCGAGAGGATCTCCATCTGGTTCTGCAGCTTATCCACCACCCGCTTCGTCATATATAGGCCCAACCCCGTGCTTGTACTCTCAATCCGGCCGTTTCGCCCGGTAAAGCCCCGCTCGCAAACCCTGGGCAGGTCTGCCGGATCAATCCCAATTCCCTGGTCCTTTATGGTAAGCACGTCTCTTTCATCCATAGAAATGGTAATGGTACCCTTTGCCGTATACTTTACCGCATTGGAAATCAGCTGCTCCAAAACAAAGAGCAGCCACTTCTCATCTGTAACCACCTGGTTGGCAAATTCTTCTAGCTGGATGCCCAGCTTTTTATATATAAACTGGGGCGCAAATTTTTTTACAGCCTTTGCCGCAATGGGGCGCACCGCCCGGCTTTCCAAACGCAGGTCCGCGCTCATAGAGTAAATACGCAAATACCCTAGGGCCATATCAGCGTACCGCTGCACCTTGAAAATCTCTTGGGAAAGGGCCGCGTCCCGCCGGGCCGGCTCTAGGGCCGGCGGCGCGCTTTGCAGAATTAGCCCCATAGCCGCCAAGGGGGTTTTAATCTGGTGGGTCCACATGGTGTAGTACTCCAGCAAGTCCTCCTGCCGGTTGGCCTGGCTGGCCTCCAGCTCGGAGAGCCTGTTGTGAAGCCTAGCCAGGGTTTCCAGCAGCAGCCGCTCTTGGTAGGTGCCCTCTGGCTCGATCGGAAGGGTAATAAGGGGCGCCGTACGGAGGATAGCCTCTAGCTTTCGGGCTTTCCGCAGGTAAATTACATAGTCTGGCGCCCAGAAAAAACTGAGCCCCAAAATACTGGCAATGAGATAGGCATACAGCAAAGGCTGCATGGGCAGGTTATATAGCCAGAAAAGGGCGGCAGCTATGGCAGAGAGAAAAAGCGGCTCCAGAAAATGGCGGCAATTGTCCCGCAGATAATGCTTAAAAATGTTCATACTGGTTCTTCCTTTCCGGTGCGTGCGGCCTTTTACTCCAAAATATATCCCTGGCCCTTCCGGGTGGCCAGCAGGCCCTTTAGGCCTACCTGCTCCAGTTTTTTTCGCAACCGGGACACATTCACTGTCAGGGTATTGTCATCAATAAAGCTTTCACTCTCCCACAGCCGGACCATTAGATCGCCCCGGCTAACTGTATGCCCGGCGTTCTCCATAAGCACCTTTAAAATTCGAAATTCGTTTTTTGTCAGCTCCTGCCGGCCCTTTGGACCGGTAAGCACCTCGTCCCCCAGGTTCAGCAAAGCGCCCTTGTACTCCATAACGTCTACCGCGCTTTGTAAAGAATAGGTTCTGCGGAGCAGTGCCTGTATTTTGGCGGTAAGTACCGATAAGTCGAAGGGCTTTGGCACAAAATCATCCCCACCCAGCTCGATGGCGGTTACAATATTCAGGTTATCTGCCGCTGAGGAGAGAAAAACCACCGGGACTTTAGAGCGCCGCCGAAGCTCCCGGCACCAGTGGTAGCCATTCATCCCAGGCAAACCGATATCCAGCAGCACCAGATGGGGGGAAAAGGCGGTAAACTCCTGAATTGTTTTTGTAAAGTCGGATACAACCTGCACCTGATAGCCCCACATGGTGAGGTGGGCAGATACTGTCTGGGCGATAACTGGGTCATCCTCTACCATAAAAATTTTATACATCACCCAGAATCCTCAAAATGTCGCTGTAGCTCTCGGCCTGGCAGGTAGGGAGGGCGTGTTGGGGCAGGGCGCCTTGGGTGCTGGCCGGGGTATACCAGATGCTGTCTAGGCCGGCGTTTACCGCGCCCTGAATGTCGGAAGAAAGGGAATCGCCGATTACAACAGCCTCTTTCGGCTGGAAACCAGGGATATGGGCGGCCACATAGTCGAAATAGGCCTTGTGAGGTTTGCCTACCCCCACCGCCTCGGAGACAAACACCTCTCGCAGGTAAGGCATTAGGCCAGAATGTTCCAGCCGGGGAAACTGGCTGACTACATTGCCGTTGGTGACCATATAGAGCTCGCAGGTTTTGCTCAGCCGCTCCAAAAGCTCTTTGGCCCCAGGATAGGGTGTACCGGTGCGGGCCAGGGCGGTAAAGTACTCTGTATTTACCGTTTCCGGGTCGCCCTGCAGGCCAGTTTCCTTTAAAAACTCCACAAAACGGCTGGTGTAGAGTTCCTGCTTGGTGCATATTCCCTGCTCAAACCGGCTCCAGGCCCGATTGTTGCAGGCATGATAGCAGGCGAGAAGCTGAGGGGAAAAGGGCCTCTGGGCAGAAAAGCAGGCCTCATACATGGCGTGAAACGCTTTCTCCATGTCCTGGGGGAAGTCTAAAAGGGTGTAGTCGGCATCCAGCAAAAGAAACCGGTATTTCATATTAAAATCATCCTTTCCGTCATGAGGATTGGTGGACGGGCATATAGCTAAGACAGGAAGATTATAGCGTATGGGAAAGGAGGATGTCAAGGCAGGCGAAAAAGGCCGCTCCCTGTCTTGATCCGTCCCTCATTCAGCTTTTCTATCATAAAGATATGACCTGGATTTTTTGAAAACAAAGGAGTGTGACAAAATTGCACAACAAAACCCTCCGCCGGCTGGGCCATTTGGCCGCCTGGCTCATGCTCGCCGCCTCTGTAGGCGCTGCCTGGCTTCTGGGACAGGCCCGGCCCTCTTCTCTTCCCTCCCCATCCCCCTCTCCCTCCCAGAACCCCACAGAATCCCTGGCCCCCAGTCCTCAGCCTGCCAAAAGCCAAGAGCTGGCCGGTGTTTGGGTTCCCTACATGGCCCTGGCCGCCAATGGGACGCAGGAAGGATTTGAAGACAATTTTCGAGGAATTGCCGACTCCGCAAAAGAAAAAGGGCTTAACGCGCTGTTTGTCCATGTAAGGCCATTTTGCGACGCCCTCTACCCCTCCCAGCTGTACCCTTGGTCTCACCTGCTTACTGGCGAGCAGGGCAAGGACCCAGGGTTCGACCCGCTGGCCTTTATGGTGGAATACACCCATAGCTTGGGCATGGAATTTCACGCCTGGATTAACCCTCTGCGAGTAAAAACCAACCAAACCCCTGGCGCTTTGGCCCCAAACAGCCCTTATACCCAGCTGAAGGACGACTATCCCTACTACTTTATGGAGTGGGAGGGCGGGGTCTATCTAAACCCCGCCTACCCCTATGTGCGGACCCTGATTGCCCAGGGAGCGGCGGAAATTGTGGAGAATTACCCAGTAGACGGGGTGCATTTTGACGACTATTTTTACCCTGCCCAAGATGAATCTCTGGACAGCCAGGCCTATGCCCTGTACACGCAAACAGTGGGAACCCCCTTGAGCCTGGGAGACTGGCGCTCCGCCAATATTGACGCCATGGTGGCAGAGGTATATCACCGGGTAAAAGCCGCCAACAGTCAGGCAGTGTTTGGCATTTCTCCCCAAGGCAACCTGGCCAACGATGCGGAAATGGGCGCGGATGTAGCGGCTTGGTGCGCGGTGCCAGGGTATCTAGATTACATCTGCCCCCAGCTGTACTATGGGTTCGAAAACCCCGCCCTTAGCTACACAGAGGCTCTAGATGACTGGGTAGAGCTTACCCGCCACGAAAACCTAAAGCTTTATGCGGGCCTGGCGCTGTATAAGGCTGGCAGCGGAGAAGAAGACGGGGCCTGGGACCAGGCTGATATGATCAGCCGGCAGATTACCGCTGCCCGAGAGGCGGAATGCGGCGGAATTGTGCTGTACAGCTCCGCTTATCTGGATACCCAACAAACCCAGGCGGCCTTAAGCCAAGCTGTAGAAACCCTGGCACAGGCGGAACCAGCCAACTGAAAAAAGGGGGGCGCGGACACGCGCTCCCTTTTTTTCAGCTTCCTTCAGCTCTCCCCCACCGGCTCCTCTACCGCCACGCCGTTCTCCAGGCGGTATACCCGGTCCATCCCAGCCAGGTTTTCCCGGCGGTGGGTAATCATAATTACCGTCTTCTCCTTCATTCCCTTTATGATGATATCGTGGAGATAGGCGTCAGACTCTACATCAAAGCCAGAGGTGGCTTCGTCCAGAATAACCACCGGCGCGTCTTTAAGCAGCGCTCTTGCTACTGCCAGCTTCTGCTTTTCTCCCCCGGAAAGCCTGGCCCCATTCCGGCCAATCTGGGTTTTTACCCCCTCTGGCATCCGCTGGATGTACTCCATTACACCGCTGGCCTCCATGGCGGCCTTTACCCGTTCCGGCGCAGCCTGGCCGCCTAGGTCAATGTTGTCCCTGATATTTCCTAGGAACAGGTATGGCTCTTGACTGACCACGGAAAACAGCGAGCGATATCCCGCCAGATCCAGCTGGGAAACCGGCGTCCCGTCTGCCCGGATTTCCCCGGAATCTGGGATATAAAAGCGAAGGAGCAGGTTCAGGATGGTGGATTTGCCGCTGCCGTTGTGGCCAATAATGGCCACCTTTTCTCCCGGCTCTATGGAAAAATTTATCCCCCGCAGAATCTGACGCCCTTCTTGGTAGGAAAAGGCCACATCCTCAAATGCCAGCCGAGGCGGATGATTCCCCGCCTGGGCTGTTCCGGAATTTTCTTCCGATTCCATATCCAAAAACCGAAACAGCCGCCGGGCCGAGGGCATTACCCGGGCAAAGTACATTTTCAAGTTCAGCAGGGCAGATACCGGCCCTGTAACATACCAGGAATAGGACACAAAGGCAAATACCGCCCCAATGGTCAAGCTCCCCTGGCAGATAAGGATACCGCCCACCAGGTATAGCAAAATTGTAACACTCCACTCCAGCAGGGATTCCCAAAGGGTATTCCAAGCGTCAATCATCCCGTTGCGCTTTTCCAGGCCCAGCAGGGCCTTTTGCTTTTCCTGAAAGGCCCTGTCCCGGCTCTCAAAAAGGTTCCACAGCTTAATCTCCTCTACACCCTCCAGGTTATCCCCAAACCACCGGGAAAAGTCCCGGCTGCTTTCAAGCATTTCGTCCATCGCCTGTTCCCGGCGCTTGGCCATACGGTTTACCAACAGCAGCTTTATCGGAACCATAGCCACTACAATCAGGGTCAGCTTCCAGCTGATAATCACCAGGCCTGTTAACCCGCTGACAATGCGGAACAGGTAACCAACGGTCATCACGGTAAAATTGTCGGTAACCGATGCCACCTGCGACACATCCATTTGCAGGCAGCTAAGGATTTCCGCATTATTTCTATCCTCAAAATAGGTCTTTTTCAGCCGGAGCAGCTTTTGAAAAACCTGGCGAAAAATGGCATACCGGGACCGGTTATGGATATCGAGAAAAAGTTTGGTTTGGGCCAATTCCGCCCCTTGGTTCATCAAAATGAGCAGGGCAAGAACAGTGGCGGACCCGCAGAGCACAGAGAGATTTTTACCCAGCATTCCGCCATCGGTAATACGCTGGATCACCAATGGCTGAAGAAAGCCAATGAAAGTGGAAAGAGCCAGCAAAAGGCCGGCCAAAATGAACTCTTTTTTATAGGGAAACAAATATGATAAAATCCGCCGGATTGTTTTCCAGTCTTTCATTGCAAGGCTCCTTTATGGCAAGTGGAAAGCCAAAAATTTTCTTTGGGAAAATCGGATAAAGCCAGGCTGCCAAGAGCCTGGCTTATCTAAATACAGTAACTTGCATACCAGAATGGGGAGTGTCCAAACGAGGAGATAAAGGTAAGCTAGAGAAGAAAAACACGGCTCTCAGATGCCGTGAGAAAATGGGAAAAGTTTCGTAGACTTCGCTTCGCGAAGTCTTACCTTTCTCAAAGGCTGCGGGGTGTGGGGCCCCGCCCTTAAAAAGATAAAGGAAAACGGCGCAGACAAATGCCGCGCCAATTCCAATAGGCCGCCCTAGATTTGCATTACCAGCCGAAAGGCTCCTACAAAAACAGCCTGCTCAGGTTAAGCATGATATAAGGCTGAAACAGATCTCAGTTTTAAAACAGAAGCCCAGCATCCTACGCCTATAAGCGCAGCCCCCCAAGCAATCAATCCCCAGAGCCTAGAGAATATGTCTGTCTGGAAAAACAGAATTTATTCCGCCTCTTCTGTTTCCTCTGCACGATACTCCTCAATCAGTCTTTCCAGCTCCTGAATAAGCTCCTCTTTCCCCTTTTCGCCGCCTTTTTCCACCATGGCAACCGCGGCAGAACGGAGCAAGGCGTCGGGAGCCACACCGCCCCGGGCAGCCAGCTGGACATAGTACTCCTCCTTAGTCAGGGCACAGCAGAAACGCCGGGCGTACTGGTTAACCCGCTGCTCGAAGCCGCAACACTCAACAGCGCCCTTTCTCTCCAGAGACTTTAGAACCACACGGAGATAATGCTCGCCCCAATCTTGGTCGCGAAGCTTTTCCACCATTTCCAAGGCACTAAGGGGGGTATTCTCAGACCAAAGGAAATTCATGAGCCTCTCTTCACTTTTTGACAAAGAAAAACCTGGCATATATAGTTTGCCTCCTCGTGGATGTCATCCCAACGGCCTAAACGGTTAGCGACCCGGACAAGTCTATGGGTGACAGTTTTATATTGTAATTATAATTCACCATGCACTTTTTGTCAACAATCTTTTCTAAAAATTTAGAAAAAATTGCTGAAATACTTTTCGCCGAAGAAGAGCTCCAAAACGATACCTTGCGGGAAAACAGGCAGGGCTTTGCCGAAAGCCAGGAAAGAAACTGGCAAATATTGCCTTTCCCGTGTATATATGGTAAACTTTATCATTATCTGGTCTAGGGAGGTATATGCATGGAACAAAACAGGAAGTCTGCGCCTTGGGGCCAGAGTGTAAAAGAAGAGGCCTGGCTTATTGCTGCCGCAGTAATAATAGTGGTTGGGGCCCACGCCATTTTCATGCTTCTTTCCGGTAAATATTTGCTTGCGGAAAACCCCTACAACTCCTACCTCCGCCAAGCCTGCGCCTGGCTGCAAGGCCGGCTCTCCCTGCCGGAAAACTGTCCCTGGCTAGAGCTGGCTGTCCTTAGGCCACAGCCCTATCAGCTGGAGTTCTATGTCTCTTTCCCTCCCTTCCCCTCCTACCTGCTGCTGCCCTTTGCGGCCCTTTTTGGAGAAAACGCCCCAGACAGCCTATTGGCCTTTCTCTCCATGATAATGGGCCTGGCCTATGGAGTCCGGCTGGCAGGGCATTTTCGCCTGAGCAGGTTTTCCCGGGTAATGCTGCCGGTGTTTCTCTATGGCAGCAATAATTTGTGGCAGATCACTGTGGATGCGTGGGTATGGTTTTTGGCCCAAAACCTGGCGTTTACTTTTACTATGGCCTCTTTTTGGTATGCCTGCCGGGGTAAAAAGGGGCGGGCGGCATTTTGCCTTGCGGCAGCGGTTGGGTGCCGGCCTTTCCAAATTGTCTACATTCCGGTTGCCTGCCTACTGCTGGCGGAGAGCCGAAAAAGCCAGGGTGACGGCCTGAAGTGGATTCTGTGGAGCAAGGATTACCGGTATATTCCCGCTGCGCTTTTATGCGTTTCCTTTATGGCCCTAAATTTACTGCGCTTTGGCAGCCCCTGGGAGTTTGGGCACAGCTACCTGCCGGAGTTCACCCGCTCGGCCCACGGGCAGTTCAGCCTGTACTACTTAAAGGAAAACCTGCCTACCCTGCTCCGCCTGCCGGAAATTTCCTCAAGCACAGGGCAATTGGAATTTCCCATGTACAATGGGGGCAATATATTTCTGGCAGATCCTATATTGGCCGTGTGGCTGGCGGTTATCCTGATTGCGGCTTTAAAAGCCCGGAGCCAGGGGCGCTGGCAATGGCCGGCAGCTGTCTTGACGGTTACTGTACTATGCCACATTTTCGCCCTATGCTGCCACAAAACCATGGGCGGGCACCACTTTGGCAACCGGTATATCATTGACACATTGCCGGCGGTATACTTAGGCCTATGCTGGCTGGCCAGAGAGACCGGCGGGCTGAACTGCCTAAAAGAGAGAGAAAAAAGATTAGCCTGGCTGGCACTGGGGGCGGCCATGGTATGGGGGCTTCTCCTCAATTTCTGGGGCACCCTAACCATGTATTCGACCTGACAGAGTGCTAAAAGACAAGAAAAAGAGCTCCCGCGCCAGGAGCTCTTTTTACATACTGTGAAAATTATTTCTCTGTGCGGGAGCCCCTAAAGAGTCTTGGCTCTATTTGCCTATGTCCTTAATCTCCCGCTGGTAAAGGCGGAGGAAAAAGACCACGCTTGCCGCCATGGAGACGGTTTCCGCAATGGGAAAGGACCACCACACCGCGTTGACCTCACCGAAAATCCGGGCCAAAAGCCAGGCTGCCGGTACCAGTACCACCAGCTGCCGCATGAGGGAAACTACCAGGCTGTAGCTGCCCTTGCCCACCGCCTGAAACAGCGTGGAGGACACAATGCCAAGGGCGGCGAATACAAAACAGCTGCAAATGGTGCGCAGGGCGGGCATCCCAATGGCCAGCAGCTCTGGGGAAGCGTTGAAAATACCCAGCAGCTTATCCGGCAGCAAAAGGAAAACCAGCATCCCCACAGTCATAATGACCAGGGCAATGAGGCAGCCCTGAAACAGAGCAAGCAGCATCCTTTTTTTGTTTTTAGCCCCAAAGTTAAAGCCCATTATGGGCAGCAAGCCCTGCGTTAGGCCAAAGACGGGCATAAAGACAAAGGATTGCAGCTTGAAATACAGCCCAAACACTGTGTAAGCCGCAGTAGAAAAACCCGAGAGGATGGCGTTCATGGCCATATTCATCACCGTGCCGATCGCCTGCATGACAATAGCCGGCAGGCCCACCGCATAGATATTCTTTACCGTGGCCCAGCTCAGGCGGAACCCCTTAAAGCTGATAGTAATCTCATGGGGTCGAACGGCCATTACAACCGCGGCAAAAATCATAGAGAGAATCTGCCCTGCTACAGTAGCCACAGCGGCTCCGGTTACGCCCAGGGCAGGCAAGCCAAAATAGCCAAAGATGAACACCGGGTCCAACAGGATGTTCACCAGCGCCCCTACCAGCTGAAACACCATGGGCCAAAGCATGTTGCCGGTAGCCTGAAGGATTTTCTCCAGCATGATGACCACAAAGCTGCCAAAGGAAAACACGCAGCAAATTGAGATATACTGGTCGCCCATGGCCACAATTTCTGGATCCGACTCGAACATCTGGAAAAAGGGGGTGGTAAAAAAGCCCCCGTATACCGCGAAGACCAGCCAGGTGGCAATACCCAGCAGAATACCATGAACTGCCGCCGCTCCGGCCTCTTCCCGGCGGCCCTGGCCTAGGCGGCGGGAGATAAGGGAGGTAACGCCTACGGCTGTGCCTACGCCGAAGGCAATCAGCAGATTCTGAATGGGAAAGGCCAGGGAAACAGCGGCCAAGGCCTTTTCGCTGACCTGGGAGACAAAGTAGCTATCCACAATATTGTACAGCGCCTGAACCAGCATGGAAAACATAGCCGGCAGAGCCATAGAAAAAATAAGGGGCAGCATTTTGGCAGAACCCATACGGTTTTGGGCCTGAGACTTTTCACTCACAGCAAGCACTTCCTTCTTTCGACATTTTTCAAACTGACCAATTATAGCAAAAACTTCTTAAAAAGTAAAGAGCTGATTTGTCCAAGGCAGGGAAATGAATTTTTCCAAGCCACAAAAGGCACTAAAAATATTACCTATTGTTTTCTAGGCCATATAAGCAGAGAACACAAAGCCTGTGTTTCAATCAAAATCCAGGCTCTGCGTTCTCTGTTTTGGGTTTTCGATACTCGATTTTACACTTCTATCTCCGTCCCATCACGGAAGGTAACGATGAATTCCTTGCCCCGCCCAACTGTAACGTAATCTACCATACTACTCCAAAGCCTCTTATCAAACTCGGTTAGAATGCCCTGCTGCGCCTGCATGGTCCCGATGAAGCCCGACAGCCGCTCACTCTGAACAACCTTCGCGGCGATAGCGTCGACCACCTCATCATACCGCGCTTTAGCGGCATTGTAGCGCTCAACCAGAGACTCATACCGCTCCTGATAATCATCCTGGTTCTGCGCGATACGGGCATTCTCAGCAATCATACCCTGCGCCCTTTCTGCCGCTATAGGCATTTCCTCTTCCAGTACACGCTTTTCTGCCTCCAAATCATCCGTCCGGCAGAGCGTTCTACGGATAACCTCCGCATTGGCGATGATTTCCTTTTTCTCAATAACAAGCTGGTTATAAGTCGAAACAAACGCCGCCTTCACCTCGTCCTCAGTAACATGGGGAGTCTGGCACTTTTCTCCACTGTACTTGCGGTTGCAGCGATAGATAACCTTACGGTACTGGTCGGTAGAGTGCCAGACCTTGGAGCCGAACCAGCCGCCGCAGTCCACGCACTTAATCTTGTTGGAGAAGATGCTCACACCACTGTAGCATGAACCGCCGCCCCTGCGTTTCTCTAGTTCTGCATGCACCATATCGAACACTGCAGGGGAGATGATGGCTTCATGGTTCCCTTCTACATAATACTGAGGCACTTGCCCCTCGTTTTTCTTCATCTTCTTGGTAAGGAAGTCCACAGTAAACTCCTTCTGTAAAAGAGCATCGCCCTTGTAGTTCTCGTTTGAAAGCATCCGGCGTACCGTCTGCTGGTTCCACACATCTTTGCCGCCTGGGGTTTTGATGCCCCTTCTGGTAAGCTCCGCTGCAATGGAATGAGGACTCATACCTTCGAGGAACAACGAGAAGATAAGCAGCACAGTTTCCGCCTGCTCAGTATTTACCACGATGGTGCCGTCAGGCCCCTTGTCCAAACCGAGAACCCGGCTGTAGACAAAACTGACCTTGCCATCGGCAAACCGCTTGCGCTGCCCCCAGGTAACGTTTTCCGAAATGGAGCGGCTCTCCTCCTGGGCAAAGGAAGCCAGAATTGTCAACATCAATTCACCATCTCCGCTGAACGAGCTGATATGCTCCCGCTCAAAACGAACCTCCACGCCGATGTCCTTTAAGTGCCGTACCGCTTCCAGCAAGTCAACAGTACTCCTGGCAAATCTTGAAATGCTCTTTACCAGGATGATGTCGATTTTCCCGGCCTCACAGTCCACAAGTATACGGTTGAACTCATCCCGTTTTGCTGTCCCCGTGCCGCTGACAAAATCATCCGCGTAAACCCCTGCGTATTCCCACTCAGGATTCTTCTGAATGAGCGAACTGTAGTAGCTTACCTGTGCGGACAGGGAATGGTTCATTTTCTCGCTTTCGACGGAAACGCGGGCATAAGCGGCGGCCTGTTTCCGCTTTTTGAGAGCCGGCACAGCCAGATCTACACGGCTTATTTTTGCCATGCAATCACCCCTTTCGCCACTATATATCCCTCTTTACGCCCCGGAAGTCAACGATAAATCGGAGAATAATGTGCCGAAAACAGGCCGGTATTTCTCGAGGAAGATCGTATCAATCTGACGATAATCTTCCTCTGAAATCAGCCCATCATGGAGCATTTTTCGCGCCATGCTCATGGTGGCCTGATAGAGCTTTTCGCTCTGAAAATCATTTCTGCTCATACTGTCCACCTCCGAACCGATGACTGATGTAGCACTTGTGGGAACAGTATTTCTGATGGGAGTTTCCGTAAACTTCGAATTCCCGGCCACAGCTTGGGCCAGCCTTCTGTTTCACGAGGTCGAGATGGGAATTCCACCATCTGTTCCGGCAGGCATCGGAGCAGAAGCGCTTTTTCTTGTGTCCGAAAATCTGATGTGTCTCCTTGCCACAGTACTCGCAAAAACTTGTGCCTGTTTCCAGAGGTTCCGATATCTCCACAGAGAGTGTAGAATCAGCGCTGATATTGTTCCTGCGGCAGTAGGACTTGACGGTGTTCTGGGATATGCCCAGTGCAAGAGCAATTTTACCGTAACCGACACCCCGGCCACGGAGCTTGGCGATTTCCTGTTTCTGGCTGACCGTCATAGAGTGTCACCCTCCATACAATACGTTTTTCTCTTCACCTCCCGATGGACACTTTTTCGGCGGTTGGACGGGATTTTTGCAAAAGAAGCCCGCCCGGAAACTCTCCTAGGCGGGCTTTATAGCCGTCCCCATCCTCCATGTCAAACCACACGCCGTATGCCGGACGTTCTATCCTCCTCAGCAGCCAGAGCGTGTGCGCGGCCTCGCTCCTGGCTTCAGCCACAGTCAGCGCATAGGAGTAAAGATACACGCCATAGGGAACTCCAGCAGCTTTAGCCTTGCGGATGTTCTCAAAAAAGCGGCTGTCATCCTGGCTCACATCATCGTTCCCATAGCCGCAGCGGATCAAAGCAAACTTTACCCCTGCGGCCTCCAGCTTCTCGAAATCCACCAAGGGATTGTTCCCGCTGATATCTACACCTTTAATCGTCATTTCCGTTATCCTCCTTATTTTCACTGCGATTATGGAGCTGTTCCAGAATGTCCTTGAGCTTCTCGGGGATGGGCAGCCCCAGATGCGCGGCATTCTCCAGCAGAGACACCCCTTCGTTGGAGATGTAGAAAAAGATCACCGCCGTGCGCAGTATGTTCCCGCTGCCAATGACCTGCACGTCCAGGATGTTGGCAATCCCCACCAGCAGGAAAATCAGCACCTTTCGGCAGAGCCCTTAAAGCCCACCTCGCTGGAGAGCTTTTTGTCCGCTGCCGCGCACATGACCCCGGTGATGTAGTCGATAACCACGAAGGCCACCAGGGCGATGAGCAGGCCATCACAGCCGGCCAGGAAGTAGCCAAGCCCGCCGCCTATAGCGGCGAAGATGAACTGTATGGTGTTCCAAAACTCCTTTATAAACTATCCCGCCATGTATGTTTCAAAATTGCCCGAAATGGAAGATACCCAGCAGGGCTCTCCATCCTCAGCTCGTCCAACCGTCACCCGGATACCCAGCCCATGCTTCCCGGACAGGTCAAGGTTGTTTTCAAAAACATGAATGAGGCTGTTTTCAACCTCGTTCGTGCAGTCCTCCCAGACCGGCTCCGGGGCATAGGGATTGTTGCAAACCTCCACCTTAAAAGTCCCGCCCGCGCTGATGCTTTTTTGTACCTGTATACTGGCTCTGCGCGGCATTTTCTCAGCGGGAAAAGGCTGGGCAGGGGACACCACAAAGTAGTCGGTAGACTTTTTGAACCGTATCATCTTATTTGTACTCGCACCGTATTCATCCTTGGCGGTCAGCGTGGGTGAATAGCCGCGCCCATTCCCCGGCAGCACGGCGAACCGCTCCCCCACTCATGTCCAGCCCATACTCCACGCCAGGGCGGGCAGTAAATTCGCAGAGAACTTTGTAAGCTATGATGGATGAACTAGATGGAACAGGGATCCGCTCCGTAACGGTCACTGCATCCTCATCCAGGTCCTCCACGCGGTATACCGGTACACAAATCCTTCCTTGACCGTGCCCAAATCTTCAAGTGTGGATGTATCTCCGTTAATTACCGGCTTGCTGTTCTGCGCCACAGTGGCCGATGGCGAAACAACATACCCGCTCTCATGGCCCTTGCTGTCTTTTGCCTTGACCCGGTACTGCTCGATCCCGGCCGTGTGGGAGCTTATCGTATGCTCTGTCTTGGTGGTGCCGCTGACGACAAAGCTGAATTTGCCCTTATTCACCGAGCGCTCTACGGTATAAGTGATCCTGTCGCCATCCGGGTACGTCACCGCGTCCTAGCTCAAGGCGAGCTTTTCCGTACTGCGGATTTTTTTGCTGGAAACATTCAGCTTGGCGGGAGCAGCTGGAGGCCGGTTATTCAGGAGATTCCCGTCCTCGTCTACCCACAGGCCGCTGCCATTCAGGATCAACATAGGCCGGATGCCGAGGGGGGGTGACGTAGGCTGAATCCCAGGCGCCGCCCTCGTTGGTGTAGTTGGCCCACTTGCGGAGACTGGAAATGCTGTGTATTTGGGTGCGCTGCCAGAAAGCGATGGGCATACCATCCAGCGTGGACTTGCGCGGAGCCACAGCTTCATCGCTGTCGCCCTGGAGAAAATAGGCCAGACAGGCTCCATCCACGGGTATCTTTCTAGCGTAATAGTCGTGAGTATGCCCCAATTCGTGCATGGAGGGAATGAATACCTTTGTTTCCAAGCCGTTTGAACCTGTCTGGTCGCTGCCCCAGCTATCCTCCTTGCAGCACTCCTTCATCAAAAGCCACACGCCGTTGCAGCTGGAATCGTAAATGGCCGGGGAGGAGTTCCCGCTATGTGCCAAAATGAATTCCCGGGTAACTCCCTAGATGGAAATAATTGATAACACTGCCGACAGCGGCACGGGAAAGCTGTGTATATGCCGTATCGCCCTCCTTTAGCACTCCACCTGGCCCTCGGTCTTGTTCCAGGTGCCGCCGGTGAGGGCTGTCAAGGTATCAAAATCCATAGAGAAGGAGCTTGCCGTGATGCCCACTTTCTCCTCCAGTCTTTTTATGCGCTCCCGATTCTCGGTGATAAGCTCCAGAAGGTGAGCGGCCTCGTCCTTACCCATGGTATGTACCAGCAAGTTGAACCACTGATAAAACATCTCCCGGCACTCGTCTTCCAAAGTGAAAAGGCGTGTCTTCTACCCCGCGAACCAGCCCTCCATATCAGGGGCCATAAGCTCCAGCCGTTCGCCGGTTTCAGCCTGATATTGGGCCATCCATGCCTCCAGCTGGGCATTAAACGCAGTAGTGTCCAGCTGCTCCACAAGGCTTGGCCACAAGACCGCAAAGCTCGCTGTCAAGGCGCTTATCGGTAATGCCGGCCTGGTCGATTTTGGTGACACCAGCGGCCACATAGACCTCCGCGAGGCAAAGCTCATAGATATCCGCGTCCCGCTGCAGATCAGCGGCAGCCGGTGCAGCTGCCGGGACACCAGCCTTGACAGCCGCCTTTATCTCCCTGTTGACCCTGTCCCAGCGCAGCGCGATCCGGTCTATCCTGTCCTAAGAGCCGCTGGCTGTAGCCAGGGTAAGTGATACCATGGTCGTGGCGTATAAAAATAGCTGTTGATCCACGCCTTGCCGGGCTGTATTTTGATTCGCATCCCGGAGTGTTTCTCCACCTGCAACCCGGTGGAGGGCTCCGGAAACACACCGTTGCCGATGATGGAGCCGAAATAATCGGTCCAATCCTCGGCGCTGTATTTCCTGTCCCCTTTCACGGAGTTGAAAAAACTGGATTTCTCCATAACGAAGTTTCCTTTCTGAAAATTAAACATTTATTGCCACATTCAGCCGGAATGTGGTATAATGCTATTGCTAGGGCTTGTTTGAAAAATCAAAAAAATATTTGGTCTGGCAGCAACGCCGCCTAACGTGAAGTGCAGTCCATAACAATTCAAAGGAGTGGTATTTAGTGAGATCAAGCGGGAAGCCCGCTTGCTTGATGTTTAGCGGAAAGGATATCCTGTTTATCGTACTTCCGCTGGTAGTGGAGCAGTTTCTGGCCATGTTTGTGGGCATGGCCGATTCCATGATGATCGCCAGGGTGGGCGAGGCGGCCGTGTCCGCCGTGTCCCTGGTGGATTCCATCAGTATACTTATCATCATGCTGTTTACGGCCCTGGCTACCGGCGGTTCCGTAGTGGCCGGGCAGCTTTTGGGGGCAGGCGATAAGGAGCGGGCCAGGAAAGTCTCCGACCAGCTGGCCATTCTCATTCTTATGATTTCCGCAGGCATCACGCTGTTGCTGTTTCTGATCCGGCGCTGGCTGCTGTCAACGGTTTTTGGCGACATAGAGCCCCAGGTGATGTCCTACGCCCAAACCTATTTTACCATCACCCTGTTTTCTATCCCATTTATCGCTTTGTACAACGCCGGAGCGGCCATCTACCGGGCCACAGGCGATTCCCGCACCCCAATGCTCATTTCACTGCTGATGAACGCAGTGAATATAAGCGGTAATGCCCTGCTGATCTTTGGGCTGGGCTGGGAGGTAGAGGGAGCGGCCGTCCCCACGCTTCTCTCCCGAACCGTGGCGGCAGTGGTGATATTGGGGCTGCTGGCTCGAGGTAAAAACCCGCTGAGCTTCTCCAAGCCTTTTCGGTTCCATCTGGAGAAGGGCACGGTCAGACGCATACTGGGCATCGGCATCCCCGGCGGCATTGAGAACAGCATGTTCCAGTTTGGCAAGATACTGGTGGTCAGCCTGATCGCCACCTTCGGCACTACGGCCATCACAGCCAACGCGGTAGGCAACGCCATCGGTGTTTTCCAGATCCTGCCTGGCTCTGCTTTGGGTATTACCAGTGTAACGGTAATATCCCGGTGCTTTGGAGCGGGCAAGCCCGACCAGGTGAGATACTATTCCATTCGGCTGCTGGGTCTGGCCTTTATCTGCAACATTGCTATCAATATTGTGCTGGCGGCGGCTATTCCCGTTATCCTGACGCTGTACAATTTAACGCCGGAAACCGGCGCGTTAGCCAGCTGGGTGCTGATTTTCAGCGGCGTGGTGAGCTCGGTCATATGGCCCGCGGCATTTATGTTCCCCAACGTGTTCAGGGCAACGGGGGATGTGAAATATACCATGATTGTCAGTGTAGCGTCCATGTGGGTGTTCCGCGTGGGGCTTAGCTATCTGTTGGGCGGCGGCATGGGGCTGGGCCTGCAGGGCGTATGGTACGGCATGGCGGCAGACTGGACCTGCCGGGCCGTCTGTTTTATCCTGCGCTACCGCAGCAGGAGCTGGGACAAACTGATCAGGGGCAAGGAGGGCTGACCTCACAGCATTTACCTTCCCTTCGCAATCTGCTTGATTCGGTTTAACAGCGTGGGCATACTCTCCTCAAAGGTCAGCTCCAGTTCCTCACCATTCTGCTGGAAGGTCTGGCCTCGGTGATACCGGTAACGGCCACGGGTATTGAGCCTGCTCTGAAAACTCATGCGCTCGTCATATTCATCCAGAACAGCCTGCCCCCGCAGCGCCAGATCCTCTTTATACGCCGCCTCCGCCTCGGACTTGGACAGGCCGCTCTCCAAATAGGCATTTAAAGAGATTTCCGGAAGCGAAATATAAAGATCATCCCTGTCGGGGCCCGTGTACGCGCTATAGCTGGCACCCACACACCAAGCCGGGTTACAGATTTGTCGCCCGTGACGAAGGCCAGATTGCAAATATTCTACACGCTATGGGTGAAATCCTGCTCTAAAATATCAGCATCGGCAGTGGAGAACACCAGCTTGGGGTAATCGCTTTGCTCGTCCGTGCGGCTGTTGCCCGGTATGGTTTCCTCTTTGTGGTCATATGCCAAGCGCGGGATCGCTCCTGTGTAGTCATAAGTTCCCATGATGGAAAGGTCTATGACCTTTCCATCAGTTCCTGGCTGGAGCCGGTAATTGTATTGTCGCTGTAGACCAGCATCCTTTTGCCCACCCATTGGGTGATGAACTTGTCCTGTGCCTCGATCTGCTCCACGCCGCTGCTGTCCCGGCTGATGTGTATGTAGCGAATCCCAGCGGCCTCATCGTCTTTGTCCCGGATAATGAGGTGGCCGGGAGAGAAGAGTTCCCGATGTTTTTCCGAGAATGGTACCAGCAGCTTGAACTCGCCGGGGGGCCAGTACCGCCGGGTTCAGATGAGGGAAATTATCTCATCCGCCACGCCCAGCAGATCCATTTCCTTGCTGTAAACATAAATTTCCATTGACTCCCGATGTCCTTTCTTTATATAAAAAACACCCCGACACGGAAATGAATTTTTGCAAAAGGGATAAAAAGCCTGCAAATAAAAAATCAAGCCCCTTAAGCCAAAAATATGAAAGGAAGCGGATGGAAAAAGTGAATACAG
>CAJUSM010000008.1 GCA_910588935.1 uncultured Oscillospiraceae bacterium
GCTGGTAGGTCTCCGCCCCCAGCATGTCAAACAGCGCGTCGTACAGCGGGCGCAGGTAGGGGTCTACCTTTTGCTGCAGGTCCCCAGGCAGGAAACCCAGCTTTTCCCCAGCCTCCACAGCCGGGCGGGTAAGGATAATCCGGTTGACCTGCTGGGCCCGGAAAGCGGTAACGGCCATAGCCACCGCCAGGTAGGTTTTGCCTGTGCCGGCAGGGCCCACGCCAATGGTTACCGTATTTTCCTTAATATTGTCGCAGTAGCTCCTTTGCCCTACGGTTTTGGGCTTAATGGGTTTTCCCTTGCTTGTAATGCAGATACAGTCTCCGGCCAGCTTTGCCACTTTTTCCTCGCTGTCTTCGGCCACCATCCGCATACAGTAGCGCACGTTCTGTTCACTTAAGGTCTCGCCGCCGCCAATCAAGGTAATCAGGCTGCGCACGGCCCGGGCGGCCCTGTCCACCTGAAGGGGGTCTTCTCCGGTTATTTTTAGCTCGGAGTCCCGGAACACCAGAGACACCCCATATTCCTGTTCGATTAGGCGTATATTCCCGTCATAGCTGCCAAAAAGTTCGGCAGCCTGTTCCATCCTGTCCATGCTAATTTTCTGTTCCAATCATTTTTTCTCCTGTAATTTTCGTTAGAAAAAGGGGGCCTTGCTGGGGAAGGGAAAGCTTTTTTTACGGGAAAGCGGCATTCCTTAGCCCGGTTTTTTCTGTTTTGTCCCCGCCTTATTCCTTTACTAGCACATTATAACATAAGTCCCCCAGTATGTTCAAGTACAAATTTCCTGAAAACTCTCCTGCTTTTTGATTTTTATTTATCCGATTCCACAAGGATGGTTTTTACCTCTCCAATCTCCTCTCTGCACTTGCATCTGGCTTGCAAAATACACATTCCATCTGCAAGAGTGTACTCCAGCTCCTCCTCCTCTACCCATCCGCCTTCTGGCAGCACGGCTCGCTGTGCCTCCCGAAGTTTCCGCAGCGCTGCGGCTTTCTGCTCCTTGGGGCTCATAACCCATTCTTCCTCCTCCAGCAGGGTGCTTAGCTCCCGCTCCAAGGCCAGGGGGAGCTGGGTTCCTAGGAGCCGCGCCCGGCTTATCTCCCGAGAGGTTCTGACCTCTCCCTCCATCCGGCTCCAAAGGCCAAGGGGGATTCGCAGGCCAAAAATGTTTAGCCACCGCCTTTCCTGGCGTTCCCCTTCTTTCTGCCGCGGGCGGGTGGCTCCCACCTCTACGGTAAACTCCCGGTAAGTTTTGGCCACCACCTTGCCCCTGGCAGGCCCTGCTCGCTGGAACAGCTTTTCCGGCTGGGGCCCATAGGGGTCGGGGATTTCCTGGTAGAGCCCGGCAATCAACAGCTGGCCTGCGGATACCGTGTCTCCTGGCGCTACCTCTGGCCTGCCCTCCTGGGCCTGGATTTCCACTACCTGGCCTTCTCTGGAGGCCACAATATTGGAAAGCCCCTCTGCCTGGGTGGACTGGGGAGGGATTGCCCGTTCTTTAACCGCCACCTCCACAAAGCAGCCGTCGGTATTTACACTGACCCAGCTTAGGCCTGGCAGCTGGGCCATAATTTCCTGCCCGGCAGTTTTTGGATCGATCTTTTTCTGTTCTGCCCCTAGGCACACCCCGCACGCCTGCGCTGCCTGTAGGATTTCCTTTTCGCCCATTTGCTGGTTTCCGGATACGGTAACACCCCAGAAAAAACCGGAGAGAAACCAATATAGCCCGGCGGAGCATAGGGCCCCTAACACCAGCCCCTTTCGCCTTGCCAGCCGCCGCAGCTGGAAGGGGAGGCCCTGCTTTCGGGTGATATGGGTTTTTACCCCGCAGCGCCTGCATGCTGGCCGAAGCTTTCGGTAAGTATGGGGCTTGGCCCTGGCCACCGCGGCGCCCTGCTCCTTTCGGAATCCCCAAAACCCAATGCCCATTTTAGAGGCAATGGTGAAAAACCTGGCTCCGTCTCCCTTTACCTGAAACTCCACATAGCCGGAAAGCAGGTGGAAAAACTCTTCCAGCATCTTTACGCCTCCTTTTTAGTAGCTGTACTCTAAGGCGGTAATCAGGCCGTCGATGACGGCCGAGCTTTCTGTCAGCCGCCGCAGCCGCAGGTCTCTGCCGCTGATCCGCACGGTTAGCCGCCCTGTGCGCAGAATGACCTTTTCATCGTCATAATCCACAATTCCATCGCATCCATCTACTACCGCGTTGTGATTCCCCGTTACAGAGATTACGGACCCCCCGCCTGCCCTGTATTCCACATGCCCACCTCCCTTATTGGATGATAGTATGATTTTATGTACCCGCTCCCGCATGTATCACCTCGGGCAGGCATATTTATGGGAGTGAACATGGCGGGGAACCCAAGGGGAGGGCGGCAAAAATACGCCTTTTTTCTTTACTTTAAGAATTCCCCCTATGGAGTCATCTTTTTGAAAACATTTGGCAGATTGGCGGCGATACTGTGAAAAAATTTTCCAACACCCGGCCCTGGGCTGGAGCGCTCAGCGCGCTGGGCTTTCTTTTGGCTCTTACGGCCTTGCTGGCTTATCCCCGCCTGATTAAGGCGACCATGGCGGGAAGCATTGGCTACTGCCTTACCGTGCTGGTCCCTACCCTGTTTCCCTATATGGCCCTTGCTTGCTACGCGGTAAATTCTTCTGCCTCGGCCTTTTTGGCCCGGCCCCTAGGGGGGCTGACCAGGCGTCTGTTCCGGCTGCCCGGCTGCTGCGCGGCGGCAGTGCTCATGAGCTTTGTAGGGGGATATCCAGCCGGTGCCAAAGGGGTAGCCATTCTTTTAGAACAGGGGAACATTACCCGCCGGCAGGCTGGGCGCATGCTTTTGTTCTGCGTCAATCCTGGGCCGGCCTTTGTAGTTGCTTTTTTGGGGGCAGGGGTTTTGGGCAGCATGAAGCTAGGGTGGCTGCTGTTTCTCTGTGTTACCCTTTCTGGTATGCTGCTGGGCGTGATAACCGCTTTGGGGGCGTCTGAGCCCGACCGGGCCCCGGCCGCTGCCCCCGCCCATCCTGGCGGCGCCCTGGTGCGCTCTGTGAGCGACTCTGCCAAAAGCGTGGTGATTATGTGTGCCTGTGTGGTTCTGTTCTCTGGGTTTACCGCCATTGTTCAGGGCTGTGGACTGTATGGCCGGCTATGTGTTCTTTTAGCCAGAACCCGTTTATTTACCCCCTTTGAGAGCGCCGCCCTGCTCTCTTTCCTGTTGGAGGTGACCGGCGGGGTAGGGGAGGCGGCTAAGGTCTCCGCGGGCCCGGCCTTTTACGCCTTCGGCCTGGCCTTTGGCGGGCTTTGCGTGCATCTCCAGGTGTTTTCCTTTTTTCAGGAATTTCCAGTGGAGCGGTGGAAATTTTTTCTGGCCCGGTTTGTCCACGGGATGATGGCTTCCGGCTGTTTTTTGGTTTTGCGCCGGCTGCTCCCAGCAGGGAGCCTGCCCACGGGGGCGGCTATCCCGGCCTTAGGGGCAAAGGCGTTTTCTGGGAATATTTTCGGCGGGGCCTCCTTGCTGGTGATGTGTGCGGCTTTCCTGCTGATTGCCCAGGAGAAAAACCTGAAGGTAGAGGCCGGCAGGAAGAAGTCCGGGGCCTGAAACAGTAGGGAGGGGCCAGGGCGCCTTACCCCAAATGGTATAACTAACAAAGAATGGGGTGAATCCCAGCGCTTCAAGCTTTGCTGGGAGACAGTGTGAAGATGCGAAGGCGGGCGGTTTGCCGGTGCATTTTCATGCTGTTTCTTCTTTTTGGGGCCTGGCGCCCTCTGTCTTGCCCTTTTGAGGTCCTGGCGCTTCCCTTATTGCCTTTCTTTATTAAAAATGGTATAGTATGGCCATCCCTTTTAGAAAAGGAGAAACACCATGCTTAGAATCAATGGCCTTCGGCTCCCTCTGGATTTTTCCCATCAGGATCTGCTTCGCGCCGCCGCCAAAAAACTTCGGGTTTCCCCCAAAGATTTGGAATGGGTCAGGCTGGCCAGGAAGTCTGTGGACGCCCGAAAGAAAGATCAAATCTGCTTTGTCTGCTCCGCCGAAGTTCAGCCGGCTTGTGGGGAAACCCGGCTTGCTGCCCGGGTTCCAGGCGCGCGGGTGGCCCAGCCCTATTGCTACTCTCTTCCTATTCCTTGCCCTGGCCCCCTTTCCCCTGTGGTGGTGGGCTTTGGGCCAGCCGGTATGTTTGCGGGGCTGGTCTTGGCCCAGTGCGGCCTAAAGCCTATCATAATTGAACGTGGCCAGCCGGTGGAAGAGAGGGAAAAGACTGTTCGGGCCTTTTGGCAGGGCGGTCCTCTGGACCCTCAGTGTAATGTGCAGTTTGGCGAGGGCGGGGCTGGGGCCTTTTCCGATGGGAAGCTCACCACGGGCACAGGGGATGGCCGCATCCGTAAGGTGCTGGAGGAGCTGGTGAGTGCTGGGGCGCCCCGAGAAATCCTCACCGATGGAAAGCCCCATATTGGCACGGACAGGCTACCAGGCGTTGTGCGTAATATCCGCCAAACCATTCTTTCTATGGGGGGCCGGGTGCTTTTTTCTACCCGCTTAACAGGGATTCGGGCCAAAGACGGCAAATTGGCCGGAATCGTGACAGAATCTTCGCGGGGGAAGGAGACTATCCCTTGCCAACAGGCGATTTTGGCTGTAGGCCACAGCGCCAGGGATGTGTTCCGCCTTTTGGATTCTATGGGCCTGCCCTTGATGCCCAAGGCTTTTTCTGTGGGCGTGCGTGTGGAGCATCCTGCCGCCTTGATTGACCGGGCCCAGTACGGCGGCTTTGCGGGCCATCCCCGGCTGGGGGCTGCCGATTATAAGCTGAACTGCACCCTGCCCAATGGCCGGGGCGTATACACTTTTTGTATGTGCCCTGGCGGCGTGGTTACAGGCGCGGCCTCTGAGCCCGGGGGAGTAGTGACCAATGGAATGAGCCCCTGGGCCCGAGACGGGGCGAACAGCAACGCGGCACTGTTGGTAGGCGTTACTCCTAGCGATTACGGCGCCCAAGGGCCTTTGGCAGGCGTAGAATTCCAGCGGAAGATAGAACAGGCCGCGTTCCGTCTGGCGGGCGGAGGCTACCTTGCCCCCGCCCAGCGAATTGAGGATTTTCTGGCCGCCCGGAAATCTACGGGATTCGGCCTGGTAACCCCCAGCTACCTGCCTGGGGTGGCGGCAGAGGATATTGGCGCCTGCCTGCCAGGGTTTGTGGCCGATGCCCTCCGCCAGGCCCTGCCAGTGCTGGGCAGGCGGTTGGCCGGGTTTGATCATCCAGACGGCGTGTTGACCGCGCCGGAAACCAGGAGTTCCTCACCGGTGCGGGTGCTGCGGGACGAGACCTTGCAGTGTCCGGCGCTCCAGGGCTTGTACCCCTGCGGAGAGGGCGCGGGATATGCGGGGGGCATTGTGTCGGCGGCAGTAGACGGCATACGCTGTGGAGAAGCCCTGGCAGCGGGCAGCCCCAGCCCTTAAGGGAAAGGATTTTATGCCCCCCAGAGGAATAAATTGCGATACACTCCTATATTTCATAGGGGATTGCCCATGGACCATGTTTTGTGTTATACTTTAGTGGGCAAGGGGGCGCCGGCCATAAAGCACTTGTGGAACGCTGCTTGCGGTGTTTGCTTTATTTTGCTTATTGTTCGCTTATGGTGTGACCGCCCCCCCAAACGTGCTAGAGGGCTTGCTATTTTTTTCGAGGTGTATTATAATAACACGGAATAGAATTTCATCGAAAGGGGCCACCCTGCCTATGGAAGGTCAGAAGCGCAGACAGAAAATTTTAATTGTAGACGATTCGGAAATGAACCGGTCTATCCTTGTAGATATGCTGGGGGAAGAATATGACACCATAGAGGTGGAAAACGGCCTGCAGGCTGTTACCGTTCTGCAAAAGCAGGCCGCGGAAATCTCTTTGGTTATGCTGGATATTGTTATGCCGGAAATGGACGGGTTTGGGGTGCTGGGGGTGATGAACAAGCGCCGCTGGATTGAGTCGATTCCCGTTATCATGATTTCTGCGGAGACCACCTCCGACAGGATTGACCAGGCCCTGGAGCTGGGGGTTACAGACTTTATCAGCCGGCCTTTCGACGCCCGGGTTATTCGCCGCAGGGTGATAAATACCCTGCTTAGCTCCGCAAAGCAGCAGGAGCTGGAGGCCCTGGTGGCGGAGCAGATTTTGGAAAAAGAGCAGAACAGCCTGCTGATGATCGATATCCTCAGCCATATTGTGGAGTTCCGCAACGGTGAGAGCGGCCTGCATGTGATCCATGTGCGGCGGCTTACCGAGGTGCTGCTGGGGCATTTGGCCACAAAAACCGACCGCTACCGGCTGGGAAAAAACGAGATTGCCTTAATCAGCGAAGCCTCGGCCCTTCACGATATCGGCAAAATTGCCATTGACGATAAAATCCTCAATAAGCCCGGCAAGCTGACCAATGAGGAGTTCGCCATTATGAAAAGCCACTCCATGGCTGGCGCCAAAATGCTGGACGGCCTCTCGGTGCACCAGGATGAGCCCCTGGTGAAAATTGCCTACCAGATTTGCCGCTGGCACCACGAGCGCTGGGACGGGCGGGGCTATCCAGACGGGCTGAAGGGGGACGATATCCCCATTGCCGCCCAAACCGTGGCCCTGGCCGATGTGTACGACGCATTGACCAGCGAACGGGTCTATAAGCCGGCTTTTCCCCACGAAAAGGCGGTGGACATGATTGTTAACGGGGAGTGCGGCGCCTTTAACCCCTTGCTGATGGAATGCCTGCGGGAGCTTTCTGATACCCTGGAAGAAGAGCTGAACGGCGGGGCTGTGCAGCCCAAGCCCAGAGACGTGATGAACGCTGTGGCGGAAAAGCTGTACCAGCACAGCGAGCTTAGCGCCAGCAACCGTACCTTGCAGCTGCTGGAGCACGAGAGGATGAAGTACAGCTTCTTTGCCGCCATGAGTAAGGAAATCCAGTTTGAGCTTACCTTTTCGCCCGCTATGATGTCCTTTAATGCCTGGGGCGCAAAAAAGCTGGGGTTAGATGAGATTGTGATGGATCCCATGGAAAACCCCCGTATTCGGTATTTTCTGGATGATAGCCTGCTGGACTCCCTGCGGGATGTAATTGCCTCTACTACCCCTGCCGACCCCATTGTAACCTACGAGGGCAAAATGAAGTTTGGCGGTAAGCTGAAGTGGTTCCGGTTTGTTATGCAGGCCCTTTGGTCAGAGGATGAACCGCCTCAGCTGCGGGGGATTATTGGCAAGGCCATTGATGTTCACAGCTCCAGAAGCTACCTGGAGAACCTGGAAAAGCGGGCCTCTACCGACCAGCTTACCGGCCTTTTGAACTTGACCAGCGCCCAAAAGCAGGCAGAAGCCCGGCTAAAGGAAAACCAGGAGGCTAACTATGCCTTGGCGTTTTTTGACTGCGACTACTTTAAAGACGCCAACAATACCTTTGGCCATCTCTTTGGCAACCAGCTGCTGGTACATATTGCCGAGCGCCTGCGCCAGACCACCCGCAGCGGCGACATTGTTTCCCGGGCGGGGGGCGATGAATATATCATCTTTATTCAGTACCATCAGGAACTGGAGCCCATTATCCAGCGTATCTATTCCTCTCTGCATGGAGAGGACTTTGGCGGGTTTACCATCTCCATTAGCATGGGGGTGGCTACCACCGAGCAGGTAGGCGTGGACTTTACCGCCCTAATGGCTGCCGCCGACAAGGCCCTTTACGCGGTAAAGCAGGCGGGCAAAGGGCAATATAAGTTCTACAACGGCACAGAGACTTCGTTAACCGAGGTGAAGGGCGCCAGCGTTTACACCAACCAGTCGGAAATCATTGATTTTGAAGAAGGCGAAGCGGATAAAGAGAACAGCGAGAGCAATAAAAAAATGTAACGGATCGATTCCGTAGGAGGATTAGGTATGACACTGCAGGAATGCTATGAAAATCTAGGCGGAAATTATCAGGAGGTTTGCAGCAGGCTGCCCAGCGAGAAGTTTATTCAGAAATTTGTACTAAAATTTCTGGATGACAAGTCTTTCCAGCTGCTTCAGGACTCTTGGAACCAGGGCAACGACGAAGAGGCCTTTCGCGCCTCCCATACGATTAAGGGCATGTGCCAAAACCTAAGCTTTGCCCTGCTGCAGGAATCCAGCTCGGCCTTAACCGAGGCCCTGCGCAATGGCAGGAGCCCGGAGGCCCCCGCCCTATATGAGAAGGTTTGCGAAGATTACCAAAGGACAGCCGATGCCATTTCGGCCTATAAGGCCGGGCTCTGAAAGGATTGCCATAGACTATGAAAAGAGTTAACCCCATCCACTTCCTTGTGGGCAGCTTTGTATTGCTGAGCCTGCTGACCTTTGGTGTTTTCTTTATGCTTTCTAATTATTTGGAAGGCCGCAGCTCCAACACCATTTCCCAGGTGGGCGAGGTTTACATGAGCAGCATGAGCGAGCAGATCTCCCGTCACTTTGAAACCACAATGAGCCTGCGCCTTAACCAGGTTGAAACCATGGTGGAGGATATTCCCCCCGACTACGAGCAGGCAGATAAAAACCGGGTTCAAGTGATGGAAGAACTGGAATATAGCGGCGACGCCAGAAATTTTGAAGCCTTGGGCCTGCTCTCTGCAAGCGGAGACTTTGAGATGGTATACGGCGACAAGCTGGATATTACAGACCCAGCCCCCTTTCTCCGCTCCCTGCGGGAGGGAAAATCTAAAGTAGCTGTGGGTACGGACAGCCAAGGAAACAATGTGGTGCTTATGGGCGTGCCCTCCAACTATTTAATGGAAAACGGGGAGTCTTGCCTGGCCCTGGTGGCCAGCGTGCATGTGAACTACCTGGTGGACACCCTGAACCTAAGCGAGAACGATTCTATGGTCTACTCCTTTATCATCCGGGAAGACGGCAGCTATGTGGTGCGCACCAGCGACGCTTTCCGAGACAGCTACTTTGACCGGGTGGACAACTTGTATGAGGACGTGGACGGCCGTACGCCAAAGCAATATATCTTAGAGCTGCGCCAGGCCATGAAGGACCAGGAGGACTACTCTGCGGAGTTCACCATTTATGGGGAGCGCCGCCATCTTTTCTGCACCAAGCTGGCTTACTCCGAGTGGTACCTGCTCACCTTTATGCCCTACGGCTCCATTAACTCCAATATAGACCAGCTGAGCTCAGAGATGCTTATGGCTGGCGTTCTTTGCTGTGGGGTAATTTTTTTGGCGCTGGTGTGTATTTTTGTTGGGTATTACCAGATCAACCGGGCCCAGTTTCAGGCAGTAGAAGAGGCTAGGGAGTCTGCCGAGAACGCCCTAGAGCTGGCGGTGCAGGCCAAGCGGGAGGCGGAACAGGCCCAAAAAGACGCGGAACACGCCAGCCAAGCCAAAAGCGAGTTCCTCTCCAACATGAGCCACGATATCCGCACCCCCATGAACGCCATTGTGGGAATGACAGCCATTGCCACCGCCAATATTGACAACCAACAGCAGGTACAGAACTGCCTGCATAAAATTACCACCTCCAGCCGGCATCTTTTAGGGCTGATCAATGATGTGCTGGATATGTCTAAAATTGAAAGCGGGAAAATGACCCTCAGTTACGACCGGGTGTCTTTGCGGGAGATGATGGAGAGCCTGGTCAGCATTGTGCAGCCTCAGGTTAAGGCCAAACACCAGAATTTTGGGGTATCGATTCTAGACATCTCTGCCGAAAACGTGGTTTGTGACAGCGTGCGGCTGAACCAGGTGCTGCTGAACCTGCTTTCTAACGCGGTAAAATTTACCCCAGAGGGCGGCACCATCCAGGTAACCATGAAAGAAGAGGACTCTCCCAAAGGGGAAGAATATGTACGGGTGCTGCTGTGGGTAAAAGACAATGGTATAGGCATGTCCAGCGAGTTTAGACGCCACATCTTTGACTCCTTTGCCCGGGAAGACAGCATGAGAGTACACAAGACAGAGGGCACTGGTTTGGGCATGGCCATTACCAAGTATATAGTAGACGCCATGGGCGGTACCATACGGGTACAAAGCGAGCAGGGCCAGGGCACAGAGTTTTTCCTTACCCTGGATATGGAGCGGGGAGAAACCGCTGAAATTGATATGACTCTGCCGAACTGGAATATGCTGGTGGTGGATGACGACCAGGTGCTGTGCGAAAGCGCTGCCGAATCCCTGCGCTCCATTGGAGTAAATGCCGACTGGACCCTTTCCGGGGAAGAGGCCATTCGTCTGGTGGAGGAGCGCCACGCCAAGCGGGATGATTACCAGATTATCCTGCTGGACTGGAAACTGCCTGGGCTGGACGGCATTGCCACAGCCAAGGCCCTGCGCAACAAAATGGGTGAGAATATCCCGATTTTGCTGATCTCTGCCTATGACTGGAGTGAGATAGAAAAGGAAGCGAAAGCGGCGGGAGTAAACGGCTTTATTGCCAAGCCCCTGTTTAAGTCCACCCTGTTTTACGGCCTGCGTAAGTATTCGGATTTACAGATGGACGAAAAGGTGCTGGAAGAGCCGAGGGAGGACTTTGGCTTTGAAGGCAAGCGGGTGCTGGTGGCAGAGGACAATGAGCTGAACTGGGAAATTGCCAGTGAGCTTTTGGCTGAGCTGGGGCTTACCCTGGATTGGGCGGAAAACGGGCAAATCTGCGTAACAAAGCTCAGCGAATCCCCGGCCGGGTACTATCAGGCAGTCCTTATGGATATCAGGATGCCGGTGATGAACGGAATTGAGGCTGCGGAAGCCATACGCGAGCTGGAGCATCCGGACAATGACCTGCCAATTATTGCTATGACAGCGGACGCATTTTCTGAAGATGTACAGAGATGCCTAGCCGCGGGAATGAATGCCCATGTGGCCAAGCCTATTGATGTAAGAGAGGTGGCCAGGCTATTGGCTAAGTTTATGGAGGAGCGGCGGCAGTAGAGAACGAACCGGCCTGGCGGGCTTTTTGCCCTAAAAAAATCCGCCCCCCGGCCAAGCCTCTGAAAAGAAGCCTGCCGGGGGGCAAGCAGCCGGAGCCCTGCTGGCGAAACATTACTCGGAATATGCCAAAAGGCTATGCCGTGAGACGGCTTTTGCCAGCAGGCTGTATACTCCGGCCCTATTGGGCTATGTTTTGCTGCGGGGCACGCAAACGCTTCCGTGCCGCTGGTACTATTATGGCCAGCTTGTTAAGGCTTATGCAGAGAAAAGAAAAAAACGCAAAAACCATTGGATTTGCCCAAATAGCTTGCATATGATAAAATAAAAGGAATGAAAAAAGAAAAGAGAAAAAGAGAGAAAGAAAACAGGACGTGCCCGAAATGTGGAAAGACGGAAGGGCAAGTAAAAATAGGGTACAACCGCTCTGGAACGCAGCGGTATAAATGTAAGGAATGTGGAGCGACATACACTCCAGATCCCAAACGGCATGAATACGCAAAAGAAACGAGGGAATTGGCGATCAAAATGTATTATGCCGGCGTCAGTGGAAGGAGTGTGGGGAAAATCCTGCATATGAACAAATCCAATGTTGTGAATTGGATAAAAAAAGAGCGCGAAAGCTGATGAGGGAAGTGCAAAACTCTCTGCGAATCCGAGACGGTAGAGCTGACTGAGCCGTACTGGTTCCTGGAGCGCAAGCCCCCCACGGGAACTCGGAAAAATATCTATATCATGACAATGGCGAGCAGAGAACCACGACAGATTGGAGGCCATACAGCGAGCGCCGATAAATCTTCTGCAACGCTCCAGCAAATGGCGGATGCGGCCCCGGAGGCTCGAAACTACTGCGCGGATGGGGATAGCGGCTATCTGGATGTGATCTTCCAAGGAAAACATATCTTCAATATCCATAACAAAAAGGATGCGTTCACTGTAGAAGGCGTCAATGCTGATTTGCGCCATGGCATTCCCACTCTGGCACGGCGCAGCAGGCGCTTTCCCAGAAAGCTGGAAAACCTTCAGGCCGTTCTACTGTTTTTGTTCGCGCTTATAACCACTTTGGCGTGCAGAAAAGGCGTTATCGCTCCCGCCATCCTGGGGCCGCTGTCCCTTTTTCACTCTTTGACTTCTTTTAATTCTGTGTTTGGACACTCCCATTGGGCGTAGAGTGTCCAAAACGAGGATTTTATGAGGGGAAGTGGAAAAATATCGTTAGGTTGCAGAATTGTCGGGATTTCATCCCGACATATTTTTTGTGATTGATGGCATGGGGCAAGGTTGTGGGGCGCCGCCCCGTTGACAAATTTCCCTATTCAGGCTAAAATAGTACTCAACCTAGGGCGCTGAGACGGGGAACCTTTCAATGCCCTTCCTCTTATACTGCATTATGTGGTACTTCAATTTGGGAAAGAGTGGTCATGACTATGGGAAACTGTTCGGAAAACCGTAAGTCCGTGCCGGAGCTATTCGGCAGCGCCGTTTTTAACGACGACGTAATGATGGAACGCCTGCCAAAGGATGTTTATAAATCCCTGAGGAAAACCATTGACGAGGGGAAAGAGTTGGACCTAACTGTGGCCAATGCTGTTGCTACCGCCATGAAGGATTGGGCTGTAGAGCTGGGTGCCACACATTTTACCCACTGGTTTCAGCCCCTAAACGGGGTTACGGCTGAAAAGCACGACAGCTTTATCTCCCCCACCAGCGACGGCCGGGTGATTATGCAGTTCTCCGGCAAGGAGCTAATCAAGGGGGAGCCAGATGCCTCTTCCTTTCCTTCCGGCGGCCTGCGGGCCACCTTTGAGGCCCGGGGCTACACGGCCTGGGATCCCACCTCTTACGCGTTTATCAAGGGGGACTCTTTGTACATACCCACCGCTTTCTGTTCTTACAGCGGCGAAGTGCTGGACAAAAAGACCCCCCTGCTCCGCTCTATGGAAGCTCTAAGCACCCAGGCCTTGCGGATACTGCGGCTTTTTGGCGACCAGCATACCCACCAGGTTACCACCACTGTGGGCCCAGAGCAGGAATACTTTCTTATTGATAAGGAGCTGTACCGCCGCCGGCCAGATCTAATCTTCTGCGGCCGCACGCTATTTGGAGCCAAGGCTCCTAAGGGCCAAGAGCTGGAAGATCATTATTATGGAGCCATCAAACCCCGGGTAGCGGAATTTATGCGGGATCTGGACCGGGAGCTGTGGAAGCTTGGCGTGCTGGCTAAAACCAAGCACAACGAGGTGGCCCCCGCTCAGCACGAGCTGGCACCTATTTTTACCACCACAAACATAGCCTGCGACCACAACCAGCTGACCATGGAAGTAATGAAAAACGTAGCCAACCGTCACGGCCTGGTCTGCCTGCTCCATGAAAAGCCCTTTGCCGGTGTAAGTGGCAGCGGAAAGCATAATAACTGGTCCCTTTCCACGGATACCGGAAAAAATCTGCTGGATCCCGGAAAGCGTCCTTGGGAGAATTACCCTTTTCTGCTTATCTTGGCGGCGGTAATCAAGGGCGCCGATGAGTACCAGGACCTGTTGCGGATTTCTGTGGCCTCGGCAGGCAATGACCACCGGCTAGGTGCAAAAGAGGCTCCGCCCACAATTATCTCCATGTTCCTGGGGGATGAGCTTACCGCTATCCTTACCGCCATAGAGGAAGGCAGGGCCTATGATGGGGCCGGGGAGAAAAAACTGGAAACCGGCGTGCGGGTGCTGCCAGACTTTAGTATGGACAATACTGACCGGAACCGCACCTCTCCTTTTGCCTTCACAGGGAACAAGTTTGAATTCCGTTCCCTAGGCTCGGCGATCTCCATTGCCTGCCCCAATATTATGCTGAACACCATTGTGGCCGAAGAGCTCAGCCAGTTTTGCGCTGTTCTGGAGGGGGCAGAGGACATTAACGCCCAGGTGCTGGAGCTGGTCCGCCAAGTGATGCGGGAACACAAGCGGATTATCTTTAATGGCGACGGTTACTCTCAAGCCTGGAGAGACGAGGCCAAGCGCCGGGGGCTGCTGAACCTGGCTACCACAGTAGATGCTCTGCCCCGATATTTGGACCAGAAAAACGTGGCCTTGTTCACCCGGCACAAAATTTATACTGAGGCTGAGATGGAAGCCCGGTATGAAACCATTATGGAAGAATATGTGAAAACTTTGAATATTGAGAGCCTGACCATGGCCTCCATGGTCCGCCGGGAGATCTTTCCGGCGGTTAGCGGCTACATCTGCACTCTTTCTCAGGCGGTTGCAGCAAAGCGGGAGGTGTGCCCGCAGCTGGCTTGCCAGGGAGAAACCGATTTAATCCAACGGCTTTCCGCCCTGCTGGATACTGCCTACGCCGGGGTAGAGAAGTTGGGTGGCCTACTGGAGGCCCCTGCCGCTGGCAGCAAGAATGTGCTCACTGCGGGGGTCCACTATCGGGATCAGGTGATCCCCGCTATGAATGAGCTGCGGGCTGCAGTAGATGAGATGGAGCAGCAGGTTTCCGCCGAGTACTGGCCCTACCCAAGCTATGCAGAGCTGATGTACAGCATTTAGTAAAAACAAAAAAACCCGGGAGCGGCTTGTTCCGCTGTCCCGGGCTTTTTTATGATGGTTGGCTTTGTGCGGGCCGCCGCTTAAAAGGGGTTAGCCCTTGCGGATCTCCTTTTTTATACCCCATGCCTTTCTGCTCCCCTGTTCCTTTGTTTTACTCTGGCGCTCCGCTTACCCAGCGCCCCTGAGACTGAAAGCCCAGCCCCTCGTAGAATCCCACATTTTCTCCATCTTCCCGAAGGACGTAAACTGTTCTGCTCCCCATTGTCCCGCAAATCTCTTTCACAATCTCTCTGCCCAGCCCCTGGCCCTGAAATTCCGGTTCCACCGCCAGAGCTGAAAGCAGGGCCTCGCCATTTGTTACCGCCGGTACCAACCCGCAGCCAGCCAATCGTCCTTGCCGGTATCTGGCCACCCCATAGGCCACCCTATGGCGCAGCCGGTGGGAAATGTCCAGGTAGAAAGCCTCAAAATCCCCCTCCATCCCTGCCAAGCCCAGCATCCGGTGCATCTCCTTTAGCTCTTGCCACCTAGGGACCGGTGTTTCCCAGCTACTATTGGCTGCGGTTTTGCCCTGCCGTGCCAGCACTGGCCCTGTTCTCCCATGCTTTAGCCCTATCTGCCCGGCAAAACCCTCTGGGCAAAATAGCTCCAGGGGGGCAAGGGTTTGGATAAAGGCCCTGGCCTCTTCCTCTTCGGCTTCACCGGCTGCTCCCAACACTCCGTCCAGCAGGCAGTAGGCTGCCCTCTCTCCTACCCAGAACCGGGCAAAGGGGCGCTGAAATCCATAGCCCCGGGCGATAGCCTCTAGTTTGCACCCAAAGGCAGTGCCGCTGCATAGAGCAAAAAAACGTTCTTCCAGGGCCTCCCCCTCCACAAAAGAAATCATTGCCTACCTCCAAAAAAATGCCTCGCAAACGCGAGGCATTTTTCGTTTTTTTATTTTTTACTTGATAAAATACATCAGTGCGTTAGACAAAATAACCATGACAAAAAAGCCAATGGCAATCACCTTTGTCCAACGGGAGAGAAAGGCGTCTACAGACCGGGCCTTATTCTTAGAAAGGAAGGAATCGGCGCCTCCGGTAACCACACCTACATTTTTCTGATTGCCTTCCTGCAGCAGCACCACAATAATAATCGCGGCGGCAAACAGCAGCAGGACAATGGCCAGGATGATCTCAAAAACCTGCATTTTTACATTTCCCCCTGTATTGGCGGGCAAAGCCGCCGGTCTTTTTGAAACGGGTCATTCGTGTCTTTTATCATACCACGATTTCCGACTTTTTGCAAGGGCCTGAATAGATTTGGAGATGTCCAAATAGCGTGTATATAGTAAAATGAAGAAATGAATAAAGAAAAGAGAAAAAGAACGGGAAAAATGATGTGGAATAATGCAAAATTCTCCGTGGGTCTGAGACGGTAGAGTTGGGTAAACTGTACCGGTTCCTAGAGCGCAAGCCCCGCACGGAAACGCGGGAAAATATCTATATCATGACAATGTTGAGCAGAAAGCCACGACAAATTCTAGGCCATGTGGTGAGGGCAGGCAAATCTTCCCGAACAATCCAGCAGACGGTGGATGTGGCCCCGGGGGGCTTAGTGTGGCACGGGTAGCTATAACGGCTATTTGGATGTGATCTTTCCTGGAAAGCACATCTTCAATGTTTATAACAAAAGTGACGATTTCATAGCAGAAAATATTAACGCCTACCTGTGCCACTATATTCCCACTCTGGCGCGCGGAAAAGTTGTTATCGCTCCCGCCATCCTGGGGCAACTGTCCCTTTTTCACTCTTTGACTTCTTTTACCCCTGCGTTTGGACACTCCCGAGAGATTCGCCCACTTGATTTTCAATTTTTTTCATGGTAAAATATAAATCGAAAGCAAAACCTACATATTGAGAACCTGGAAAGGTCTTTGAGGTAAGATGCAGGGCCTGGAGCTGTGATGGATTTTGCTCTTTCCCACGACCTTTATCATCAATTCTTGGTTTATGCCAGCGTTTTTCTTTCCTAATACTGTATACAATAAAAATCTCTTAAAAGGACAAGCCTAATGAATATGTCCACTTTAAAAAAACCAGCGGTGAGCCAGGGCTTTTTTGCGGTTCTGCTCTTGATTCAGCCCCCCTTGGACGTGCTTTCTTATTTTATGCAGTCCCTAGAGGCCACCGCCGTTACCACTGCCATACGCACGTTTCTCCTGTTTGCCGTGAGCTTATACGGGTTCGCTATTACGGACAGGAGGAAGGTCTACTGGGCCTTTTATGCTGGGATTGCCGGCTTTTGGCTTCTTCATGCCTTAAATTGCCTGCGGGTGGGCTATGCTGACCCCCTGGCGGATGGAGGGGAGTTTTTAAAGCTGGCTCAATTTCCTTTGTGGACGCTTAGTTTTGTTACCCTGCTTCGCCAAGGGGCAGGGGGCAGAGGTTGGGCGGAGGGGGTTCTTTCCCTGAATTTTGTGGTCATTTTGTTGATCATTGCCCTCTCTTTTGCCACTGGCCTGCCGGAGTATACCTATGCCGGGGCGAAGATTGGATTTTTGGGTTGGTTTGCGGTACCTACCGCTCAAAGCGCCATTGTCTCCATGCTCACCCCTGCCCTTCTGTTCTGTGCCTGGCGCACCCAGCGGCTTTGGGTGTTCTGCCTGGCATCGGCTCTGGGCTTTGGCCTGCTGTACTGCACAGGCACCCGGCTGGCCTATTTTTCCGCTATCTTAATTGCGGCGGCTTTTTTGCCTGGAATCCTCTTGGCAGGGGGCAGGCAGCGGCTGTGCTGCATTCCGCTGGCTGCGGCGCTGGTGGTTTTGGTGCTCTGCCGCAATGCCTCGCCTATGGCTCAGCGCCGGGCGGCGGCGGATCAATCTTACGATATCTACCAAGCTCAGGCAGACCAGATTATGGGGGAAGACCGGGATTTCCGCTTCACAGGCGAGCCTTTGCCAGAAGATCTGGCAGGAAAAATCCGGCGAGTTTACGAGGAAGTGTATACCCAGGAAAACGCTGCTGGCCAGCCTCTGCTGGGGGATTTGCTGGAGCGGTTTGGCACAGACCGGGTAATGGCCCACTACCAGTACACTACCAAGGCTTCGGTACTGTACCATGTGCGTACCAAAAAGCTGGCGGTGCTGGAGATGAGCTGGGAAGACCAGGATATGCTGACAAAGGCTTTGGGCATGGAGTATGCCAATTCTCAGATTAACGGTAACCCCTACGACCCGGAAAACGATTTTCCGGCCCTTTTCTATTATTATGGCTACCTGGGCACAGCCCTTTATCTGCTGTTTGCAGGATATTTTCTGTGGGCCCTGCTGGCTGGTTTTTTCAAAAACCTGAGCCGGCTGGCCGGCTATATTACTCCAGAGCTTACTGCCTATGCCGTTATGTTTTGCCTGGGGCTGGGGGCTGCCCAGTTTTCCGGCAATGTGCTGCGCAGGCCAAGCGTAACGGTTTACCTGGCCCTAGCGGGGGCGGCCATTTTCTGCCTAACCCGGGGGGACCGGGAGGGCAAGCTTTTTGCCCGGTATGAACGGCGGCCATCGGTCACTATGAAAAAACTTTGAATATCCAGGGAGGCGGCGTACTCATGATAAAAATCCGAAAAGCATTGGAGGCCAGGCTATCGCTTCTGGTGCTGGTAATCCTAGCGGTGCAGCCTATGCTGGACGTGCTCTCTTACTTTCTCAGCGAAATGGGCAGCAACGCCCTTTCCACCCTGCTGCGCTTTGCCATGCTGGCGGTGATAGCTCTGCTGGGTTTTGTGCTCAGCGATAAAAAGCTGGTATACCTCATCTTATATGGGGTGGCCGGGGTGTTTTGGACAGCCCATGTGCTAAACTCTTACCGTATTGGGTATACCTCGGTGGTCCAGGACACTGCCAATTTTCTGCGTATCTTGAACTTTCCCATTTTTGTGCTCACCTTTATTACCATGCTGGAAATCGACCCCAGCCTACGGGACCAGTTCTACCTGGGGGTGGCGGTGAACTTTGGGGAAATGCTTCTCTTTACCGCCCTGCCTTGGCTTTTGGGCCAGCCGGTGTATACCTACGAGGCCTTAGAGGTGGGGATTATGGGTTGGTTTGCCATTCCCAACGCCCAAGCGGTTATTTTGGTGCTGGGGGCCCCATTGGCCATTTATTGGGCCTACCGCACCGGGAAATACCCGTTGTTTTTAGGGGCAATGCTGGTGTGCTTTGGGCTTATGTACGCCACTGGCACAAAATTTACCTTTTATTCCATATTTATCATAGCGGGTGCATATATTTTCCTGTTCGTCCTCCAGCTGGGGAAAAAGTCTCTCCGTTTTGCCCTGCCCATGCTGGTGCTGTTCGCCCTGGTGTTCGCTTTCCGGCACCAGTCCCCTATGGCCCTGCGGGAGCGGATGTCCGCCTATTCTCAAGGGCTGTACGCGGATATGGTGGAGGAGAGCCTGGAGAACAGCGGCACGGATGAGGACATGAGAAAAATTCTGGAGAATGAGGGAGAGGTTCCAGAAGAAGAGGAAGAGGATGAGGAGCCCAAGCCTGTGCCCCGGCCGGAAAAGGTGATTGCCAGAATGCGCCAGAGCATTATGGGAGTGTACACCGATGAGGATGTATACGGCTGGCTGCTGAACAACCTGAACCAGCGCTTTGGGGTTTACAACGTGATGGAGGCCTACCACCACTCGGTGGCTACAGGCACCCTCTCTGATTTTCGAGCCTGCAAAACCTTTTTTGCCCGGATGGTATGGCACGAGAAGGACACCCTGACCCACTGGCTGGGGTATGAATACAGCGATTTCTTGGTGGGAGGCACCATTTACGACTTGGAAAACGATTTTCCCGCGGTTTACTACTGCTGTGGCTACCTAGGCTTTGGGCTGTACCTGCTGTTTTTTGGGGTGTTCGTGTTTGTGGTACTCCGAGCATTTACAGGGAGCGTAGTGCTGGCCTGCCAAAAGGAGCCGATGGGGAAGCGCCGGACGCTGTGGGCGGCTAAGGGCTGTTGGCAGGGCCTGCGGAACTTTCTCACGATTGAGACCGGGGCAGTGGGCATGAGCTTTTTGCTGGCAGTAATCGCGGCACAGATTTCCGGGTATGTGCTGCGCAGGCCCAATGTGACCATTTACTTTGCGGTAGCGGCGGCCTGTTTGTTTGCCCTGACTGCGGGCGCGCCAGGGCCGGCGCTGCTGGCCCCGGCCTTACGGAAAGCTCCCCTAAAAACCCAAAAAGCAACAAACCCCTAATAAAACAAATACGCGGTAGGAGTGGGAACCCCTAAAAAAGAGGCGCGTTTTGCCGGCTGTGCCCGCGGGGCTACCTACATGGCCCAGGCGTTGTACCTGTAAGGGCAAGGGTGCAGGGGCTTGGTCTCGCCTGCTGGTTTGGCTGGGTCAGAGGAAACCCCACTAGGGAGCTTTCCCTTTGTAGCCGGTAGCCTTTTTGGAAAAAAGCAAGGTTTCTGAAAGCGAAGCCTTGCTTATCCATTAACCAGAGCGCCTCAGCATCTTGTTTCCGGAATAACAGCGCTTGTGTTTTTACAAAAATACATAAATTTTTTATGATGACAAAACGTCAGTTTTGTACGAATAAGGCATAAGTCAAAAAATGAAAAGCGAGGTGAAGACCATGCTGCACGGTACAGCTGTATCAGAAGGAATTGGACTGGGCAGGGTAATGGTATTAAAGGAATACGCCCTTGTTCATGGCACGCATCGAAATGCCGATGCCGCCGCGGAAAAGACACGGCTTCTCCAGGCGGTGCAGCAGTTTTGCGAAAATACCGCCCAGCAGGTAGAAATGCTGAAAAATACCGCAGGCAAGGAGGACGCGGGGATTCTGGAATGTCAGATTGAGATGGCCCAGGATCCCGCTCTGCGGGAAGAGGTGGGGGCCCTAATTGACAGCGGGCGCTCTGCGGAATCGGCTTTAAAAGAAATCTGCGACCGGTATATTGGCTTTTTTGCCAATTCCCACGATGAGCTCACCCGCCTGCGGGGGGAGGACTTACGGGACATGCGCCAGTCGCTGCTCTGCCTGCTGCTGGGCGTAGAGGGAACCTCTCCCAGCCAGGCTCCCCGGGGTACGGTTTTGGTGGCTCACGAGCTTACCCCCTCTATGATGTCTGGGGTGGACAGGGATCGAATTGTGGCCATTGTTACCGAGGCGGGGGGCAGGGTTTCTCATGCCTCTATTTTGGCCAGGGCCATGGGGGTGCCTACAGTGTGCGGGGTTTCCGGGGCTATTGGCCGGCTGCGGGAGGGCTCCTTTATCATTGTAGACGGCACCAGGGGGGACATCATCATTACCCCAGACCAGGAAATGATAGAGGCCTACTGGCTAAAGCGGGCAGAGTTTATTGACGAAGCCAAGAAGATGGAGCATTTCCGCCACCGGAAAACCGTTTCCGCCAGTGGGCAGAACTATCAGATTTTCTGCAATATCAGCATGCCCAGCGGCTCTGCCGGGGCCCTGAACAGCGGCGGTGAGGGAGTAGGCCTTTTCCGCAGCGAGTACCTGTTTATGAACCGCCGGCAGCCTCCTGACGAGGAGGAACAGACCGCGGCCTATATTCAAACCGCCCAGGGGGCCCAGGGCAGGCCCACGGTGATCCGGACCATAGATGTGGGCGGGGATAAAGAGATCCCCAGCCTGCCGCAGGAGCAGGAGGAAAACCCGTTTTTGGGCCTGCGGGGCATTCGTTGGTGCTTAAAGCACCAAGAGATTTTTATGACCCAGCTCCGGGCTCTGCTCCGAGCCGGAGTGGCGGAAAACACCGATATACGGGTTATGTTCCCCATGGTTTCTACCATAGAGGAACTGCGGGAGGGCAGGGAGCTTTTGCGGAAAGCGCGGGCTCAGCTGGAAAGCCAAGGAATACCCTGTGCCCCTTACCTGCCGGTGGGGGCTATGGTGGAAACCCCGGCGGCGGTGTTCCTGGCAGACTCCCTGGCGGTGGAATCCGACTTTTTAAGCGTGGGCACCAATGACTTAACCGGTTACGTTATGGCATGCGACCGGGGAAATTCCACGGTTTCGGAGATGTACGCGGTGTTCCAGCCCGCGGTGCTTCGGGCCCTGCAGTTTATTGCCAGTTGCGGGGTTAAACGGGGGGTGCCGGTAAGCATATGCGGGGAGGCTGCCTCTGATCCCCGGCTGATTCCCCTGCTGATGTCTTTTGGCATCCACAGTTTCAGCGTGTCCCCAGGGGCGGTGCTGGGGGTACGGAGCGTGGTATCCAGCTGGGCAAACCCCAGGGCCGACAAGCTGGCCCGAGAGGTACTGGGAATGCAGACCCTAGAAGAAGTGATGGAAGCCCTGGAGAGGGCTTGCCGGGAATCGTAAACATAATTGTAGGGAGGGCAGGCTTGGCAGAAGGCCTGCCCTCCTGTTTTGCAAGCCTTTTCTTCTTGTATCCTGCCTTTTAATCCTAGTTCGGACATTTCCTGGTGGTTTTGGGGGCTTTTCAAACTGGGGAAATCGTGGTATAATCATCAATTGAGATAATTTAGGAGGATGTATTCGAAAAAGGAAAGGATTGGAAGTTAATGGGAACTAGAGATAACCTGCGCAACGTGGCCATTATTGCCCATGTAGATCATGGCAAGACTACCCTGGTGGATCAGCTGCTGAGGCAAAGCGGCATTTTCCGGGCCAACGAGGCGGTAGCCGAACGGGTAATGGATTCCGGAGACCTGGAGCGGGAAAGGGGAATCACCATACTCTCAAAAAATACCGCCGTTATGTACAATGATACAAAAATTAATATTGTGGATACTCCTGGCCATGCGGACTTTGGCGGCGAGGTGGAGCGGGTGCTGCTGATGGTAGACGGCGTGCTTTTGCTGGTAGACGCCTTTGAAGGCTGTATGCCCCAAACTCGTTTTGTGCTGAAAAAGGCCTTGGCCCTAGGGAAAAAGCCATTAGTTGTCCTGAATAAAATTGACCGCCCTGGGGCCCGCCCCGCCGAGGTGGTGGACGAGGTGCTGGATCTTTTCATTGAGTTAGGGGCGAACGATGACCAGCTGGAGTTCCCAGTGGCCTACTGCTCGGCCCGAGAGGGTTATGCAACCCTAGAGCCTGGCCAGCCAGGCACAGATATGACCCCTCTTTTTGAGATGATCCTCAACCAGGTGCCTGCTCCCCAGGGGGATCTGGAGGGCCCTGCCCAGGTGCTGTTTTCCAATATTGATTATGATGAGTACGTGGGCCGCATTGGCATTGGGCGGGTAGAGCGAGGCACTGTAAAAGCCGGCCAGCAGGTGGCGATCTGCGGCGGAGGGGAAGAGGGCCACAAAATGGCCAAGGTGACCAAGCTTTACCAGTTTGAGGGGTTGAAACGGGTGGAGGCGGAGTCTGCCCAACTGGGGGACATTATCGCGGTATCTGGCATTGCCGACCTGAATATTGGCCAGACCGCCTGCGCCCCAGAGGCCATTGAGCCCCTACCCTTTGTAAAAATTGATGAACCCACTGTGGCCATGATGTTTAAGGTAAATGATTCCCCCTTTGCTGGCCGAGAAGGAAAATTTGTTACCTCTAGGAACCTGCGGGACCGGCTCTTTAAAGAGGTGGAAACCAATGTAGCCATGCGGGTGGAAGAGACAGAGACCATGGATACCTTTAAGGTTTCCGGCCGTGGGGAGCTGCACCTGTCCATCCTTATTGAGCAGATGCGGCGCCAGGGCTACGAGTTTCAAGTATCTCCCCCTACGGTGATCTTTAAGGAAAAGGATGGCCAGCGCCTGGAACCTATGGAGCTGCTGATGATTGAGACCCCTGACAACTATGTGGGGGCCGTTATGGAGAAAATTGGGGCCAGGAAGGCCGAGCTCCTCAATATGGGCACTAGAGAAGGGGGCATGACCCATATGGAGTTTAAAATTCCTGCCCGGGGCCTTATGGGCTACCGCTCGGAGTTCCTGACAGACACCAACGGCAATGGGATTATGAACCATGTGTTTGACGGCTACGAGCCGTATAAAGGCGACATTACCCAGCGGCAGCAGGGCTCTATCATCGCCTTTGAAGCAGGGGAATCCACAGCCTATGGCCTATTCTACGCCCAGGACCGGGGCAGGATGTTTATTGGGCCTGGGGTAGAGGTGTATGAGGGGATGATTGTAGGCTCTAACCCCAAAAACGAGGATATTGTGGTAAATGTGTGCAAAAAAAAGCACGCCACCAATACCAGATCTTCCGGCGCGGACGAGGCCCTAAAGCTGACTCCCCACTCGGTGCTGAGCCTGGAGCAGTGCCTGGAATTCATTGGGGAGGATGAGTACGTGGAGGTTACACCGAAAAACGTGCGGATGCGCAAGGCCACCCTGTCCCGAGAGCAGAGGCTGAAGCTTGCCAGCAGGAAGAAAGGCTAACGCAAGAAGGGGGCCTGGAAAAAATGCCTTTAAGGCGCGGGGAGGCGGCTTTGTGCGGGCGAAAGCGCCGGTGATGAGCAAATGCGGAATTCCCGGTTTTCACTTTTTGCCTGGGTCCCTGCTTTCCCTATTTGTCTCCCTACAACCATGAAAGGAGCCACCCACCATGAACATCGCGATTCTGGATCTGGAATGGAATGCCGCCTACAGCCGGAAACTAAAAGGCTATATCAACGAAATCATCGAGTTTGGCGCGGTGAAATGCGGCGAGAATTTTCAGCCTGCCGACACCTTTTCCTGCTTTGTTCGCCCCCAGGTGGGCAAGCGCCTAAACTCCGTGGTGGCCGGGCTTACCAGCATTACCCAGGAAAACCTTACTGCCGGCATTCCTTTTATGCAGGCTGTTAGCCGCTTTAAGCATTGGCTGGGGGACTGCGTGGTAATGACCTGGGGCTCTGGGGACATTCTGACCCTCATTGAAAACTGCCGGTACTTCAGCGGCAGCGGCCAAGTCCCCTTTCTTACCCGGTACTGCGACCTTCAGCGCTTTGCCCAGGAGCGCCTGGGCCTGGGAACTGGGGAACAGGCGGGACTGGAAAAGGTGGCAAACCTTCTGGGCCTAGACATCTCCCAGATGGAGCATCACCGGGCCCTGGATGACAGCCTGGTTACCCTTCAGGTTTTGGGCCAGGTTTACGATTCTCAGGCCATTGAACCCTATATCCAGGGCTGCAATCAGGAATTTTACGAAAAAATGACTTTCCGCACCCGCTATATCAAGGAGCTGGATGATCCTCAGGTCCGGCCAGAACATCTGGCCTTTTTGTGCCCCAGCTGTGGGGCCCAGGCTAGGCGGACCGGCCAATGGTCCCTGCGCAACCGAGGCTTTCGGGCAGAGTTTCGCTGCCCAGGCTGCGGCGGGCGGTTCATTGGGCGGGTACTGATCAAACAGAAATATGAGGGCGTATCCGTGAATAAGAAAATTTATCCTGTACCAATTATAGAAAAGCCTAGAGAGAATCCTCAGCCAGGCCCCATTGCCCAAATGGAGCTGACCCTGAAAGAGGGGGTTGGATTTCTCCGCTTTTCGGCCTGGAAGAATTTGGCGGGGGTAACCCACGCCTTTTCCACCCGGCTGGGGGGCGTAAGCAGCAAAGAGTTTGCCGCTATGAACCTGGGATTTGAAAGAGGGGATCCGGAAGAGAATGTAGAGGAAAATTACCGGCGGTTCTGCGCCGCGGCAGGCTTTGACTTTGACTCTCTGGTGTGCGGCAGTCAGGTTCACAAAACGGATATCCGCCGGGTAGGGGCCGGGGACCAGGGGGCGGGAATTTGGCGGCCCAATGGCTGGGAAAGCGCTGACGGCCTGTGTACAAACGTGCCTGGGGTGACTTTGGTTGTTTTTGGGGCGGACTGTGTGCCGGTTTATTTTGTAGACCCGGAAAACCGGGCCATTGGCCTGGCCCACGCGGGCTGGCGGGGGGCTGCGGCTGGAATGCCGGCAATTATGGCAGAGCGCATGGCCCAAGAGTTTGGCAGCGATCCCCAAAAGCTGCTGGCCGCCATTGGCCCTTCTATCTGCCGGGACTGCTTTGAGGTGGACGAACCAGTGGCGAAGGAATTTTTGGCCCTGCCCGGCGGAGAAATGTTTACCGAGGGGCCGGCAGGCGAAAAATACCATGTGGATCTATGGGAATGCTGCCGCCAGTCCCTGCTGGGGGCAGGGCTGCCGCCGGAGCACATTTGGGTAGGCGGAGTATGCACCATGGAGAACAGCGACCTGATTTTCTCTCACCGAAAGACTAGGGGCCAGCGGGGAAGCAACTGTGCTATGCTGGCCTTAGACCCGTGACCTGTCAGCCCTGTGCCCAGTGCCCCCGACGGTGCCGGGCCCTGCGGGAGGGGCCTGGGAGCCTGGGACGGTGCAAAAGCGGCCGGGAAATCCGCATTGCCCGGGCAGCCCTCCACTATTGGGAGGAGCCGGTGATCAGCGGGAAAGAGGGCTCGGGAGCGGTGTTTTTCACAGGCTGTCCTCTGGGCTGCTTATACTGTCAAAATTATGAGATCAGTGCTGGAGAAAACCCGGGCCGGAAGGTAAGCCCGGCGGAGCTGAGCAAAATTTTTTTCCGGCTGGTGGAGGATGGGGCAAACAACATTAACCTGGTGAGTCCCACTCATTTTGCAGACCAGATTGGGGAGGCCTTGTCCCTTAGAAAACTGCCGGTGCCGGTGGTGTATAACAGTTCCGGATATGAGATTCCAGAAGTTCTCCGGCAGTTGGAGGGCCTTATAGATATTTACCTGCCGGACTACAAATATGCCCAGAAAGACCTGGCTCAAGGCCTCTCTCAGGCGGAAGATTACCCGGAGCAGGCCATAGAGGCCATTCGGGAAATGGTGCGCCAGGCAGGAGAACCCCAGTACGATGTTAGGGGAATGATGACCAGAGGGGTAATGATCCGTCATCTCATTCTGCCGGGGCATACAAAGAATTCTATAGCCGCCCTGGAACGGGTTGCCCAGGAGTTCCCGGGGATCCCGGTAAGCCTAATGGCTCAGTATACGCCTTGGGGCAAGGCCCGGGAAGGGGGCATACCAGGGTATCCAGAGCTTTCTAGGCCCATTACCCGCCGGGAGTTGGAAAAAGTAGAGGAGGCTCTGTTCCAGCTGGGCCTGGAGGGCTTTGTCCAGTCTAGAAAAGCTATGGGGGCGGAGTTTATTCCAAATTTTGGAGAGGGAAAAGAATAAACAGGGGAGGCCGCCGGCGGATAAGCCCAATGCTAGATGCCGCCAGCTCAAAAGAAACTTGGCTTCTTAAATGAACTGTGTTAACTAACTATATATTGTGTCTTCCCAGGGCTTGGCGGCTTTATCCGCGAGCCTTCCCCCTCTATCCTAGGGAGAAGAAAACCAAACACTTCACCGGGAATAATGCCTGCCAGCATCTTGAGTTTTTTCTTCTTCTCATCTCTACCTGTTTTATCTCCAAAAACCAAAAGAATTGAGGAAATCAATTATGGCAACAAAACAAGATTTGGCCAATGTGGCCCGTATGGAGGCCCAAAAAAACTGGCACGGCGCCGTAGTGGGCCTAAAACCCAATATTCAGCCCCTAATTCAGCTCTTTCCCAAATGGCCTATGAAGGAGGCTGACGGCCTTTGGTGCGCGGCTTTTGTTTACTACTGCTGCATTCAGGCGGGGTATGAAATCCCTATCCGGCCCAAGGAGTGCTCCTGCAACCTGGCGGGATGCGGCGCTTGGGACGAGTGGGCTCAGGGGGATAACCGCATTGGTTGGCGCTCTGCCTCCTGTGTGCCTCTGCCTGGAGACATTGTGCTCTATGATAAGGTGTTCGAGAATAAGGCCCACGACCATATTGGAATTGTATTGGAAGACCGGGGGGATTCCATTGTGGTAGCCGAGGGGAACCTGGGCAATGTTTCTGGTATTGTGGAGCGTCCAAAAGATAAGCATATTCGAGGCTACATTAGCCTGCCGGACGGCTTTGTGTACTGATGGCCCATGGAAGGGACCCATATTGTCCCTTTGACAGAGAGAATGGCCTGGGAAATTGCGGCTTGGCGTTCGTTATCCAGGGCCTTATGTATCTATGGCCTAAACCCAGCGGGTTCTCTGGAAGACCTGCTGGAGGGCAGCTCTTACGGGCTCTAGAGCGGGAAAGGACAGCTGATTGGGTTTGATCAGTTTGGCGGGGAGGCAGGAATTTCTACAAAGGAGCCAGGGGCTTACCCACAGGGTCCAATGGATTTGGGTTTAGGTCTGGCTCCCCACCTCTGTGGCCTGAGCCTAGGCCACAGAGGTGGCCATGAACTTTGCTCGGAAGGAGCTGAAAGCGGCAAGCTTTCGGCTGACAGTGGCGGCATGGAATCAACGGGCCAAAAGGGTTTTCTTTGCTGCGGCTTTGTTCCTAGCAAGACCCTAACCCATGCCCTGTTTGAGGTGGAATTCTTCCAAATGGAGAAATGGGAAAGGACAGGAAAGAATTTAAGTAAAGGCCTTTGGGCGCCAGCAAAACGACATGAAATTTTTACCGGCGCGGTGTTTGCTATTTGGGCTGTGTGAATATGGTTTTGTCCAAAATCTCTATGGCGCGCGCTAAAAATGGATCTATCCAATCTGATTCCCAATAGGGCGTTTTCAAACTTTATTTTGTATGATATGGGAGAAAGCAAACGCTTTCTCCCATATTTTTCTTGCTTTGGGCCGGAAAATGTGATATGATACAAATTATGAAAGATACACAGTTTGTTGTAGAAACCGCCCCCTAATGCTAAGGCATTTTGTTGAGAAACAGCGCCAAATGCTAGGGGAATACGCGCAGGCTGCAAAGGGCTTTGCCCAAGGCCGGTCAAAGGTCTGAACGCTGGGTTTTAGCCCTGTTCAGTTCCAGGCGGGCATTGCGTTTGCTGGCAAGCTCTACTTATTCATGACTCAAAATAATTCCGAAAGGATGATATTGGATGACCGATCAATTGACAAACAGACTTTTCGACTTTATCGAGAGCAGCCCAACCTCCTGCCACGCCGTTAACGCCGTACGGGCCATGCTTTTGCAGCAGGGCTTTACAGAGCTGGCGGAGACGCAGCCCTGGCGGCTGGTTCCTGGGCAGGGCTACTTTGCCACCCGGGGTCCAGGCTCCATTATCGCTTTCCGGTACCCGAAAAACGACTTTAAGGCCTTTTCCATTGTTGCCCCCCACAGCGATTCCCCTTGCTTTAAGGTGAAGGGCAGCCCAGAAATGCGGGTGGAAAAGCACTATACCAAGCTGAACACCGAGGTGTACGGGGGCATGGTGCTGAACCTTTGGCTGGACCGTCCCCTCTCTGTGGCCGGCAGGCTGGTGATCCGCACGGAGGATGGGGTTCGCGCCCAGCTGCTTGACCTGCACAGCGACCTGCTGATTATCCCCAGCCTTGCCCCCCATATGAGCCGAGGGGGCGAGGCTGGGGCCAAGCCTGATCCCCAAAAGGACACCCTGCCTTTGCTGGGCGGTGAGGAGGCGGACTTGCTCTCCCTAGCGGCAGGCAGGGCAGGGGTAGCCAAAGAGGACATTCTGGATTATGATCTTTATCTATACAACCGGGCCCGGGGCGCTGTGCTTGGGGGCGGCGCGGAATTTATTGCAGCTCCCCGGCTGGACGATTTGGAGTGCGTTTTCTCTGCTGTTACCGCTTTTCTGCAAAGTGAAAACCAGGAGAACTGCATGGTGTGCGCCGTGCTGGACAATGAGGAAACTGGCAGTATGACCCGCCAGGGCGCCAATTCCACTTTTTTGGAGGACGTGATTGGCCGCGTCTGTCTATGCGCGGGCATGGGCGAGCAGGCCAGGCAGGCGGCCATACAGGGCGGTATGCTCCTTTCTGCGGATAACGCCCACGCGGTGCACCCCAATTATCCGGAAAAGGCCGATCCCAGCAGCCGGTGCTACCTGAATGAAGGGGTGGTAATCAAGCACAGCACCCGTTACGCTACCGACGGCGTTTCTGCCGGGGTGTTCAAGCGGATCTGCGAAAAGGCTGGGGTGCCGGTGCAGGACTTCTACAACCACTCATCCAACCCTGGGGGCGGCACTTTGGGCCTGATCTCAGGCAGCCATGTGTCCATTCCCACAGTGGATATCGGCCTGGCCCAGCTTGCCATGCACTCTCCCTACGAGACAGCCGGGCGGGACGACCTGAAGCATATGGTAAACGCCATGACGGCCTTCTATAACAGCGTGTTCGCCTGGCAGGGGAACAGCTGCCGGATAGGTTAGCCTGCGCTTGGAATGCCCCATAAAGAGCAGGATTAGGAGCAGGGCCTAACCACACGAAGAAACCGGCGCGGCACAAAAGTTTTGTCAGCCTTTACAAAGGTTGCAGAGCTTGCCTTAGCAGGGTCCCAAGGTCTTGCCCTTGCCACAGGCCTTATAATAGTCCAGAAAAAAACTCGGGATGCAATTCCGAAACTCCCAAAACCTGAATAATGTCCCCGCGCCTTCCCCCATAAGCGCTCTGTTTTGAATACTTTCTAGTCCAGAGACTTTAGGCAGCGCCGAGGATATTAGGGAAATCAAGATTTATACAGGAGAACAAAAATGCTGAATTCTAATGGATTCGATCTGTGGGCGGACGGGTACGATAAAGCGGTTGGCCTCTCTGATGAGGAGAATAGTTATCCGTTCGCAGGATACAAAGAGATACTTAACAAGATCTACCAGGCCATCTCGTCAAAGGGAAAGTCATCTGTCCTGGACATAGGCTTTGGCACGGGCACCCTTGCCCAAAAGCTCTACGAGCAGGGGCATGAAATATGGGGACAGGATTTCTCTAGAAAAATGATTGAAATTGCCAGTGCAAAAATGCCAAATGCCCATTTGTACCAAGGGGATTTTTCCCAGGGCTTGGCAGAACCCATATTGGGGAATTCCTATGATTTTATTGTCGCCACATATTCGCTGCATCACCTGACAGATGCCCGGAAAGAAACCTTTATTCGGTCTTTGGTAACTTTGCTGAAAGAGGGTGGGCTGATTTTGATTGGTGATGTGGCATTTGAAAACAGAATGGCGTTGGATCGCTGTAAAGAAGAAGCGGGGGACGAGTGGGATCAAGATGAAATTTATTTTGTGTTTGAGGAACTGAGGGAAGGAATTCCTGAATTGAAATTCCAGCAGGTTTCCTATTGCGCGGGCTTGCTGTGGATAAAACGATAAATTCCCGTTTGTAGAGAAAAGCAGGGGAAATATATGCCTTGCAGGAAGGGCTATGTTATGCTTCGATATATTATGAATCCTGCCATCCTTCCAGAAAGCATCTCCGCCCTCCGGCGCTCGGTGGGCTGGGGCGGCATGGAGGCGGAACTGAAAAATCCCGCCCTCCGGGACTATCTCCAGCTTGCCTGCTATGACGGGGATAGACTGGCGGGCTTTCTGGGGGTGGTGAGCAATGGTGTAACCGACGCCTATATTCAGGATGTTATGGTACACCCGGACTATCAGGGCAAGGGCATTGGCACGGAACTGATGCGCCAAGCCATCCGCCGCCTGAAAGCAGACCATATCTATATGATCTCTGTGATCTACGGCGAGGAGGAGCTGCGGCCCTTCTATGAGAAATTCGGCTTTTTTACCATGCTCTGCGGGCAGCTGGAGACCCGCCCGGAGAGCTGAAAAACACACGAAAGGAAGAACTACTATGAGCGATACACAAGTGATCCGCCTGAAAAATCAGCCTGGCTGGCAGAATTCCGCCATGTTTTACCAAATTTACCCCATGGGCTTCTGTGGCGCGCCTTATGAGAACGACGGCAAGGCCCAAAGCCGCATTTTAAAAATGCTAGACTGGGTGGATCACCTTAAAAAGCTGAACACCGGCGCGATATACTTCTCGCCAGTGTTCGAGTCTGATACCCATGGCTACGATACCCGGGATTACCGGAAAATTGACACTCGCCTGGGCACAAACCAGGACTTTCAAACCATCTGCAACGCCCTGCATCAAGCCGGCATCCGGGTGGTGCTGGACGGGGTGTTCAACCATGTGGGCAGGGGCTTCTGGGCTTTTCAGGATGTGCTGAAAAACCGGGACCGCTCCCCCTATAAGGACTGGTTTTACATTAACTTTGGGGGCAATTCCAACTATAACGACGGCCTTTGGTACGAGGGCTGGGAGGGCCATTTTGAGCTGGTAAAGCTGAACCTGCGCAACCCTGCTGTGGTGGACCATATTTTGGAATGCGTGGCTGGCTGGATGGAGGAATTCGCCATTGACGGCCTGCGGCTGGACGTGGCTTACCTGCTGGACGGAGACTTTATGCGCCGGCTCCACCAGTTCGGCAAGGGCCGGGACCCAGGCTTTTTCCTCTTGGGGGAGATGATCCATGGGGACTACAGGCGGATTATGAATCCGGACATGCTGGACAGCGTGACCAATTATGAATGCTATAAGGGCCTATATTCCTCCTTTAACGATAAGAATATGTTTGAAATCGCCCACTCTCTGAACCGGCAGTTTGGGGCTGAGAATTGGTGCCTGTACCGGGGGGAGCATCTGCTTTGCTTTGCCGATAACCACGACGTGACCCGTATTCATACCATTTTGAAGGACAAGGAGCAGCTCCCGGGCCTGTATGCCATGCTCTACAGTATGCCAGGCATTCCCTGCCTGTATTATGGCAGCGAGTGGGGAGCGGACGGGGACAAGAAGGACGGGGACCCGGCACTTCGGCCCTGTTTTGAGGCCCCTGTGTCCAACGAGCTCACCCAGTTTATCAGCCGGCTCAGCGCCATTAAGCGCCGCAGTCATGCCTTGAGTTATGGGGACTACAAAAACGAAACCTTGCTGAACAAGCAGATCGTGATTCGCAGGGAAAGCAAGGAGGAGACTGTGCTGGTGGCCATTAACGCGGATGGAGCGGCCTTTACCATTGGGTGCAATTACTCCGGCCCGGCTACCGATCTCTATACCGGCAAGCCGGCGGAGCTTCAGGGCTCCATCCAGCTGCCTCCCTATGGGGTTAAGCTCTACCGCTTAGGCCCGGCAGTGAATTGCCCTTGGGCGGAACCTGAGCCGGAGATCACCGTGGAAAAGGCCGGGGATGGGCCTGAATCTGTGCAAAAGCCTGCCCCCCAAAAGGAGGAGGAGCCCCAAGAGGACAAGCCCTCTCTGGAGAGCCTGCCCCAGGCTGCCGGGCAGGAGGTTCCGCTTCGGTTCTGTCCGGTGGATGAGAGCATTCGGGAGCAGGCCAATGCTTTTCTTCAGGCTCGTTGGGGTTCCCTCCAGATGATCACCCATGGAATCAGTAACGACCTGAGCCGGGCCCATGGCTTCGCGGCCTTCAGCGGGAAAGAGCTGGTAGGGCTGGCCACTTATGTTACAGCTGGGGATGTATGCGAGCTCACCTCTCTGGACAGTGCCCGGGCTAGGGGAGCCATTGGGAGTAAGCTGACGGAGCTGGTGCAGTCGGCGGCAAGGGACCTAGGGTGCAAAAAGCTTATTGTGGTTACAACCAACGACAATTTGAACGCCATGGGCTTATATCAGAAAATGGGCTTTGACATGACAAGACTTTACCACAACGGGGTGGAGCTGGCTAGGAAGGAGAAACCCTGCATTCCGGAGAAGGGGGAGAACGGGATCCCCATTCGCCATGAGATTGAGTTTGAGCTGACGCTGTAAAACAGGAAAGGCCGGGGGCTTTTGGCTCCTGGCCTTTTTGCGTGCTTCCAAAATATAACGGCTTAAACTGTTCGGCGGATGATTAGAACCTTGTGGCTATAAAACCACACTCATCGCTTTCAGACCATCTGGTCTCTTACAGTATCCTGATCACGTCCCGCAGCCGGTCGCCAGACACAGGATAGTTCAGCATGTTACCCGGTGTAGGGTATACTTTCTCTGTTTCGTGCTGAAAAACCCAAGAAATTGAGAAACCCTCCAGGCGATAATGGAAGATGGAATTGCTGCCAGGTTTGGTCTAAAGGAAAATTCAGGGGGCTGTTTTCGCTTTTTCTCTCCTAAGTGCGCATTGCCTGAACTCTGGTGCTTCATCTGGACAGCTGACGGGCTTTTGCAGAGTGGGGAATTCTGCATTTTCACCCCGCTTTTCCCGCCAGAATTAATGAGTTCAGGTTTCTCTAAGAACCTTGTATTATTCGGTTTATTGGGGCTAGGTCTCCATTTGCCGCCATAGACGCTGCCAGAGCCTCTGGTTTATAGATTATAGAACCTCAAAAAAGAAGAACCGCCTGCCGCTTCGCTTAGAAAAACAAGAAAACGGTAGGTGGTTTTTCCGATTTTTTCACTCCTCTCCCCGCCTGTACACATCCTCCACCAGCCGGTCCAGGTCCGCCAGCGTGCACAGCTCCCCGGCCCGCCGGCGGAACTCTGCCGCTCCCCGGATGCCCTTCATGTACCAGCCCACATGCTTCCTGGCTTCCCGCATGGCCTTTGCCTCCCCTTTGTATTGGCAGGCCAGGCCAATGTGCTTGCGCATGGTTAGCAGCCGCTGGGTTAGGGTGGGAGGCGGGAAAATTAGGCTCTCGTTGCGCAGATGGGCGTTGATCTCCTGGAATACCCAGGGATTCCCCAAGGCCCCCCGGCCTACCATTACCATGTCGCAGCCAGTTTGGGTGAGCATCTCTCCGGCGCTGCGGGCATCGGTTATGTCTCCGTTGCCAATCACCGGGATACCCACCGCCTCCTTTACCACCTGGATAACCGCCCAATCTGCCTTACCCTGGTACAGCTGTTCCCGGGTTCTGCCATGGACGCACAGGGCGTCCGCTCCCGCCGCTTCGCAGGCCTTTGCCACCTCCACCGCGTTTATGTGGGCCTGGTCCCACCCAGCCCGGAGCTTGGCCGTTACCGGCAGGCCACAGGCCTTCTTTACCGCCGCGACAATTTCTCCGCAGCGGGCCGGCTCCCGGAGCAAAGCGCTGCCTGCCCCGCCCCCGGTGATCTTGGGCATAGGGCAGCCCATATTGATATCGATCCCCGCCGGCCCCAGGGCAGAGAGCTTTTTTGCCCCCCGAGCCATACAGGCCGGATCTTCTCCAAAAATCTGCAGGAATACCGGGCCTTGGTCTTGTGTGATATCGGCCAGGCAGGCGGTTTTCCTGTCGTCAAAATCCATGGCCCGGGCGCTGATCATCTCGGTGACAGTGTAGGCCGCGCCAAAATCCTGGCAAACCCGGCGGTAGGCTGCGTCTGTAACCCCAGCCATAGGGGCAAGGGCTGCCAGGCCCTTGATTTCCACATTCCCAATTTTCATTTTTCTCCCCCTATTTCAGCACCTTGGAGAAAACCAGCTGGGAGGATTCCCCAAATTTCAGCCCGGCTTGGCGGGTGTAGTCCTGCTCCTCAATGGTAAGGCCGTAGCTGGGCAGGAACTCCTGAAGGAAATAATCAGCCTCTGGCAGCTTCATCTCCTTTACTGACTTGAGGATGGTCTGTTCGGCCTTAGAGAAATCCCGGTTGCCGCTTTGCCGTTCCTCTACGCATTTGATCACCGCGGATATCCGGTCGGCAGCCTTAACAATGGGCTTTAGGGCCTCGTCTCCTGGGGCGGCCATGGTCATAAGGGCCCGGTACTCAGGCCGCAGCTCCTCTGGCAGCATGGAGACCAGGTGCTCTACCGCCATATCCTCTACCTCGCCATAGGCCCGGCGGATCTCCTCTGAGTGATACTTTACCGGGGTGGGCATGTCCCCGGTAATGATCTCCGAAGCATCGTGAAGCAGGGCAAGGGCTGCGGCCCGTTGGGGGTCGTAGCCGCGGCCATACTTCTGGTTGCCAATGGTGGCCAAAGCATGGGCTACAATGGCAACCTCCAGGCTGTGCTCGCAAAGATTCTCCTCTCGGGTATTGCGCATAAGGCCCCAGCGGTTGATGTATTTCATTCGGGAAAGCATGGCAAAGAACGGATACATAGCTATTCTTCCTCCCACAAGGTTTTTAAGGTATGGGCCAAGAGCTGGGCGGCCAGGGCATGGGCCTTTTTTCCAGAGTGGCCACGGGAACCTATGGTCTCTGGGGTGGTATCCGGCAGCAGCAGGAAGGCGGCCCGCCTGTCCCCCGATTCCTGCTGATAGCGGCTTACTGCCTGGCGGATGGGCTCGGCCATATCCCTGCCCAGCATTCCGTAAGCCCACAGCAGGAAGGCCTTGGGATTTTTCTCCCGCAGCTGGTGGAGGAAAGCCGCGGCCTCATCTTGGAAAGCCTGACGGCCGGCTGGATCCGCTGTTTGCCGAAAGCTCTCTCCTGTTGCCGGATTTCGCCAAGGGGGCTGGTGAATGGCCCCGCCATCGTTGGTGCCCAGGTTCACAATTACCGCGTCGGGCTGCCAGGCTGCAAAATGATAGGGCTCCTGAGACCCCAGCGCAATATTTTCCTCCCCTGTAAGGGGGCCGCAGATCTGGCTGTATACCTTGGGCAGGGCGCAGCGGGGGTCATTATCCCAGCCGCTGCGTACCCCCCAGCCGCTTTGAGAGATCACCCGGCACTCGGCCCCGCAGAGTTCTGCCGTAAGCAGGGGAAACCCATGGACAGCGGAGAAAAACATAGGAATCCAGTCTTCCTCCTCTTTGGCCCCGGTAAGCCCTTCTCCAGAGGTAATGCTGTCTCCAATGAATTCCAGCTTTCGAGGCCGGGGGCTTACGGGGAGGAATTCCCCATCTGTGCGCAGGGCGTGAATTTGCAGCCGGGCCTGGGGATCCCCAGGCATAGCCTGGACCTCCTTGACAAAGCGGATGCTTTTTGTCTTGGCAGGATTCATCCCCCGGAAGAGGCAGAGCCAGTGCCGGCCTGGGGGAAGAGGAAAGCGGCTGATAAGCTCGCCATTGATTATCACGGCAGCCCACTGCTCCAGATGGGCAAACCCGGTTTCCACCTCTGCCCAGAGCTCGCCGGCTTTCAGGTTTAGCTCCAGAGCGCTGCCGGTCCAGAAAAGGGTAAGGGGAGAGAGCCTAGAGGTGGTGCGGCCCCAGACCTTCCGGCAGGGGGCGGGGAGACGGGAGAGGGGGTAATCTTTTAGCATAGGGAACGCTCCTTTTTATGGGGTAGGTTCTCATTATAGCATGGGGAAGAGGGGAATGGTAGGGGGAGGGGAGAAAAAACAGGGGAGAAGCATGGTAAGGGGCGGGAGGCAAAGGCAACCTGTATCCTTTCAGCTGGGGGTTTCCGCGCGGGGATGACAAGCGCTCTCTATGCGCCCCACAGCCATCTTGATCACCCATTCTTCCTGGAGGCTTCTGGTATTTCCCAGAATTTGCCCCTCTTCCTGCCAAAAAATGCTTTATTCACCATGTCTTTTGTGCTATAATATACCCTAACGGCGCTAGGGCCTGGCTGAAAGCGGGTGCTGCGCCTACCCCCGGCCTATGGCTGGAGTATTCTAAGAACCCGAGGTTGTCGCCATGTCATATATACAAAATCAGAAAAAAACCAGCTGGCGGGAAAACTATTTTCTCAAGGCTTTCTTTTTGGGTTTAGGCCTGTCCTTTGCGGTCTTTCTCCCCTTTCTCATTGTAGATGGGGGAAGGTTCCTGTTTTATGGGGATTTTAACGTGCAGCAGGTTCCCTTTTACCGCCTGGCCCACGATGCTGTCCGCTCTGGCAACTTGGGGTGGAGCCATCTTACAGACCTGGGGGCTAATTTCATTGGCTCCTACTCTTTCTACCTTTTGGGCAGCCCTTTTTTCTGGCTCACCATTCCGTTTCCCTCGGAGTGGCTCCAGTTCCTAATGGGCCCTTTGCTCATTCTAAAATTCGCCTGTGCCAGCCTGACCGGCTATGTGTATATCCACCGCTACACCAAGTCTCCGGATAATGCCCTAATTGCCGGGCTGCTCTATGCCTTTTCTGGCTTTTCGGTATACAATATCTTTTTCAACCACTTCCACGAGGCCATTGTGTTTTTCCCTTTGCTGCTGGCCGCTTTGGACGAGTATATGGCCACCCGCTGCCGGGGGATTTTTGCCTTGGCCGTGTTTGCCTGCTGTGTTGTGAACTACTATTTTTTTGTGGGACAGGTTACCTTTACCCTTATCTACTTTTTCCTCCGGCTGGCCTGCGGCAGCTGGCGGATCTCCCTAAAGGATTTCCTGCTTTTGGGCCTGGAGGCTGTTATTGGGGTGGGGCTTTCCGCCATCCTTTTGGTGCCCTCCATTTTAGCTGTGCTCCAGAACAACCGGGTAGACAATGTGATTAACGGCTGGAACGCGGTGCTTTACAACCGGAACCAACGGTATATGCACATTATGGAGTGTTTCTTCTTCCCGCCGGATCTCCCAGCCCGGCCCAATTTTACCCCGGATTCCGAGTCTAAGTGGTCCTCCCTAGGCGCCTGGCTGCCCCTGTTCGGCATGACAGGAGTGATTGGCTGGCTTCAGCTGCGGCGGAAACACTGGCTGAAAAAAATGCTGTGGATCCTTTTTGCCATGGCCCTAATCCCCGGCCTGAACGCCTCTTTTCAAATGCTGAACCGGGCCTACTATGCCCGCTGGTACTATATGCTTACCCTGATGATGGCCCTTGCTACGGTGATGGCCCTGGAGGAGGAGCGCACAGACTGGCGGCGTTCCATCCTTTGGACCTTCAGTATCACGGCGGCGATTAGCTGTATTATCGGCTTTATGCCCTTCATTGAGGAGGTGGACGGAGAGGAGGTTACAAGCTTTGGCCTGGAGGAGTACCCCAGCCGGTTTTGGACCTATGTGGCCATTGCCCTAATCAGCCTGGGACTGGTGGTTTACCTTTTCACCTTCTGCCGCCGAAACCGCCGGGCCTTTCAGCGAGGGGCCCTTGCCTGCCTTTCTTTGGTTTCGGTATTCTATTCTATCTACTTTATTGCCTTGGGCAAAACCCAAGCGGAATACACTTGGGATCATCTCATTCCTTATGCCCTGAACGGGGGGGCAAGCCTAAGCCTGCCAGACCTGCAGGAGTGCCGGTCGGACTTTTACGAATCCATGGACAATGCGGCCATGTTCTGGCAGATTCCCTCTATTCAGGCTTTCCACAGCATTGTGCCGGGCTCGGTAATGGACTTTTACGATTCCATTGGCGTTCAGCGAGACGTGGGCTCCAGGCCCAAGGTGAGCCATTACCCGGTGCGGGCCCTTACCTCTGTCCACTGGCTGTTTGATGATGACGATGACCCGGATTTCTTTGCGGGGGAAAACTCTGACGAGCCCTCTATGCCTGGCTGGGCCTACTATGGCAATGCCAACGGCTATGATATATGGGAAAATGGTTACTATATCCGTATGGGCTTTTCTTACGATTACTATATGCCCCGCAGTGAATACGAGGAGCTGACCAAGGGCACGGATACCACGGTTGGCACCCGGGAGCTGGCCATGCTCCGGGCCCTGGTGGTAGATGACGCGGATGTGCCGGCCGTTCAGGAAGTGCTCTCTCCGCTGTCTAAGGAGTACAGGAGTTTTAGCGAAAAGACATATGGCCAAGACTGCCTAGACCGTTCCCGGAATACCTGCAGCGGTTTTCAGTACACGAATTCTGGGTTTCAGGCCTATGCGGAAGATGTGGCCACGGATACCCTATACTTTTTTAGCGTGCCCTATGAGCCTGGCTGGAGAGCCCAGGTAAATGGGGAGCCAGTGGAAATTATCCGTTCTAATATTGGGTTTATGTCTATTGTGGTTCCCACTTGCGAGGTAGCAGACATTCAGTTTATCTATACCACCCCTGGCCTGGGCTCTGGCATTCTGATTACCGCCTGCTCCCTAATCTCCCTAATCGGCTATCTGGCTTTGTGCCGGCGGCTTCGAAAGCCCCAGCCTCCCAAGCCCCCTCGGCTGATGAAGGCGGAGCCCTTTGCGGCCTACTGTAAAAAACAGGGAGCGGCGTTCCGCCGGCCCCATGCTCTGCGCCCCCATTTTGGCGGCAAAAAACCAGGCGCCGCGCCTCCTCTTTCTAAGCCCCCGGAGCCGGCCCCGCCGATGGAGGAAAAGCCTTCTGTTGGGGAAAATCCATCGGTAGAGGAGGAGTCTCCCCTCAAGCCCGCCGTCCCGGATCAGGAGCCTCACCAGGCCCACCGGAACGCCGACCGGCTGCAGCCTAGGCCTTGGCCTCAGAGACAGGAACCCTTGGCCCTGGAGGGGGAGGGCTCCCAGGAGGAGCAGAAAAATCGTGAGGAGGAAAACAGCCAATGACGCCCACTGTTTACTTTGTAATACCCTGCTATAACGAGGAGGAGGCCCTGCCGGAAACCGTAAGGCAGCTGACAGCCAAAATAGAATCTATGCGTGCCCAGGGGCTGGCCAATGAAAACAGCCGGATGCTGCTGGTGGATGACGGCAGCAAGGATAGAACCTGGCAGCTGGTTACCCAGCTGAACCAGGACAACCCCTATGTGGAAGGGGTAAAGCTTGCCCACAACCGGGGCCACCAGAACGCCCTGCTCTGCGGCCTGATGACCGCCATGGAGAGGTGCGACTGCGCCATTAGCCTGGACGCGGACCTGCAGGACGATGTGGACGCCCTGGATGAGTTTGTAAAGAAGTACCTGGAGGGCTGCGATGTGGTCTATGGCGTGCGGAACAAGCGGGATACGGACACCTGGTTTAAGCGCACCACCGCAGAGGGCTTTTATAAGGTGATGAAGCTTTTGGGGGTGGATGTGGTGTTTAACCATGCCGACTACCGGCTGATGAGCCGCCGGGCGCTGGAGGGGCTTTCGGAGTATAAAGAGGTTAACCTGTTCCTGCGAGGGATGGTGCCCCTAATTGGCTACCGCTCTGACTATGTGTACTATGACCGTCATCAGCGGGTGGCGGGGGAATCGAAGTATCCTCTGAAGAAAATGATCGCCCTGGCTATAGACGGCATCAGCAGCTTTAGCGTAAAGCCCCTGAAGCTGATCTCAAACTTTGGCATTTTGGTTTCGGTGCTTAGTGTGTTTGGGCTGCTATATGCATTGGTCTCCTATTTTGCAGGCTGGGCAGTTTCTGGCTGGACAGCCATTGTGTGCTCTATTTGGCTGCTGGGCGGGCTGCAAATGCTCTGTTTGGGTGTTGTGGGGGGCTATATTGGTAAAATATACAGCGAGGTAAAGGCCCGGCCCAGGTACCGGGTAGAGGAGTATCTGCGCAAGGAGGAGACGAAATGAGACGGGTGATCACCTATGGCACCTTCGACTTAATCCATTACGGCCACATTAACCTGCTTAAGCGGGCTAAGGAGCTGGGGGATTACCTGATTGTGGCCCTTTCTACCGATGAGTTCAACTGGAACAGCAAGCAGAAGAAATGCTACTTTTCCTACACCAAACGCCAACAGCTGCTGGAGGCTATCCGGTATGTGGACCTGGTAATTCCAGAGGAAAACTGGGAGCAAAAGGTCAGCGATGTACAGCTGTACAAGGTGGATACCTTTGTAATGGGGGACGACTGGGCAGGAAAATTTGACTTTCTTAAGCCCTACTGCCAGGTGGTGTACCTGCCCCGAACGCCGGAAATTTCCACCACCCAGATTAAAACCGATTTAAAGACATAGGGAGTGCGCCAGATACTTTGCCAGCTAGCGCTGCTCTTTTCACCTCACCCCCGGGTTCCTTTAGGAGCCTGGGGGGTCTGCTTTTGTCCAGGGCAGAGCGCTGCTTTTTTCAAGTTGTTCCCTTTTCCCCATCAATTTCTGCTGCCCGCGTGCTATAATATAAAAAACTATGCCTTTTGCCCAAGGGCCCAGCAGGCGGCTGCGAAAAGTTACTATACCCTTGGCTGTGAAATGGACGTTCGGCCAGTAAGCCTGCGCGGCATGGCCGGGAAAGGAAGCCTATGAAAGAAATGATTCTTGACGCTGTTCTGGATTCCCTGAAGACCCTGCCCTTTTTGTTTGGCGCTTACCTGCTTATGGAGTTCCTGGAGCACCGGGCAAGCCACAGGCTTACCGGCGCGCTTGCCCGTTTGGGCCCGCTGGGGCCAGTGGGCGGGGCGGTGCTAGGCTGTGTTCCCCAGTGCGGCTTTTCGGTGGCGGCAGCCAATTTTTATGGGGGCCGGCTGATTTCCCCTGGCACCTTGCTGGCGGTGTTCCTGGCTACCTCAGACGAGGCCCTGCCTATTTTGCTCAGCCGGCCCCAGGCCCTAGGGGCTTTAGGACGGCTGCTGGGGGTTAAGCTGATTGCCGCATCGGTAGCTGGCCTGGCAGTGGATGGGTTGGCAGGCCGGTTTTTCCGGCGGCGAGAGCTTTTTCAGGATCTCTGTGAGGATTGCGGCTGTGGAGAAAAGGGAATTTTTCGCTCAGCCTTTCGGCATACCGTCCAGATTTTTCTGTTTTTGCTGGCAATCAACTTAGCGCTGGGCTGTGCCATCCAGCTGGTAGGGGAGGAGAATATCTCCCGCCTTCTTCTTTCCGGCAGTGTGTTTCAGCCCTTTCTGGCCGGGCTGATCGGCTTTATTCCCAACTGCGCGGCCTCAGTGATCCTTACAGAGCTGTACCTAGGGGGCTCGCTTTCCTTTGGGGCGGCGGCGGCAGGGCTGTGTACTGGGGCGGGGGTGGGCCTGGCAGTACTGTTCCGGGTAAACCGGGATACCTGGGAAAACCTGTGCTTGGTTGGGCTGCTGTACGCTGCCGCAGTGGCAACAGGGCTTCTGTGCCAGCTTATATTTCCGTAAGGATATAGGGCGTGGCGGGCAACCCCTCCATGCCCTAGAGAGATTGAAAGGGATGGGAAAATAAGCCTTGACTCCTGCCCTGTAAAACGCTACAATAAACACCAATAAGTAATGTAAAACTGTACCAATCGTCTTACTGCGAGTTTTCCTGAGCAAAATCGCCGCTGGATAAGTGGAAAGCCTAAAAAACACGGCGCCCCTTGCCGGCCAGGATTTTGCCATGCGGATGGTACAGCTTTTTAAGAGAGGAGTCTTATGATGTATCGCTTTCAAAGAGATGAATATGAAAAACGTATGAGATGGTACCAAGACGCCCGTTTTGGCATGTTTATCCATTGGGGTCTGTATGCCATCCCTGCCCGAGGCGAGTGGGTCCGCAGTACCGAGCAGATGCCGGAGGAGGACTATATGCCCTTTTTCCACCAGTTTAACCCTGTAGATTTTGACCCTAAGGCTTGGGCGCGTATGGCAAAGGAGGCTGGCATGAAGTACGCTGTTCTTACTGCCAAGCACCATGACGGCTTTTGCCTGTTCGACAGCCAGCTGACAGACTTTAAGTCTACAAACACCCCCTGCGGCCGGGATATTGTCCGGGAGTTTTTAGACGCCGTGCGGGCCGAGGGCCTGAAAGCCGGCCTTTATTTCTCCCTGCTGGATTGGCACCATCCCGATTATCCCCACTACGGCGACCAACATCATCCCATGCGCAACCACCCGGAATGCTCTAATGAGAACCGGGACTTTAACCGGTACCTGGATTACCTTCACGGCCAGGTACGGGAGCTGTGCACCAACTATGGCAAGCTTGATATCCTGTGGTTTGATTTTTCCTATGGCGATGGTCCGGAGGCTATGCGGGGGGAGAAATGGCGGGCCACAGAACTGGTTACCATGGTTCGGGAGCTTCAGCCAGGCATTATTATTGACAACCGGCTGGAGGTAAGCGGCGAGGGTTTTGGCTCCCTATGGGAGGGGGATCCCAAGCCTTATCACGGAGATTTTGTCAGCCCAGAGCAGATTATTCCCCCCAATGGCCTGCTGGACAAAAACGGCAAGGACCTGGTGTGGGAGGCCTGCGTTACCATGAACGGGAACTGGGGCTACTGCGAAACCGACCGATTTTTTAAGCCTGCTTCTATGCTGATTAAAAAGCTGGTAGAGTGTGTCTCTAAAGGAGGAAACTTGCTGCTTAATGTGGGGCCGGACGCAAAGGGAAATATCCCTATGGCCTCCCAGGAAATTCTGGCGGGCATTGGCCGCTGGATGGCAAAAAACGGCGAGAGCATTTATGGCTGCGGCAAAGCAGGTATGGAAAAGCCAGATACTGGCCGCATTACCCGCAAGGACAACACCCTGTACTATCATCTGTTTGAAAATACCATTGGCGCGGTACCTCTCCAAGGGCTGTGCAGAGACCAGGTGAAGTCTATTCGCTGGGTGGCCAGCGGGGCCGAGGCGCACATTGCTAAGGGTTGGGTTTACGATAACTATCCAGATGTGGTGTTTGCAGACTTGGGCCCGGATCCCGTTCTGCCCGACCCGGTGGATACAGTGCTGAAAGTGGAGCTGGCGAGCCTATGAAGAATATTTCGGAACAGCTGACAGCTTATGCTCAGGCCCGCTGGCAGGCTAGGGCCCAGCTGCTTGCCCAGATTCCGGGGCTAGAGGAGGCGGAAGAGTCTGCCGGTCCAGAGGAGCGTGTTTGGTTTAGGTACCTGGTAGGCACCCTGCCGCTTCAGGATCTTTCTCAGTATGGACCGGAAACCCTGCTGGGCTTTGCCAGGCATGGAGCCATGCTCTGCCGGGAAATGGCCTGGTGCGGTTCTGTGCCGGAAGAGAGCTTTGCAAAATATGTGGTCTGCCCCCGGGTGAACGACGAGGCTCTTTCTCCCTGCCGGGAGGAGTTTTACCACCAGCTGCTCCCCTGGATAGAGGGGCTGTCCCTAGAGAAAGCCATTCAGGCCGTGAATGTCTGGTGCTGCAGCCATGTAACCTACCGGGCTACCGACGGCAGGACCTCTTCGGCTCTGGACATATATCACCGGGGCTACGGCCGGTGCGGGGAGGAATCTGTATTTGCGGTAAATGCTCTGCGCAGCGTAGGCATTGCCGCCCGGCAGGTCTACGCACCTCGCTGGTCTCACTGCGATGATAACCACGCTTGGGTGGAGGCTTGGGACGGGAATGCATGGCGCTTTTTGGGGGCCTGCGAGCCGGAGCCCCGGCTGGATATGGGCTGGTTTACCGCTGCCGCTGGCCGGGCCATGTTGGCAAACACCAAGGCATTTGTCACCGGCGCTCCCCAAGAGTGGAGGTTCCTATTTCCAGAGGTGGAGGAAGGGGACTTGGACTGCCGGGAGGGGCTGGTGTTGGAGAGCGTTACCTCCCGGTACGCAGAGACAATGTCCTTTACTGTTGGGGCTGTGGACAGAGAGGGCCAGCCCATGGCGGGGGTCTCCCTTGGCTTTTACATACTCAACGAAGGAGCTCTATGGGAAATTGCCCGGAGAAAAACTGGAGCAGATGGGCAGGCCCGCCTGAACCTGGGGCTTGGCAGTTTGTGGGTCCGAGTATTGGGAGAAGAGGGTTTGGCGGAGGCTTTGGTGAATACCGGCCAGGTTTCCCAGATCACCCTAACCCTACCAGGGAAACCCATGCCCCCAGGCTTTGGCTTTGCCGCCCCTGCTGACCGGGGACTGGAGCCTGTTGGCCTTTCGGAGGAGGAACGGCGGGCTAGGGCCGCTGTACTGGAGGACTGCCGGGCCCGCCGGGAGGAATGGATAGCGCGGAACAAGAAGTCCTGGCAGGAAAGCCTAGAAGAAATTGCGGACAGCCTTACCCAAAAAGATCGGGATGACGGCCCAGAGGAGGCTGTATTGGCAGACGCCCTGCCTGCCATGGAATACCGGGATCGGCTGTTAGATCAGGGTATGACAGAAGAGGAGTTTCGCGCTACCATGCTCTCTCCCCGGATCTGGCAGGAGCCACTTGCGCCCTGGCGGCAGTTGCTGTCTCAGGTGTTGCCAGGGCTAACGCCTCCGGCCCTTTGGGCGGCTACACAAGCCCACCGCGCCTTAGAAACGGGATGGGAGGCCCTGCCTCAAACCCCAGCAGGGGCCTGGCTGACTGGTCCTGTAAATGCCCAGGCCAGGGAGGCTCTGTTTTGCGCGCTGTGCAGGGCAAGAGGCATTCCTGCCAGGCCTGGAATCGCCGGTCCAGAATACTGGGATGGAAGCGGGTTCTGCCCTGTAGAGGGTCTGCCCCCAGGAGAAGCTTTGATTCAGGGAGAGAAGCCCCAAGGAGGCAGCCTGGGGCTGATGAGGATTGAGAAAGAGGGCCTGAGGCCCTTAGAGCCGGCAGAACCCGAGACGCCTATTCCCCTGCCCCCAGGAGAGTACAGGGTGATTGCCGCCACCCGGCTACCCAATGGGAACCAGCTGGGCGAGTACTATGACTTTACGGTGGAAAGCGGAGAGCCGACCCAACTGACGGTGGAGTTCCCAAGAGGCAGGCCGGAGGAGCTGCTTCAGCGGCTGGCTCTGCCGGATATGCCCCTGGCGAGGGGAAAGACCAGCCTATGGACCCTGCTTAAGGAGAACCCCCTAAGCCTTATGTGCTGGATAGAGCCGGGAAGCGAGCCCACCCAGCACCTGGTGAATGAGTTGGAGGCCCAGGGAAAAGAGTTGGAGGCATTGGGCTGTCAGGCGCACCTGATGACTGGGGAGGAAGAAAGCGCGGAGGCGGTGGCTAGGCGGATGTATTTAGAGCCTGGAAGACTGCCCTTGGTGGTGCTGGCAGATCGCCAAGGAAACGGGCTCTATGCCTGCGCCGGGTACAATGTGGGCCTGGTAGAGCTGGCGGCAGGCCTGGCGGCTTTAGCACGGGAACAGGAGGAATAGCCCAGCGCGGCAGCGGGGGGCAAAGTGGTTTTATGAGCTGGCTCCATGCGCTCTGAAACCATTTGCCCGGCCCACTGCCGCGCTGTTGCTTTTGTCTATGTTTATCCCATGCGTACTGGTATGCCTTGCTCTTTCAGGTATTCCTTAAGCTGCGGGATCTGGATCTCGCCAAAGTGGAATAGGGATGCGGCCAGCACAGCGTCTGCCTTTCCCAGGGTAAAGGCATCAGCAAAGTGAGAGAGACGCCCAGCCCCCCCAGAAGCGATGACAGGGATGCCTACCGACTGGGAAACCGCTTGGGTTAGGGCGAGGTCATAACCATTTTTCACGCCATCGCAGTCCATGCTGGTCAGCAGGATCTCCCCCGCGCCCAGGGCCTCCGCCTCTTTTGCCCATTCTAAAGCATCCTTGCCGCTGTCAATGCGGCCGCCATTTTGGTACAGAGTCCATCCCTCACCAGAAGGGCGGCGCTTGGCGTCCATTGCCACGACCACACACTGGCTTCCAAATTTATCCGCCGCCTCCCGGATGAGTTCGGGGTTCCTAAGAGCCGCAGAGTTTACGGACACTTTGTCAGCTCCAGCGCGAAGCAATGCTGTAAAGTCATCCACCTTGCGGATTCCGCCCCCTACTGTAAAGGGGATAAATATACAGCTTGCCACCTGCTCCACTACTTGGGTCATGATACCCCGGCTTTCCGCTGAAGCGTTAATATCTAGCAGCACTAACTCGTCCGCGCCCTGGCGGTCATAGGCCAAAGCGGCCTCCACAGGATCTCCGGCATCTCGAAGATCTGTAAAGTTAGTGCCTTTTACAACTCTGCCTTCTTTGATGTCTAGGCAAGGGATAATCCTTTTCGCATACATGAGGATCCCCTCCTTTCCCATGTGGTATTTGCTGCTTTTTGAGCAAAATTGCGCAGGATTTCTAACCCCAGATCACCGCTTTTTTCCGGGTGGAACTGGCAGGCGGCCAAATTCCCCTTTTCCACCGCCGCATGGATCAGGGCTCCGTAATTGGCAGTTGCTGAGACCACACTTTCATGGGCCTGGAGGTAGTAGGAATGGACAAAATATACAAAGGGCTGGGGTTTTAGGCCCTGGAGAAGCCAGCCGGGACGACAGACATCCAGGGAGTTCCAGCCTATATGGGGGATTTTTAGCCCACTTTCTGCCGGGAGCCTATGGACCTGACCCTTTAGCAGGCCAAGCCCTGCCACACCAGGGGATTCTTCGCTGCTTTCAAAAAGCACCTGCAGGCCCAGGCAAATTCCCAGAAAGGGTTTTTCTGCCGCCACAAAATCCCGAATGGCCCGATCCAGACCAGAGGCTCCCAGACTCTTCATGGCTTGACCAAAGGCGCCTACACCTGGAAGAACAGCGGCAGAGGCGGTAGCCAGGGCCTGAGGGGTGGAGACCACTTGGCAGGAGCAGCCAATATGGGTAAGGGCTTTTTCTACGCTCTGCAGATTCCCAGCCCCATAGTCAATAATCGCAATCATGACGATTCACCTCTTTACTAAGATAAATTAAGTATATCACATCCAGAAGGATTTTGCAAGGGGAGCCTTTGTGAGGGGAGTGTGCAAACGGGGGGATAAAGGTAAGCTAGAGAAGAAAAAACGCAGTTCTCAAATGCCGTGAGAAAATGGGAAAAGTTTCGTAGACTTCGCTTCGCGAAGTCTTACCTTTCTCAAAGGCTGCGGGGTGTGGGGCGGCGCCCCGCGACCTTGCCCCAGGGGGAAGGTCCCCGGTGGGGACCGTTCTGACCCGACCGAGCCGGCAGGCGAGACCCCATCCATAACTAATAATATGGCGGGATGAAATCCCGACAATCCTGCAACCTAACGATATGTTTCCACTTCCCCTCATAAAATCCTCGTTTTGGACACTCTCCTTTGTGAGAGCGCCCAAGGAAACATGGTTTGGGGAGAGGTCTTAGCTGCGCCAGCTCTTGTTCATCACCCAACAAGCCGGCCGGCGATACAAAACATTCTCTGGCGGAGGCGTTTCAGAAACGTTTCGCTCAGCCTGTTCTCAGGCTTTCCCCTATAGCTTTCCCGGCGATCAGGCCTGTAGTCCAGGCCCAGTGTAGGTTGTACCCCCCGCAGTCTCCATCCACGTTCAGCAGCTCCCCAGTGATATATAGCCCTGGGCATTGCAGGGACTCCATGGTTTTCAAATTCACTTGGTCCAGGGGGATGCCCCCGGCGGTGGCCTGGGCGTCTTCCCACCCAAGAGGGCCCGCTATCGGGAGGTAAAAGGCTTTTACGGCTTGGGCGGCAGCCCTCAGTTCCTGCCCGGCCAGCTGGGAAATGGGCTTAGCAAAAGGAAGCCCTAGATTTTTGATAAGCGCCTGCCCCACTCGAAGATTTACCGCTCCCCCCAGCAATTCTCCGGCGGGCAAATCCGGCTGGGATTGACAGAGCGCCTTCAGATAACCGAAGACTTGTGCAGGGGAAAGGCTTTCCAGCAGGTCTAATGTTAAGGATATTCCCTTTCTGGGAATTTCCCGAAGCTTGGCCGATAGATTCATTACGCAAACCCCGGAAATCCCTTGGTCACCGAAGATGATTTCGCCTCTTTCCTCCTTGATCAGCCGCTTATTGCTGTAAAGTGAAACTCTTGCTTTACAGCGCATTCCCTTTACAGCTTTAGTTCCCTTTCCGGGAACCGCAAGGCCTACCAGGGAAGGGGAAAGGGGGGTAACAGTGTGGCCCAGCCCTTTGGCCAGGCCATAGCCGGATCCGGTGGAGAGCTTGGGAGAGGCCTGGCCGCCGCAGGCCAGGACACAGCGTTGGGCGAAAATTTCTTCTCCGCTTTGAGATGTGAGAAGCCAGCCTCCCCGGACAGGCTGCAGGCTTTTTACCGGAAAGGAGCAGGCCAGCTCAGCCCCTGCCCGCTGGCAGGCCCCCACAAGGGTTTTAACCACGGCCGCTGCCTGGAGGCTATGCGGATATACCCGGCCTTGGGGATCGGTTTGGGTGAGGAGGCCCAGCTGCCGGAACTCCTCTATAATCCGCTGGCTAGAGTAGTGGGCAAAAAGGCCGGGAGGAAGGGTATCGCCGTGGTAGTACTGGGGTTGAATAGAGAGATTGGTCAGGTTGCACCGGCCGTTGCCTGTGGCAAGGAGCTTGCGGCCAGGTTTTGGGCTGCCCTCCACCACTAGGATTTTGCCTTTTCCCAGAATCCGAGCCGCAGTGGCTGCCGCCATAAGCCCGGAGGCCCCAGCTCCGATAACAGCTGCCTTGCACCGGCGCATTTTAAAGTACCAGGCCCAGCAGGCCGTAGGAGAGAATACACATAATGATATCGGCGATTAGGGTGCCCAAAGCCACAGAGAGCATGGCGGACTTGAAGTCCATTTTCATAAGGGCGGCGGCCAGAGAGCCGGTCCAGGCTCCGGTGCCGGGTAGTGGAACAGCTACAAAAATAAGGAGGCCTAGAGTTTTATAGCGGTTGATTTTTTCGAACTTGCCGCGCCCCTTGGCCTCCAGCCGGTCTACCAGGCGGACAAAGGGGGTGTTGCGCATCCAGCTAAAAATTTTATTGATAAAGAGCAAGATAAAGGGGGTAGGCAGCAGGGTGCCAATAAGGCAGATGAAAAAAGCGGGCACCAGCTGCAGATCCAGCAGCCGGGCAGCTAAAATGCCCCCCCGAAGCTCAATAATGGGCATGAGGGAGAGAAGAAAAACAGTGAGCTCCCCAGGAATGGTCTGGCTGAAGAGCTGAACAAGGGTTTCGACAATGTGCTCCATAATTTGATACATCCTTTGTTATAAATTGCCAAAGGGAAATATTCCCGAAGGTTTCATCATTATACCTGAATCAAACAGGGAATGCAAGGGGGACGCTGCTTTGGGGAGTGTGCAAACGAGGAGATAAGATAAAGGTAAGCGAGAGAAGAAAAACCGCAGCTCTCAGATGCCGTGAGAAAATGGGAAAAGTTTCGTAGACTTCGCTTCGCGAAGTCTTACCTTTCTCAAAGGCCGCGGGGTGTGGGGCGGCGCCCCATGACCTTGCCCCAGGCCATCAATCACAAATAATATTTCGGGATGAAATCCCGACCGTCCCGAACCCTAACCATTTTTTTCACGCTTTCCCTATAAGCTCCTGGCTTTTGACACTTCCTGTAAGGGGCCGTTTTGCCGTAATATCTTCCGTTTGGACATTCCCACTACTTGGGAGACCGCCCAGAGGTGGCAATAAAGGACAGGGTACAGAAGGAAAAAATCTGCAAGTAATACTTGCACGAGGATTTTCGACGCAGAAGATGGCCGCTTTTGGGCAAAAAGACAGCGTTTTCGGTTTTTTAAACAAGCCCTAGCTTTCCCAAAGGCTGCAGTTTAGGCGAAGAGTTTTGCCGTGCCACTCCTTGCTCATCGCCTACCGGGCTGGCAGACAAAATTGCAATCCTTGGCAATCCTGAAACCTGGCGGCCCGACAAACACCTGGTTTTCTATAACACTGCTGTCAGCGCCTTTGGCAGCGCCCTTGGTTAAGGTTTTCCTGAGTTTCCGTATTGATGATAGGATTTTTGCCTCCCTCTTCCTCCCAGAATCCTGTAAAATAAAAAGCGCCGGCCCTGTGGGAGGGCTGGCGCTGATTTTTTAGAATGGAGGGAATTTCGTGAATGTCTATGGTTACCTGCGGGTATCCAGCGCCGACCAAAACGGGGACCGGCAGTTGGCTGCCCTAAACAAGAAAAAGGTGCCCCTAGGAAACATATTTATGGATAAGCAGTCTGGCAAGGATTTCCAGCGGCCACAGTACAAAAGGCTGGTGCGCCTGATACAGCCAGGAGATCTGCTTTATGTGCTCAGCATTGACCGGCTGGGCAGGGATTATAGGGAGGTGCAGAACCAGTGGCGGATTTTGACCAAGGATAGGGGGATTGATATCTGCGTAATCGACATGCCCCTGCTGGACACCCGCAAAGGGAAGGACTTAATGGGGACCTTCATTGCAGATCTGGTGCTGCAGATTCTCTCTTTTGTGGCAGAGAACGAGCGAATGAATATCCGAAAACGGCAGGAGGAGGGAATCGCGGCGGCAAAAGCCAAGGGAGTGCGGTTTGGTAGACCCCCCAAGCCTTTGCCGGAAAACTACCCAAGAGCCTATGCCCGGTGGAAGTCTGGGGCAATTTCTGGGGCGGCCGCAGCCCGGGAGTGCGGGATGGCCCTCTCTACCTTTCGGTATAAGGCAGAGGCCTATGAAAAAGGGAAGGAGGGCTGACCCAGTGCTACAGCTTTCTGTAAATTGTGCACCACATGGTAAGAAAGGAGGCAAGCCCCCCAATGGCGTTGGAAATAGGCTCTGCCCAGAACACGCCCCGCACCCCCATACCCATGGCTGGCAGCAGCAGGGTGAGGGGCACCACAATAATCACCTTGCGGAATAGGGAAAAGAAGATGGCCTGCCTGGCCTTACCCAAGGCTTGAAAGGTGGACTGGCCTACAAACTGGAAAGCCATGAAGAAAAAGCCGAAAAAGTAAATGTTTAGCATCTCTCCGCCAGAGAGGACGGTTTGGGGGTCCCCGGAAAAGATACCCATCAGCTGCCGGGGAATCAGCATAACAACAGCCCAGGCAGCCAGGGTGTAGCCAATGCCTAGGAAAGAGGTAAACCGGATGCCCTCCTTTACCCGGCGGTGCTCCTTGGCTCCATAATTGTACCCCAGCACGGGCTGGGCCCCGGTGCTGATGCCCATAACAGGCAAAGAGAGGATTTCCCGTACAGAGGCAAGGACAGCCATAATGCCGACATACAGGTCGCCGCCGTAGATTTGCAGCTGGTTGTTACAGACAATTTGTACCAGGCTGTTGGTACCCTGCATCACAAAGCCAGGCATCCCCATAGCCATCATGGACCTAGTACGCCGGGGATTGATGCGCAGACGGTTGGGGCGGATACGCAGGCCAGCCCGTTTTCCGGTGAGAAAGCCCAGAACCCAAAGGGCGGAAATCCCCTGGCTGATTACTGTGGCCAGGGCCGCGCCCTTGACGCCCATGGAAAAAACAAAAATAAACAGCGGGTCCAGGAGAATATTGATAATACCGCCGATTACGGTGGTAAGCATACCGGTACGGGGAAAACCCTGGGCGTTTATGTAGCCGTTTAGGCCGGTGGAGAGCATGGAAAAGGCTGTGCCGAAGAGATAGATCTGTAGGTACTGGTCAGCGTACTCCACCGAAAGCTGGCTGGCCCCAAAAAGAAGGAGGATGGGCTGGCGGAGGGGGTAGCAGAAGAGGAAGAGTAAGGCAGAGGCCGCCAGCAGCAGGGCGCAGGCATTGCCCAAAATGCTTTCGGCCTCTGCTTCATCCCGGCGGCCCCGGGCGATGGAAAACAGAGCCACGCCCCCGCTGCCAAACAGGTTGGTAAAGCCTGCAATCAGGATGATGACGGGGAAGGTGACCCCCAGGCCGGTGAGGGCGATATCACCGATTTTGGGTAGGTGGCCGATATAGATGCGGTCCACCACATTGTAGAGAAGCTGGACAATCTGGGCTAAGGTAAGGGGAAGGGCTTGGGCGAGAATCTGCTTTTTTACAGAGCCAGTGGAAAAGTCCTTGGTGGAAGGGTTCATGGGTGTTTCTCCTTTTCAAAATAAATGCCGCATGGCCGCTCCCCGGCGAAAATCGGTGGGCAGCAGGGAGTACAGGCTGAGATCCACAATTCCCTTATCAGGCCAAAAAAAGCCCTCTCGAATGGTTCCCTCTTTGGTAAAGCCGCAGCGCTCTAAAACCAGCACGCCCCGGTAATTGGTGGGCACCACATAGGCCTGGATGCGATGAACCCCAATGGTGGCCATAAGGTAATCTACACAGGCCCGCACCGCGCCGGTGGCATAGCTGTTGCCGGTTGCTTGGCGGCTTAGAGTAAACCGGATGGTTGCAGACTCTACCTGGGGGTCGATGCCGTAAATTTCAAAGATGCCGGCCAGGCGGTTTCCTCCGCCATTTGGGTATATACCTAAAATAACAGCTACATGGTCCCGGAACATGGCCTCTGCCTGGACCAGCTTATGGAGGCATTGGGTGGGTGAGCGCAGGGCGGCTGTAGGGGCGTAGCGGTAGTTTTCCTCATCGCCCATAATTTCCCACATAGCTTCCAAGTCCAGGTCGGTCATGCGGGCCAGGGTAAGGCCCTTGCCGCTAAGGAACGGAAAGTTGGAAAAAAGCAGGGGCAAGTTCACACAAAACACCTCCAGGTAAAAGCTTAAGAGAACTGGGGCCTATGGCTTGTTTGAAAAATCGGAAACGCTGTCTTATTGCCCAGAAGCGGCGGTTTTGAAGCTGGCCGCTTCTGGGCACAAACCCGTTATTTCCTCTATTTTCAAAAAAGCCCGATTGCCCTTATAAGGGATTTTAGAATTTCACCCTGAATTTTTGTAAGATACAGGGCTCTTGGTGTAAGCCCTGTAGAGCATGGGTACCGCCCAAAGCTATCTGGCTGGTTAATCCAGCAGTTTGATCAAGTCTAGGGGACAGGCAATCGCCTGCACGCCGCTGAGCTGGCCGAATCCATAGGCCGCGTGGATAAAAGGCACGCCTGCCTTTTCAGCGGCCTGCTTGTCCAGGTGGGTGTCACCTATATAGATGGGGGCATGTAGGCCGTTGCGCTGGGCAACGAGACGGATGTTTTCCCATTTTGCCTTGCCGCTGCGGCCTATACATTCCCAGTCGGTAAAATAATCCTCTAGCTGATGGGCTTGAAGAAAGCAGGGGATGTACTCGGGGCCGCAATTACTTACAATAAATAGAGGAAACCGGGAGGAGAGAGTGGAAAGCATCTGCATGAGGCCAGGGTAAAGGGTGCCGCCATGCTGTAGGATGTAGTCATTTTCCACACGGGAGACCTGGTCGAAAAGCTGGGCGGCCCGCTGAGGGGAGAGGTGAGGAAAAAGGGACGCCATAAGCTGGGGAGCGGTCATCCCCATTACCCCCTGAAGCTGGGCTTGGGTGGGGGGAGTAGGGATATCGGGTTCGCCGGCAAGGGCGGAACGCCAAATATTGGCCAAGGAGGCAGTCGCGTCCCAAAGAGTGCCGTCTAGGTCGAAAAGAATGCCATCGCAATGCATAGAGGAGTCTCCTTTGGTAGGATTTAAAATATATGAGGGATCATGAGCAAAGTAGGGTCCAATGGTAAAGAGGCTTTCAGAGTGGCAAAGTAAAGTCTTATCTTATACAAAGTAAAAGGACGCCTAGGGCTTGTTTGAAAATAGAGAAAGTACCGGATTTTTGCCTTGGGTGGTGCGGTTTAACGAAGAAAACCGCAAGTAATACTTTCGTGTTACGAGGATTTTCGACACAGAAATCCGCCCGGACAGGGCAAAAAGACGGTGTTTGCGATTTTTTAAACAAGCCCTAGCCCTCTTGGTGGATAAAGTCGAAAGGAACCTGTTGATAAACATAATAGTTCAGCCAGTTGGCCACCAATAGGTGGGCGTTGCTCCGCCAGGTAAAGGGGGGCGTTTGGGCAGGGTCGTCATTGGGGAAGTAATTGTAGGGCACTTTAGGGTCTAGGCCCTTGTTCAGATCCCGGAAATACTCCTTAGCCAGGGTGTCCCGGTCGTACTCCGCATGACCAGTTACAAAAATCCGCCTGCCTCCCCGCTCGGCCACGATATGCAGCCCGGCCAGGTCGCTGACTGCCAGGGGGATAAGTTCCTTATGTTTTTGAATATCCTCCAACAGCACCTGGGTGTACCGGGAGTGGGGGGCAAAATAGTTGTCGTCAAAGCCCCGCATAAGGGGGTGGTAGGGATTGAGCACCTTGTGGTTATAAATGCCGCTCAGCTTTTCTGGCAGTGGGTGCTTCTCGATTCCATAATAATAGTAAAGACCGGCTTGGGCCCCCCAACATATATATAGGGTGGAGTAGACATTGGTCCGGGCCCACTCCATGATGCGGCACATCTCTTCCCAATAGTCTACCTCATGAAAATCCAGTTTTTCTACAGGAGCGCCAGTAACAATAAGCCCGTCAAAACGCTTGGCACAAACCTGGTTAAAGGTACGGTAATATTTATTTAAGTGAGAGGGGCTGGTGTTTTTGCTGATATGGGTAGCCGGGTGGAGAAGCTCCACATCCACCTGCAAAGGGGTATTGCCCAAAAGCCGCAGCAGCTGAGTTTCGGTTTCCATCTTGGTGGGCATCAAGTTTAGTATGGCGATTTTCAAGGGCCGGATGTCCTGGCCCGCGGCCCGGTCTAAGGGCATAACAAAGATGTTTTCTGATTCCAAGACCTCAATAGCGGGCAAATCGCTTTGAATACGGATTGGCATAAGTGTTCCCTTTCTATGAATAATAGCGGCAGAAGCCAGTAATGATATACTATAAAGATTATAGCAAATAGCAGCCAAAATGTACAGCAGGGGAGGCTGGAAAAGTTTTTTGAAAAAATTTCAAAAAAGTGTTGACAAAAGGGAGGAGGTATGGTATTATATCGAAGCGCTCGAGAGAGGAACCG